>JAGGXP010000011.1 GCA_021163005.1 Candidatus Aenigmatarchaeota archaeon | reverse complement strand
GATGCGTTGCAAACTAATGTCACATTTTTGGTTGAATTAAAAATCGTGCCATTGGGATCCTGAAGTATCACCGAAGGCGGGCCGGGATTTGCAGAAGAAAAAACAACAAATATCAGTAGCAATGCGCCGACTGCCACGGTGAGTTTTCTACACATATTTGTCAAAGTCTCCACCTGGCGCAAAATATAACTGCTAAGCAACCGATTTATAATTGATTTGCATATAATAAATTTGCATAAATATGGTTTTGTTTAAACACACAGTGAGTTCATCTTTTCTGTCGAATCTTGTAGTATTTTTTCCGACAGTTCAGATTTGACTCAAGAAGCCCTTTAATCTCCATTTCCTTGAGGTATTCGCTGCATCTTGTGCGAGAAAGGTTAAGCATTTCTGACAGTTGTGGGGCGCTCAGCGAGCCGTGCTGCTGCAGCATCATTGTAATCATTTCCTTGACTTTGAGCTTTTTGGCGCTCGGGGAATTTTTTTGTCGACTGTTCGACTGGTACAAAAACATGAGATGGTCTACTTTTTCGGCGATTTCCTCAAGCGTGAAATTCATTTCTTTCATCCTTTCATCAAGCCCGGTTTCCCTGAACTTTTTGAAAATCAGGCTTTCTATACGCTGGTTAAGAGAACGCTCCTTTTCGAGCTCCCTGATTTTTTCAGCTTCGGTGAGAGAAGTGATCTTTTCCTTTTCCATGTTTCTGGTGCTGAGAAACTTTATCATGTATAATGTATTGTCGGTCGACAATTTAAACTTTACACAGTTAACAGGTCATATAAGCATCGACAGTTACTAACATTATTAGTTGCAACTAGTATCCTATATGCTGTCAGGTGCACCATCTTGGAGGAAAAACTTACTTTTGGGGCAGTAAGCAAGGGACAGGCAAAGCTTATAGCGTTATTTCTCATTCTAATTCTCGTCCCTGCAAGCGTGATAGTGGCAGAGAACACCACGGATTCATCTGTTACAGGCATGACTGTCACAATCAATGAGAATGAAACCGTGCCACATGCTGTTGCCAATGACACGACCTTGCCTCCGGCAGAGCCATCTGAAGATGTAGCGATGCTGAACGAGCCTGAAACTGCCGCCGGGTCTGACGCAGTTGCAGGCAATCTAACAGGAACGACTGAAGAGGAACCCGAGCAGGCAGACGTGACAGATGAAATGCCTTCTGAGGACATTACAGATGATAACGCGACTATCCATGAGAACATCACAGGGCAGGAGCAGCTGCCGGAGAATGTCACCGGTGATAGTTTCCAACAGCCTGATAGTGCCGAATCTGCGCCTGCGGCGCAGCAGCAAACCGAGGCCGAATCTGCGTCAAATACAACAAATGAAACACAGCCTGAAAAGGCAGAATCTGAGCCTGCGGCACAGCAGCCGGCGGAAGAACCGAAACAGGATACTCAGCATGAAGGTGCGCCCGAGCAGAATGATGATAATGCCGGTGAGGCAAAGCCCCTGCTGAAGATGGCACTGGATTATCCCCAGTCGGTAGCCAGAGGCGAGTCATTCACCGTGACCGCGACGATTGAGAACATCGGCGGGGGAAACGCCTCCGTTGTTGTCATAGAATGGCAGCTGCCTCCGTATCTGCTTGCAGACGACGGTCAGGTGAGGGAAGTCGTGAGCGGGCTGGAGTCCGGCGAGAGCATGACATCGTCCATCGTTCTTGTGCCTTCTTCTGACGCACTTCTGGGCGTTTCTGAAATTAAAGCGAGGGTCGGCTATGAATAGGAGAGCCGTTCTTATAGCATTCTTCTTCGCAGGATTCACTGCCATGGTCTATGAGATAGCATGGTCAAGGCCGCTCCAGGTCATACTGGGCTCAACAGTATACTCCACGAGTACCATACTTGCGGGTATGCTCTCGGGCTTCACATTGGGGTCTTACCTTATGGCGAGGCCGTCGGACAGGTTCAGGAAGCCGCTTGCAGTCTTCGGGCTGACCGAGACACTTATAGGGGTTTACGGCATAGTATTCATCTCGCTCATAACATCACAGCTCTCCGGTGTTCTCCCATTTGCCGGATATTGGGAACTGGCAATAAGCTTTGTGATGGTAATGCTTCCTGCTCTCATGATGGGGGCTGCATGGCCTCTTGTAAACCGCGCATACATCGGAAATGATGAAGCATCTGACGCGGCAAAGCTTTACTCCTCCAATTCATTTGGCTCTTCACTTGGGCCAATGGCTGCCGGATTCCTGCTCATACCATTTGCCGGCATATTCCTGACAGCTGTCATGGCCGCGCTCATCAACATTGCGATTGGTCTGTTCTTCATATACTCTCAGGGAGGGCTGAAGGATGCGTTCTGAATACAGACCGTTGATAATAGTTGCTGTGCTTTCGGGTATGGCCGCCCTCATCTATGAAATCAGTTGGGTCAGGCCAATACAGTTTGTCCTCGGCTCGACAATATACACCATCTCCGTCATATTCTCGTCATTCATGCTCGGCCTTTCACTGGGTTCCATTATTTCCCCAAAGCTGGTAAAGAGATTCGGCAGCCCCGAAAGGCTGCTTATAATTACGGAAATCGGGATAGCGCTCTCTGCGGTTCTCATGACCGCGTCAGTCGGCCTTCTTCCTTCGGCATACAGCCTGATAGCGCAGGTATATGAAAACTTCGTTTCATTCAGCGCGCTCAGCCTCCTGCTTGTTTTCGGCTTCCTTCTGGTTCCTACAACCCTTATGGGAATCACATGGCCGCTTTTTGTTGAACTCTACAAGAAGGGCGGAAAGGGAGAAAGGATAGGCATGCTCTACTCGGCCAACAATCTGGGCTCTATAGCAGGCGCGCTTCTCACAGGATTCGTGTTGATAGCATCAGTCGGCGTCACATTCTCCATAGCTGTCGCAGCCATTCTTAATGGAATAGCTGCACTGCTGCTGGCATTTTCTTGCACTAAGAAACTCATCCCTCTGGCAGCTGCCGGCCTTGTTGCCACGGTTCTGATATCACCGTTTGCATCCTATGATCCAGTCTACATGTACAGGAACAGCTTTTACCGGCCGCTTCTTGATGAGGCGACAACCACACACAGCATGGATGTGCTGTTCCACAAGGAGGGGATGTATGCAACTGTCGATGTCCTTGAAGAGGGAGGAAGCGTCAGGTCTCTTCTCATAAACGGAAAGGGTCAGGGCGGAACAAGCGTCACTGATATGCGGGTAAACTATCTGTTGGCATACCTTGGGCTGCTCCTTACTGACAACCCAGAAAATGCACTAATAGTGGGCCTTGGCACCGGAACTACTGCAGGCCAGCTGTCTGCAAATGTCGACACAAAGGTCGTCGAGATAGAACCCGTCATACTTGAAACTGTAGGATACTTCAGCAGCGTCAACAGGGATGTAATGCCGAATATAGACCTTGTTATAGATGATGGGAGGAAATACCTTCTTTCCACAGACGAGACCTTTGACATAATCATACCAGAGCCCAGCGATCCATGGCAGGACTTTTCCGGTATGCTCTTCTCGAAGGAGTTCTTCGATATTGCATCAGGGCACATGTCAGACGATGGCGTCTTCATCCAGTGGGTGCCCATATACGAAATGTCACCTTCGGACTTCAGAAGCTTCTATGCCACATTCGCCTCTGTCTTCCCACACATAGAGGCATTCGCCAATGTCAGGCCGGAAGAGAGACCCGGTCCGTATCCGACTGAGATCATACTCGTCGGCTCGAAGTCAGATATAAATGTGGATAACATAGAGAAGAACTTCTACCTCCTTGACCAGGAGTCGCGCGATATGCTCACAAAGGTGATGCTACACAGGACGCTTTCACTCAGGTTTCCCGGTGAGGATGCCGCAGACAGGATGGTGTTCCTTAACATATTCAGCAGCGATGATATGGAGGGATACGGCAACGGCTATCCGCTAATCACAGACGACAACATGCTTCTCGAGCTTTCCACAGCCAGAAACCTGTTCAGGACCGACAGGAACGGTGTGATGAAGGACATAATGAACTACATTGGAGGTCACCATGCCTGAGAAGGGATTCACGGCCATAGTCCAGATGTCATTAGTAGTGCTGCTGACAGCAGTCATTTTGTCAGTAGTAGTGATGACTGCCCCTGAAATTTCTTCTCTGACAGGGTTCGCTGTCGGAGGAAATCTGACATATATAGAGGAAACAGCAGAAGTGGAGATATGGGCGCAGACAAATCTTATTGTACACGTCGACGGGGGAAATATCACCGCAACGCTTCTCACGGACGACGGCTCACCGGTTTCCGGGGAGGACGTAGTGCTTACATCCGGTGACGGCAGGGTTTTCGGCATTAAAACAGATTCTGAAGGCAACGCGCGTTTCTATAATATCCTGCCAGGGCATTACAGCCTTCTTTTCGGCGGCAGCGAAACACGCTATCTGAGGCCATCCTCATCCGATGTCGAGATTTCCGTACCCAGCAGTCATGAATACAGCAGCGGTATCATAAAGTCGTATTCATCCAACGCATCGGCTGCGCTTGTCGGTGACATAATCAGGTTCTCTGCCGTCTACAGCCGGCCTGCTGATATGGAGAATGCCACATTTGTGTTCAACCATTATCCAAGCGGCTCTGTTTACGAGGTCAGCGCAGACACGGACAGCGACGGAGTGCTTTACTATGACATGAAACTCGAGGACACAGGCATATACACATGGAAGGCTGTATACGTCTACGGACACGAAGGAAATGTCATAGCGCACGAGCGGCCCGAAATCGGGGTGGTTTCTAAGAAGCCGGAGTCGTCTATAAACATAACATCAATTGACGCTGTCAGGTCCGGAGACACATCATTCGATATCTCAGTGACACTGGAGTCATATGCAACAGACACCAAGGACGTGATCCTGCTACTGACTGCGCCTGAAGAGGTCATCATAGGCGACAGTGTGGTGGAAATCAAGAAGCTCAAGAAAGACAGACCCGAGACGTACACATTCTCAGCTGAAGTCCAGACATGCGGCTCCTACGAGCTCGAGGCCACTGCCAGCAATTCCATGAAGGTTTCCAGAAAGGTCACCATTTCTGTTCCATGCACGGATCTGGATATCAACATAACAACCGTCCAGATGCCAGCCGAGTTCGGCAGGCCGGTCAGATGGAAGAAGGTCGTCAGTGTTTCCAACCCGGGTCCCTATGAGATAGAAGGCCGCGTGCTGGAGGTAGCTGTTCCGAGGTCCGCGAAGCTGGAAGAAAAAACAATCGAAAGGCTGGGTGCTGAAAAGCATGATGACAAGCTTCTTCTGAAGCTGGAGAGGGTGGCTTCGAAGGAGAGCAGGACCATAGAAATAGAATATGAAACTGAGGCACCGACTGTTGCTGAAAGCAACACCATCCAGGACGACTCGCAGTTCTGGAAGACAATAACAGTGGAAGGAAGCGACGAAGTCCACTACCAGAATGTAAGGGTCAGCGTCCAGATTCCGGAAAACCTTTACAAGTGGATAAAGTTATACTGGGAGAGCGGCGATGTCAAGCTTTTCGAGAACAGGACACTCATTTACGACGCTCTCAGCGGCTACAGCAACGGGCAGTTCAACGTGACTCTCACAGACACCGACGGCAACGGCGCCCCGGACAGGATGGAGTGGACAGTCCCGATGCTTTCGTCTTCTGTGTTCTCCTACGGTGCCTATTCCTGCCAGTATGAAACTGACAGTGTCGCATGGTCCGCTGTCTCGTCAAAGGGTTCCGGTGCTTTCACATACACCTACTACACATGGAACATGGATATGCCCTGCCCTGGCCAGGGAAGCTGCTTCCTGAGGAACATAAGCACATACACGAGGTTCCTCAACACAGGCTCATCAACAAGCTCGGCCGGAAACGCCTACCAGCAGATGTCTGACAGGGACGAGAGGGACTGCACAACCCCGTCATCAGCGACCTATACCTACTACAATGCCTATGCCCCGGCTCTTGGCGCAGGTGCAATAAGCGGTCCTCTCTGGAGGTGCGAGGACGGGTCGGCCGGCTCGCCGAACACATGCTCCATGGACGCTTCAGACAACTTCAACGGCACCGACTTCAACTGCACTTCCGTCAAGCTGGCGGCATACGCCAACAATCCCGGCAGCGTGATTATGATTATAGATACATACACCATCAACTACACATGGTGCTGGATTGATGTCGAGCCAAAGTTGCAGAATCCTAGGGCCCATGTGGCTGAGAGCGCCTCAGAGAAGATAGGCGGCTGGGGAGAGACATGGAACTTTACCATAGAGACGATGGATCCGCAGGGCGATGACGTCAATGTGAGCGTCGGCTACAACGAGACGCCTTCTTCAAGCGTGGACTTCTACCAGCTCGGGACTTCGTCCTGCCCGTCATGCAGCAGCTTCACCAATGCCACCATACAGTACAACAACTTCGACTGCAGCATGGACTTCGTGCCGTATTACTACCGCTTCAACGCCTCTGACAACAGCAGCCACACATCTACATGGGGGCCGGACGCTGATTACTCATTCAGGATAGAGGAAGATGACATCCAGCCGGATTATGTAAGCGGCAACAACAGCATGCTCAGCAGGAGGCCTGTGGGCAATCCCACATTCAACTACACGTTCCTGAGGATTTACGGGAACGACACTGACAGCGAAAGCGGCGTGTACAACAACACTAATGCTGTTTTCAACATAAAGCAGAACCTGGTCGATGTGGACCAGATACTGAAGAACTCCAATTCCACCGGTTACTGGGAGTACAACTTCACCCCGGACTGCAGCTATGACGTCGGGTGGAAGGAATGGTGGATAACTTCAACAGGTTATGTAGATGACTATACCAAGTCCTGTTACAAGAGCATGGACTCGCGGGACAACTTCACGCTGAGGGTGTTTATAACAGACGAGCTTGAGCCTGTGGTGACAGCACCTACAGGGAACCCCTCATATGCAGTCGGCACGCAGATAGACCTCGAGGCATCTGTTCTGGACGACTGCGGAAACGCCATAACAGACCTGACAAGCGACAACGTGACATTCTATGTCAACACGACAGGTTACGGGTATGTCTGCACGGGCACTTTCACGAACAATCTGGACGGGACGTACAAATGCGCCTTCGATTCATCAGCCAAGGCTGCAGGGACATACAATGTCACGGTCGTGGTCGACAAGACCAACTACATAGACGGGAGCGATGTCGAGGAGAATGCCTTCAATCTCTACTCCCCGCCGGATTTGGAAGCCGCGAATGTGAGTGCCCAGTCAACCCCATGGGGACTCAACCTGACATTCAGCGTCAATGTCACGGACGTGGGCGACAACGTAACAGTCGAACTCTGGCATAAGAATCCCAACGTCGGCTCATGGGTACTCGCCGGAACCCAGACATGCGAAAACTGCGGCGTCGACGACGTGCTTTACTACAATGTTTCCTACAACTGCAGCGACATAGCCAACGGATGGAAGTTCAGGTTCGAGGCGAACGACACTGACGGATACACTGACATAACGGCTGTGGCTGACGGCGAGTATGTCAACGACGACGACGACTTCAACGTCGTCCCGAACAACATAAGGATAGACTACGTGTCGGGGAACGAGAGCACGGCGACGCCGAGCACGCCTGCCGTTTTCGTGCTGAGGGCGTACGACCTGAACCAGAGCACTTATGGCATAAGTGAGAACCTGTGGCTTTACTTCAATGTGACTTCAAACGGAGAGGGAAGCACATATATCCGGGACGGCACGAATACAAGCAATTCCACAGGATACATATACTATTACTTCACACCGGATGAAAGCTACACGTCCAACCACTCGCGCTGGTTCGGCTATGTCAACGACGATCCAGGGAAAACAACGTGCTATGATTATGCAGCGTCCAACGTCTTCAATGTCACGGTCAATGTCAACTGGCCGCCGCTTTACAGGACGCAGAGGGTCAACGGCCTTGCCACCGACTCGCAGGGATGGGGTGAGGGGTGGAACTTCTCGGTGGATGTGATGGACACAGACAATGACGACCTCAACGTCACGCTCCAGGTCATTACCCAGGGCTCGTGGACAGATATAGACACAAAAGACTGCCCAAGCTGCAGTTCTTGGACTACGATAAACTTCACAGACATAAACTTCACATGTGCAG
>JAGGXP010000042.1 GCA_021163005.1 Candidatus Aenigmatarchaeota archaeon | reverse complement strand
TCCTTGTCAACAGCAGGTATGCGTATAAGCGAGGATGACGAATTCCCGATGCCCATCTTCTCATAATCGAAGGGTGTCATAAGGATTTCTGAAGGTCTCTCAACAACCCGTGTTGTGTTGTAGACAATCTTCGTGCCTTTCGGGCCGAAAAGGCTGCCCAGCATTATGCCGCTGAACAGCGCTATGACAATGAGAAGAAACACTACGGCATTGCTCTTCCAGTTCTTCTTTTCGTGATGCATATGCCAGTAGTCGTACATCATATCACTGAACCATAAGTGACAGGGGAACACCCTCAGTCGGGACAGCCGCCCTGAGCTGGTTTGTCCCTGCATCATCCTCCACCCTTGGATCCTGCAAGCATCATGAACACAGCATCCACGCGCAAGACACCTGAAAGCTTTCACGGCGTCAGTGCTTTATGGCTGCTCCCGTCAAGGCCTGACCAGGTTCACCATGCAAATGATCCTGCAGGGAAGGGTTTCGCAGTCAGATGCAGGGGCCTGCCCTGAACGACTGAACCTCTTTCGGGCTTCGACTCCGCCATGAAGACGGTTTCCACCTCCGGGAAACAAGGGAAATTGTTCCCGGTGTTTGCGGTTACAGGCTACGCCCGGCAGCCCAGTCTATCCCCTGTCAAATCTTATTTGTAGCGGGGTTTTAAATAATGAATATTGTTGAATCCGTCCGGCAGGCAGTCCTGAAATTTAAAGGGTTTGAAACAATTATTATTCATGCTCGAATCTCTTGTGAAGTTCAACGAGATAAAGGAAAGGCCATGGCTGATGTTTCTGTGGGCGCTGCTCATATCAAGCGTGGGCATAGTGTTCGGCTATGAGGTCTCATACAATGTGACTGTTTCCGGAACCACCCTGAAGCTTGCAGGCATATTCTCCGTACTCTTCACAATAATACCGGCAGTGTACTTCCTGACCATGTACATAAAGAGGGAGGAGGGCATGGATGAAAGGGACATAGAAAAACACTACGAAAAGGGATTCTGGGAAAGAGAGGAAAAGGACATAATGGTTCTGCTGTTCTTTTTCGCCGGGCTGACTGTGTCATATGCACTGTGGGCGGTGTACCTGCCCGCTGACACATTCCAGATACAGATAATGAAGGTGCAGGATATAAGGTCGTCAACAGGAAACTTCATAGGCCATTCAGGTCAGTTGATGAGCGGATATGCAAGCGGGAATGAATATTCAAGATTCATACAGATACTGGAGAATAACCTGTGGGTGACAAGCTTCGCTTTCGTATTCTCGCTGATATTCGGCGCGGGCGCCATATTCATAATAGTCTGGAATGCCAGCATACTGGGCGCATACATAGGCAGACTCTCGGAAAGCTTCTTCCACATACCGATTGTGAGCCTCAACTTCCTGCCGCACGGGATACCGGAGATTGCCGGGTACATAATAGCAGGCATATCGGGAAGCCTCATCTCGGCTGCCGTTCTCAGGGGGCACAAGGATGCGATACTCTTCGGCATTTTCAGGGATTCCATGAAACTGCTCGGGCTCGCTCTGCTTTTCGTGTTTCTCGGAGCAGTTATAGAGGCCATGGGCTTCACGGCGAGAATAATAGCCATATTCATTTTCTACACGATTTTCATATACATAATAACAATAGCTTTTGTTCCATATGCGAAAAGAAAAGCAGCAAAATAACGTCAAAAGACGAATTTTCACCTAAAAAAGATATATAGGGAACATCCAACCAATAATTAAATGGTGATACAATGCCCTACGAAAAAATTGGAGGATGGGCCTTTATTCTGGGCGTTTTGATTGCAATCCTCGCCGGTCTGGCATCGGGTGCTCTGGATGCAGCATCAGCAGGTTATGTAACACTTGCTCTTGTCATCCTTGGCCTCGTAGTCGGATTCCTCAACATAGGAGACAAGGAAGTCAACGACTTCCTTCTTTCGGCAGTAGCTGTTGTCCTTATCGGCACAGCTAACCTGAATGCAATCCCAGTGATAGGAACCTACCTTGCGTTGATGGTTCTTAATGTCGCAGCTTTCGTAGCTCCGGCAGCACTGGTAGTAGCGCTTAAGGCCGTCTACAACTTGGCTTCAAAGCCAAGTGCTTAAAATTGTAAGAGCTTACCTTTTTGCTCTTATTTTTTATTTTTTCGAGTAAACATGCTTTATCTGCATTCTTCTGAAGAAAGGTAAAGTAAGTGTTTAAAGAATGAAACCTGCATTAGCAGCTTAAGCGAACTCATTCTCCCATTCAGAATACTTTTCAAGAGACTTTGCATCACATGACGGCTTTATCTTCTCGAATGCGCTGTCGAAGTCCGAGGGCAGGAGCGGCCTTGTCTTGAGCGAAAAGCTTTCGAGCTGCTTGGAAGTGAGGTCTTCAAGTCCGGGGTTTTCCTCCTTGACCATGCCGCTTATGGCATGCTGGCAGAGTGCGGCTATGTCCCTGCCGGAATACCCTTCGCTGCGCTTCACGAGGTCGCTTATGTTCACATTAAGTCCAGCGCCCCTGAGATGTATTTCGAAAATTGACCTGCGCGCCTCGGGGCCGGGAAGGGGGACGTAAATCTTGCGCTGGAACCTGCTGAGGAGGGCGTCGTCGAGGTCCCAGGGCTTGTTTGTGGCGCCTATGAATATCACCTTGTCGTCCTTCCGCGCGCTGAAGCCGTCCATACCCTCGAGTATCTCCCCGAGTACGCGCCTGCTGCTCTCGTCTATGCCCGAGCTCCTGCTCGGGGCAAGGGAGTCTATCTCGTCCATGAATATGACGCTTGGCTGCTTTTCAGAGGCCTTGGAGAAAAGCGACGATATGATTTTCGAGGATTCACCGAAGTATTTCGAGAGCAGTCCCGAGGCCTTGGCCTCGAAGAACGTGGCATTAAGCGTGTTCGAGCTGGCCTTTGCGAGCAGCGTCTTTCCCGTTCCCGGGGGGCCGTAAAGGAGTATGGACTTGGTGATTTTGACAAAGTCCGGTCTTGCCTTTATGAATGGGAGTATTATGGCCTCCTTGAGTGTATGCTTTGCTTCCTCAAGGCCGCCTATGTCGTCCCATGACGTGGCCGGCTTCTGCGTGACAAGCATGCTGTCTATGAGGTCGGTGTTTTCGGCTCGGTCCCTGCCTTCCGTAGTCCTTATCACATTGCCCTTGTTTTCGAGCTGCGAGGCGCTGTGGAAGAACTCCTCAGCGTGCTCCCTCGGTGCTATGTATGCAAGCTTCCTCGCTATGGCGCCTGCCTTCACATAGTGCTCGCCGGCTTCCTTGTCGTTACCTTTGGACTCTGCGGCATGCGCACTCTCAAGCTCTTTCTGGAGCTGCTGCCTAAGGATGTAATGCCGTATCTCGCCCATAATTAGAATTTGAAACAGGGTTTAAAAAGCGTTGTGAAGAGGTCTCATACTCCAAACAGTACCCTTACAAGAACCGGAAACTCTTCCGGATATGACTGTATGTATGGGGCTATCTTTTCAGGTGGATCAAAGCCCTGCGGCGCCGCGACCGGCGTGATGCCGAGTATTTCTGCCTCCTCAAGATTCCTGGCGCAATCGTCATAATGAATAGTGTTATGAAGAACAATGCCGTGTTTTTCAAGATACATGAACTGCTCGGGCCTGCCTGCAGGTTGTCCGCCTATTTTATCAGACACTATGCCATCCACCGGAAGCTTGTAATAATCCACGATGCTCTTTATGGCTTTCATGTCTTTGCTGCTCACTATGTAGACATTCAGGTTTTTCATGGCGTTCAGTTCCCTGTACATATCTTTTACGCCGTCATAAAGAGGCGAAAGCGACAAGACCTTCCCCGGATCCGACTTCAAGACAGCTGCCCGCATACTTTTGAAAATGTCCCCGCCTTCATTGTAATGCCTTGGATACCGCTCCCTGAGGGTTTCAATGTCATCAAGTGGTTCATTGTTAAGCAGTGCCTTGCTAAGCGTCAGAAGGTCTCCTCTCCTTTGCATTCTGCTTCTGATCTTCCCGGAGAACTCCTCCAGGCTGAATGGGTATTTGCCCTCCCCGAGAGCTTTCCACGTCTCTGCCGTGAAGTAGTACGCCTCGTTCATGGTGTTGACGGTGACGCCGTCCATGTCTATAGCTGCTGCGTAAACACTGTTACCGTCATGAATATAGTTCATAACATCTGTCATAAAGCATAATTTTGAGAGTTAATTTTATAAATCACGAATCAGCCAACATGCACAAATAAATAGCATGGACACAACTCTTTTCTTATGGCTGAAAAAGTGTCCAAGAGCAAGAAGGAAACGCAGGGAATAACAGTGAAAAAGTCGGAAGACATGTCAGAGTGGTACAACGAGGTCGTGCTGAAGTCCGGAATGGCAGACTTTGCGCCAATCGGCGGCTGCATGATAATCAGGCCACACGGATACGCTGTCTGGGAACGGATACATGCCGCACTCGACAGGATGCTTAAAGAGAGCGGCCATAAGAATGCATACTTTCCCATGTTCATCCCTGAAAGATTCCTGAAGAAGGAAGCGGACCACTTCGAGGGATTCAACCCCGAAGTGGCATGGGTGGAGGACGAGAATGAGAGATATGCCGTGAGGCCGACGAGCGAGACCATAATATATGATGCATACTCGAAATGGCTCAGGAGCTGGAGGGACCTGCCCATACTGCTCAACCAGTGGTGCAACATAGTGCGCTGGGAAACCAAGGTCACAAAGATATTCCTCAGGACAAGGGAATTCCTGTGGCAGGAGGGTCACACAGTGCATGCAACTGAGGATGAGGCAGACGAGGAAGTAATGAAGATTCTGGACTTCTATGAGAAGCTGGCAGAGGACTACCTCGCTGTGCCTGTCATAAAGGGCAGGAAAAGCGAAGCCGAGAAGTTTGCGGGTGCATATTACACGACCGCCATAGAAAGCCTCATGCCCGACGGCAAATCCCTGCAGATGGGAACATCACACAACCTCGGCCAGCACTTCTCAAAGGTTTTCGACATAAAGTACCTTGACAAGGACGGGAAGTACAAGCGCGTATGGCAGACATCATGGGGCGTGAGCACAAGGCTTATCGGCTCTGTAATAATGACGCACGGCGACGACAGGGGACTGGTCCTGCCGCCGAGGATAGCGCCCATACACGTCGTCATCGTCCCAATAATATTCGACAGGGACAGGAAAAAGGTGTTTGATGAATGCGAAAAGCTGAGGAAACTGCTTTCCAGGAAGTGGGAGGTTCATTTCGACTCAAGGGACAGCTACAGCGCCGGATGGAAGTTCAACGAGTGGGAGATGAAGGGCGTCCCCGTAAGGATTGAAATAGGTCCGAAGGATGTGGCAAAGAAGCAGGCTGTGATGGTTCTCAGGGACACGGGCGAAAAGAAGTCCGTGAAGATGAAAGAGCTTCCAAAGGCCATTGATGAGGAGCTTGAAGCCATGCAGAAGCGCCTGCTCGACAAGGCGCGGAAGGTCATGAACAGCAGCATGGTGGAAGCGAAGACCTACAACGATGTCAAGGTCTCTGTAGCTGAAAAGAAGATGGTGCATGCATTCTGGTGCGGCGACCCCGGCTGCGAGGAGGCCGTGAAAAACGACACAGCAGCGACAATAAGGGTCATACCTTTTGAGCAGAAGGAAAAGGGCAAATGCATTGTCTGCGGCAAGAAGGCGGACACGAAAGTCTATTTCGCAAGGGCGTACTGATTTTGAACTTCTTTTTATGAACGATGAAAAGCCAAGAAAGTGTTAAACTGATTTTTCAAGCTTTTTAATGCGCTTTTCGCATTATAAAGCAGTATTATTGGCAAAGGGGTGATATAATGGCCAAATTACCTATAGCGCCGTTCGAGAAGATAATAAAGGAAAACGGTGGCAAGCGTGTGGCGTTTTCAGCGGGCGAGGCGCTTGCCGAGATTATCGGAGAGATAGCTGCCGAGATAGCCAGGAAGTCGGCTCTGTTCGCCGAGCACGCCGGAAGGAAGACGGTCGTGAGAAAGGACGTGGAGCTTGCAAGAAAGAATCTGAAGTTATGAACAGGGAAAAAAGGCACAGGTCTTCAAGGCCCGGATGGCAGGAAGAGATAGCGGGCGAGCGCATAGATATTCTTTTCAGGCTCGCTGAAGAGGAGTTTGATAAGCATCCCAAACGCTCTGACAGGTATGTGGAGCTTGCAAGAAAGATAGGGATGCGCTATAATGTCCGGATACCCAAGAAATACAGGATGCGCTTCTGCAACAGCTGCGGCAATTACCTCGTGCCCGGAAAAAACTGCACAGTACGCACCAGCAGCAGGACGCTTTCTGTTGAGACCACATGCAGAAACTGCGGCCATGTGATGAGAAACCCGTATGCCAAAGAAAAGCATAAAACTGAATGAATGCAAATAATTAACAGGTGCTTTGATGAGAATAGTTCTGTCAGTCGGCCTTCTGATAATATTCATATCATCCTTCTTCATCCTTGCCATGGGCTCTTCATTCATCAAGCAGACAGTTGTCTGTGAGGAAATGCCGTACAGGCCTGACAACGTCAACTGCCGCCTCGCAAAACTTAACATGGACACGCTGGTCACATTCTTCATGGTCATTTCTTTCCTGATAGCCGACGTAGGCGCTATCTATCTCATGATAACCAGCTGGAAGGTTTAAGGTTTTTAAAATATGCTTCTCACACATAAACATGAAAAGAGGCTGGCGCGGCATCGAAACCGAGACCACAAAGAGGTATGAAAAATTTGTGAAGCTTGACGGGAGAAAGTACCGGATAGAAATAGACATGCTTCCGGGGAAGGATGTCTCTCTGAAAAGTGTCCGCATTGAAAGGGATCCGCTCGACTATATGGAAATGCCCGGCAAAATGTATTCTTCTTCAGTGAGCGAGAAGCTCGGCACTGTCATGAGGCCAATGAACGCAAAAGAAGTCAAGGACATGTTATGGACGGTCTGCTCCGCATTCGACGACTTTCCAAGGGCGCGGATAAACGGCAGGAGAGGGGACAAAAAGTACCTCACAGACCTGAGGGTCAGGATAACAGCAGACGAATTGACGACTCTCCGCGAATATGTGATGGGGCACCTCGATGAAGACTGGGAAAAATACAGGGATACCGCACTGAGGCGCAAAGGCTTATAAAATTTGCCTTCACTCTACTTTTATGAAAACCGGAAGAGCATAGTTCGTTCCTGATTACAGTACAGGGCCGGAGCAGCTGAAAACGCGCAGAGATACCTTGCAAGCATCACGGAAGACACGCTTGTTCCAGAATTAAAAGACCTCAAATTCAGTCCATTGGGAAGAGAGCACTTCTCAGATGGAGAAGGTGGGATTAATACTGTTAAGGTTTACAGGGAATTGATTTCAGGACATGACATAGGATATGAAAGCAAAGAGCTTCTAAGAGTTGCAGTTATTCTCAATCCCAGCAAAGAGGAGATGAAGGATATGATTGAAATGTCTGTGAGGAAGCATAGGCGATTGAGCGATTTGCCGCCAAAGCAGGCGAACAGAAATTCAACATATCACAGGATTCAGGCTTACGATGTATTCGGGCTGACACCAAAAAGGGGAAATAGCATATACTACGACAGGATAAATCGCTAAACCTTTATTGTCATCATATCCTTCGCCGCAACAGTATTTTTGAACATCTTCCTGGCCTCTTCTTCAAGCTCCTTAGTGGTTGTGTAGCGCCTTGAGAAATGCGTCAGTATGAGCTTTTTGACTCCTGCTTTCTTTGCTATTTCCGCTGCCTCCATTGCGCCGCTGTGCCTTCTGTCTTCTATCTCCCGGAAGAACGTGGAGTCGTGTATGAGAATGTCTGCTCCCTCGGCAATCTTTATGACATTGTCGCACGGGCTTGTGTCCCCGCTGTACACTATTTTAGGGCCTTTCTTCAGGACGCCGACCTCCTTCATTGTTATCTTCTTTCCCCTGTAGACTATCTCGCCGTTCTTTTTCAGCTTCCCCACGGACGGCCCCTGCCGCAGGCCGTAAAGTTTCTCAGCCTTGTTTATGTCCACGTTCCATCTGTCAGCCACCTTGAACGCATACGAAACTGCAGGAACGGAATGCTCCACTGGTATGGAAGTTACGGAAAAGCCGGCTTCCTCGACAACCGTGCTTATGTCATCCCCCTCATAGGGGACTTCCTGTGGTATGACAGGAAAGCCGACGCTCCAGTAGCCCAGGTCAAGGATGTCGCGGACGAACCTGTCCGCCTCTGGTCCGTGTATGTACAGAGGCCTCTTCCTGCCTTCCATGTTCATTGTCTGTATGAGGCCTATCAGGCCTGCCCAATGGTCTGCATGCCAGTGCGTGATGAATATCCTGTCAATCTTCATGAAATTGAGCTTGGCCTTTGCTATCTGCATCTGCGTTCCTTCCCCGCAGTCAAAAAGCATATTGATGCTTTCGTGCCTGAGCCAGAGCGACGAATGGCTTCTCTTCCTGGTCGGGATGGCCGACCCGGTTCCGAGGAATATGATTTCCACCATCTTAACCTATTCGTTTTTGCAGTTAAATGAATTTACCTGTTTTGTGTAGAAAACCAAAGCATTTAAGAACAGAAGCCAACACTGAAGTGGGATTGGTGGGAACATGTTCTCCCGTTGTGATGAATGCTCCTCATTCAGGTCTACTGTTAAATGTATAAAAACAGGAAAGAACAGATGCAGGTCGTGCTGTGATGAAGACTGCGGATACTATTTTTCATGCTGGGGAAGATACTGCTGACTACTCTTTTCCGTCTTCATGTGGCTTTTCCGCCTTCTTGGCTGGCGCTTCCTTGCCGCGGTTCTTGTATGCTTCCAGTAGCACCGGATTCCTTGCAACAACCTGCGCTGCCCGTGTTGAGAGGTTGACGGCGAAAGAACCTACGGGCTGTATCAGGCCCAGATATTTGTAGAGATAATATTCGAGCAGCTCTTTTGCCTGGTTCAGTGACTCAGGCGTCACCTCACCGCTTATGTTCTCACTGACAGTCCTGTAAACCTTGTTGAGGAATGCAGGCTCCTCGGGTGTTGCATAGTTGACAACTGCTGCTATCACAGTCGAAAGCCTCTTCATCAGCTCGTCGAGTTTGTACCTCTTCCCAAGGTCCCTCGAGTATCCCTCGACAAGAGTGTCGAATATGTCTGTAACGGATATGTCATTGAGATTCTTTTTTATGAGCTTTGACTCAAATCCCTCGCTGAAAGCCACGATTTTTTCGTTGCCGGCTTCCATTTCCTTCATTATGCCCATCTCGACGAGGTTCTTAAGGTCTCCGTCGGCGTCAGGGAACCTCGGTGTTATGATGTTGTTGGAAACCGAGCCGCCCATCCTGAAAACAAACCAGAGTATCTCTGAAAGCTCGTTTATCTTTGGCGACAGCCTTATGAACTCGCCAAGAAATGCCTTTTCCGTAGCTTCTATGATTTTTTCCATGCGAACTTTATGATTCCAATAAATAAAAGCATTTTGGTGATGCACTGCATGTATGGGAGAAGTGGGATTTTAAAAACAATAAAAAGAAGTATGAGGAGGGCTCAGAGCCCCGCCTCCTTTTTAAGCAGTTCTGCCTTATCCGTCTTCTCCCATGTGAAGTCGGGTTCTTCCCTGCCGAAGTGGCCGTATGCAGCTGTCTTCAGATATATCGGTCTCCTGAGGTTCAGCTCTTTTATTATCTCCGCCGGCTTTATCGGGAAGTGCTTGCGGACAAGCTCGACTATGCGTTCTTCCGGTATCTTTTCCGTGCCGAAGCAGTCCACGTATATCGAAACGGGCTCCGCAACGCCGATGGCGTACGCCAATTGAATTTCACACTTCTCAGCAAGCCCTGCCTTCACGATGTTCTTGGCTGCGTATCTCGCTGCGTAAGCCGCCGACCTGTCGACCTTTGTCGGGTCCTTACCTGAGAAAGCGCCTCCGCCGTGCCTTCCGACACCGCCGTATGTGTCCACTATTATCTTTCGTCCTGTGAGGCCTGCGTCTGCGTAAGGACCGCCACGGATGAATGCGCCTGTGGGATTCACGTGGAACTTGGTCTTTTCGTCAATCCATTCCCTGCACACGGGCTTTATCACCTTTTCTATTATCTCTTCCTTTATCTCCCTGTGGCCTACATCCCCGTCGTGCTGTGTAGAAACAACGACAGTGTCCACCCTCACGGGCTTTCCTACCTCGTCGTATTCAACAGAGACCTGCGACTTTCCGTCCGGCCTTACCCACTTGAGCGTGCCGTTCTTGCGAATCTCAGAAAGCCTGAGCGTAAGCCTGTGCGCAAGGCTTATCGGAAGCGGCATGAATTCAGGGGTCTCGTTGCAGGCATAGCCGTACATCATGCCCTGGTCGCCGGCGCCCTGCTCCTTGTGGAGTCCCTTCTCATTGCTTACCCCCTGGTCTATGTCGGGAGACTGCTCGGTTATCTGTGACCAGACGGTACATGTCTCATGCTCTATGCCGTACTCTGCCTTTGTGTATCCTATGTCCTTTATGACCTTCCTGGCCACTGCAGGAATGTCTATATATGCCTTTGTTGTCATCTCGCCGAAAATCATGACACCCCCGTTCTTGGTTCCTGTCTCTATGGCCACCCTGCTGTTCGGGTCCTGCCTGAGAGCCTCGTCAACAACGGCATCGCTTATCTGGTCGCACATCTTGTCCGGATGCCCTTCGGTAACCGATTCCGAAGAAATTATATGCCTTTCAGCCATCTTATCACCTGAGTTTTTTAGTGCACCAAAGCGCACGAATACTGAGATTTGGCTGCCTGTATTTATATATTTTGTTATATCCATTAACCTGATATTATAACTGTCAGTTATAGCATTGCCGAAAACTACTGCTGTAATTTAAACATCCGAAACCAATAATTAACTGTAACAGGAAGATTGAAGGAATTCTTCTATGGCCTCAGGAAATCTGGTTCTTACAGAGATTTCTGCCTGGCACTTTCCAGCAGAAAGGGCCTATTTGACGAGAACTATCTGGATGCGCTTGAAGCTGTCAACGAAGAGATAGGGTCATTCATCGCTGAAATCATGTACAAGAACTGGAAAACTGCACACCTAACAAGCTGAAAACAGTGGAAGGAAACTATCTACATGAACAAATAGCCATAGCAGTAGAGAGCGCAAGAAACCAGGCATGCAACATCATAGCTGAATGATATGAGGAAAAGGTGAACAATGGCAGGAGATTCGAAAATACTCTGAAAACGCATTTCCCTATATAATAAAAGCGTCCAACAATTAAATGGGTATGATAACAGCCAGATATCTCAAGGAGCTCAGGGAAAAGGCAGGCATGTCACAGACAGAGCTCGCCAGCCTTGCCAACATCTCTCAGGCGCACATAGCGAAAATAGAGACAGGCAAGGTGGACCCGCGCCTGTCAACTGTCAATGCCATACTCTCGGTTCTCCAGAAGCAGAAGCCCTCCATCACATGCGGAGATATAATGTCAAAAAAGGTGATAAGCATAAAGCCGGGCGAAACCGTCAAGAAGGCCATAAGCGTCATGAGGAATCTTGACATATCGCAGATGCCTGTTGTTTCAGGCGGCATTATTGTCGGCTCTGTGAGCGAGGCCAGCATAGTAAGGAACATGGGGAAGAATCCGTCCTACATAAAGGTGAAGGAAATAATGGATGCGCCGTTCCCCATGGTAAGCGCTGATGACAGCATAAACATACTGCCGGAACTCCTGAACCTGAGGCATGCGGTTATAGTCACGAAATCAGGAAAGCCCAAGGGCATAATAACAAAATTCAATCTTCTCGGCATCGATGGTATCAAGAGCCGTCGCATATCCTGAGAAGCTCTTCCCAGCCCTCATCGACGCGCTTCTGTATCTCATTGAGTTCTTTCTCGTTGCCCGGCATGAAAACGTGCCTGAACCTTCTCTGCGGCCTCAGGAACTCTGCCACCGGAAGCTTGCTGGACGGCTTGTAAGTAATCCTGCACCTGCCGTTTTCTATTTCATAAAGCGGCCATGCACAGCTGTCAACAGCCCTCTTCGCCATGGTTATGGTATCCTTGGGCATTGTGCCCCAAAGGGTCGGGCATGTGGAAAGCACAACAAGAACAGCCGGTCCCTTGACTTTGAATGCTTTCTCGGCTTTCATGAAAAGGTCCGGAAGGTTGCTGACAGAAGCTTTTGCAGCATAAGGTATGTTATGGGCAGCGGCTATCCTGACGAGGTCCTTCTTGTTCTCCTGCTTGCCCTTCCTGACTTTTCCTGCGGGATCCGTGGTCGTTGAAGCGCCGAAAGGCGTGGCGCCTGACCTCTGGCCGCCTGTGTTCATGTATCCTTCGTTGTCGTAGCAGACATACACAAAATCATGGCCCCTCTCGAGCGCTCCTGAAAGTGACTGTATGCCTATGTCATAACTGCTTCCGTCGCCGCCGAAGGCAACGAATTTCACGTCCTCTTTTATCCTGCCCCTTTTCTTGGCGGCTTCGTACGCTGCTATAACGCCTGATATAGTAGCCGGGGCGTTCTCGAATGCGGAATGTATCCATGGGATGTCCCAGCTGCTGAAAGGGTATATGGTGCTCGCTACCTCAAGGCAGCCTGTCGCATTTGCCGCGACGACCGGCTTTTCCGTGGCTGCGAGAATTGTCCTGACTATGATTGGCGCAGCGCATCCGCCGCACATCCTGTGGCCCGAGGTGAATCTTGGGGTTTTGGTTATCCTCTCTGCAATCTCTTTCGGGTTCATTCACTCGCCTCCCTCAAACCAAGGTATCTCTTTTCCCTGCTCACCTTCCCTGTAAGCATGTCATTGAACGCCTGCCTCACATGGCTTTCCAGCAGGTCCCTGCCGCCGAGACCGAACACATAGCTCTGCAGTCCCGGCTTCTTTTCCATCTCATAAAGCGCATTCCTTATCTCTCCGTACAGAGGCGCGTGCGCGCCGAATGACATAGACCTGTCAAGTACAGCAACGTTTTTGGCCTTTGACAGCGCTCTGGCAACCTCTTCGTATGGGAACGGCCTGAAAAGGCGTATCTTCAGCAGCCCTACCTTCTTGCCCTCGTTGCGCATTTTGTCCACAACAGCCCTCGTGGTGCCCGCTGCCGAGCTCATTGTAACAATAACTGCCTCAGCATCTTTCATTTTGTATTCCTCGAAGAAGCCATACTTGTTTCCTGTTATCTTCGAAAGCTCCTCAGCCACCTCGAGATAGACCTTCGGCACTTTCTCCATGGCGTCCTGCTGCTGCCTCTTGGTCTCGAAGAAGTAATCCTGAAGCTCTATGGCTCCGACGCTTATCGGCTCCTTCAGGTCGAGAAGCGAGTGTATCGGCTTCCTCTCGCCTGCAAACTTCTTCATGACGGCGTCATCGTAAATTCTGACATTCTGGACGCAGTGCGATGTGATGAAGCCGTCCTCACACACCATCACGGGAAGCTGTATGTCAGGGTGCTCCGCGAGCTTCAGCGCAAGGAACACGTTCTCATAGGCCTCCTGAGCGGTTTCGTTGTAAATCTGAATCCATCCGAGATCGCGCGCGCCCATGCTGTCGGAATGGTCGCAGTGTATGTTTATCGGCGCTGAAATGGCCCTGTTCGCAACAGGCATGACTATCGGGCACCGGAGACCTGATGCAACTCCCACTATCTCGTACATGAGCGCGAGACCGGCGGAGCACGTGGCTGTCATGGCCCTTGCGCCTGCCATGGAAGCGCCGACGCATGCAGACATTGCCGAATGCTCGGACTCGACGCGGACAATCTCTGTGTCGACCCTGCCGTCGTTGGCGAATTTGGAGAATGTTTCAACTATGGATGTCTGCGGGGTGATGGGATAAGCTGCAACCACATCGGGGTTTATCTGGCGCATGGCCTCGGCTATGGCGTAGTTGCCTGTCAGAGGAACTGTTTTTCCTTTAGCCGCCATGACATCACTTCCTGAACTTGGTCTCCTCTTCCATCTTTATGCATTTGACCGGGCAGACGCTGGCGCATATGCCGCAGCCCTTGCAGTAATCGAGATTGACAGGTCCTCTCTTTCCGTCCCTGAACGGGATGGCATTGTCAGGACAGTTAAGAACGCACATAGCGCAGTTGATGCACTTGCTCTCATCGATGACCGGCCTGAAAGCCCTCCACGAGCCAGTCTTGTTCATCTTTGCCGAGGCAGCCCTTGTTATTATCCCGCCTTCCGGGATGTCCTTCCAGCCCTGCTTCTTCACTGTCTGCTTCTCGGTGGGGAATTTTTCAGCTTTCATTCTTTTACCTCTTCATATGCCTTTTTGATGGCATCTATGTTGGCCTGGGTCTTCTCCCTGCCTATCTTCTTGAGGAACATGCCCTCGACCCTCTTTTCAACATATTTTATGTCAATGACGCCAGTGACCTTTATCAGCGCGCCTATCACCGGCGTGTTGGGCAGGTTTCTTCCGAGCAGCCCTATGGAAATGCCGGTGGCGTCCACTGTGTAAACCTTTCCTGTGAAGCCTGTCTTCTTCTTTATCTCAGAAGAACTCTCGGTTGTGTTGACTATGAGAATGCCATCGCCCTTCATGCCATTGGTCACGTCAACCTGGCCTATGAGCGTCGGGTCAATGACAAGCACTATGTCCGGCTCGAGGACCGGCTCGTAGGTTTCAATGGGTTTGTCAGAGATGCGCGCGTATGTCTTCATCGGAGCGCCCGTCCTCTCAGGTCCGTATTCGGGGAATGCCTGTATCTGTCTGCCCTGGTCCATGGCTGCTTCGACTATCAGCTGCGAAGCGGATTTTGCACCCTGGCCGCCCCGGCCGTGAATCCTTATTTCAATCATGTCTTTGCCCATGCCAAACACCCAACTGAATTAAAATAATTGGCAGCCCCACCTTAAAAACCTTGCTATCGGCACATTACTATTGACGAATTCCGGAGAAAATAAATATTAATGACAAAAAGCACTTAACTGTTAACGGTGATTCGGTGGACGATAAAATCAGGAAAATACAGGAAGGCATCGATGCGCTCCTCTCGCTTCAGCGCAGGTTCCAGGAGGAGCACGGCTTCGACTTCTGGAAGGAGAATCCGGAGAAGAAAAGGGACATGTTCATCAGGACGCTTTTTGCTGCCATAGACGAGCTTGCCGAGGCCGGCGACGAGGTCAACCGCTGGTGGAAGAAAGGGTTCAAGGAGCCTGAAGCGCTTGAAACCAAGAAAGAAACCGTGCTCGAGGAGATGATAGATTCGCTGCACTTCTATCTCGGCGCACTTCTCATACTCGGGGTTGACGGAAAGGAAGTGGCGGAGGCATATCTCAGGAAGAACAAAATCAACTTCGAGCGCCAGAGGAACAAGGAGCTTGGATATGTTTAGTGATTGGTATGAGACTTGTTAAGAAAAAGCGCAAAGCCGGGCCGCACGCAAACCCTGTCCATGAAAAGATAGAGGCCAGGAAAAAAGAGATTGAGAAGAAGCTGCGCATCCCGAAGATATTCTTCAGCATATTGTTCGCTGCGCTGTTCATAGTGCTGTCAAAGACCAAGATGTTCCCGATACTCGGAACGGAATTCAACTTCTCCATGGCTGTGATGTTCGGGCCTGCGCTCGGCGGCCTGCTCGGCATGAATCTCGGCATGGCCACGATAGTCCTCTCGCAGGTCATCGGCACGGCAGCAGGGCTTTACACAATAAAAGACACACTCAGCCTCCTTGTATTCTTCCCCATACTGTTCGGGTCGGTTTACTTTGCAAGAAGCTTCAAAAGCGACAAGAAGCTGACAGTCATTCCCCTGCTGATGATGGCGGCTTTCCTGGCCAATCCCATAGGAAGGCAGGTGTGGTTCTATTCACTTTACTGGCTCATTCCGGTGGCTGTGATACAGTTCAAGGACAGGATAGATGCAGCACTCAGGCATCCTGTGGCAAGGACATACAGCTACGCGCTCGGCACGGCATTTGTTGACCATTCCGTAGGCTCTGTCATATACCTCTGGGCATTCTCCATACCGGCTGAAATGTGGATAGCCGCCATGCCCGTAACGCTTTTCGAGAGGCTTCTCATAGCGCTCGGCATAACATTCAGCTTCCATGGCGTGAAGGCTGCCATGAACGCACTGCAGGATGTGGCCGTTGCAGTTGCGCACGCGCAGCCCCAGAAAGAAGCCCAGAAGGAGCCCGTTCCAGTTCCGGCCAGGTGAAATACTGAATAGCTTTTTATATTTGGCATTCAAAATACTCTCGAGGGGCGCCAATGGATTATGAAAAGCTTTTGAACAGGGGCATGGAGAAAGTGCCGAAGGAATGCAAAAGCAGCGAGAGGTTTGAAGTTCCCAGGGCCGATGTGCTGATTCAGGGAGCCAGAACAATCATACTCAACTTCTATGACATTGCGAACGCTCTCAGAAGGGACCCGAAGCATATGCTCAGGTTCTTCCTCAAGGAACTGGCCACATCGTACGAGGAAAGTGAAAAAAAGGTCATATTCCAGGGCAGGTTTCCCGCACCTCTTATAAACAGGAAGCTTGATGCGTATGTTAAAGCGTATGTCCTCTGTCCGAACTGCTGCAAGCCGGACAGCAAGATAATAAAGGTGGGCAGGGAAGAGGTCCTCAAATGCGAGGCCTGCGGCGCCAAGAGCCCGCTGAGGAAGCTCAAATAGGCATTTATTTCAGAACATGCAAGAACTTGTTATGAGAAAGGCGCAGATGTTCATTGTCACAGCTGTATTCCTTTCAGCCATGCTTTTCACAGTGCAGCAGATATTTCTGGCATATTCACTTCTTGACATGTCAAGGCCGTACAACACCGAAGAGGTCTACATAGCCAAGAACATAATGGACGCTGTCAATGATACCATCAAGCAGGCTCCGGACTGCTGGGAATTCCAGAAGAACCTCGACGAACTCATAGTCAAGCTCAGGGACGATGTCAGCGCGGACGGATATTTCCTGGAGCTGGACTACACAATCGACTGCACCAGATGGTCGGCGACGTCAGGAAAGGCGCCGCTGTCACTGAGCGTGCGGCTTTCGCAGACGTATGACTCCGAAGGCATCGTGGATTTCTATCATCTATGAGCGGAAAGGTTTTCGTTTTTCCGTGAACGCTTAACCTTTTTACGGCAGCTTCCGCACCAGCGGACAACGAGGGAACCCTGTTCCCGATGCTTCCGCGTGAGTGGATGCAAGGGAACCCTGTTCCCGATGCTTCCGCTTGCGCCAAAAGCTTAACGAAAAACATGAAGGTGTTTACGCGGGATGTTGGTCATTAACCATTTTACGGGAGTTGAAACGTCCGCCAAAAGCTTAACGAAAACAAGCCTTTTACAGGAGTTTTACGCGCCAGCGGACAACGAGGGAACCCTGTTCCCGATGCTTCCGCGTGAGTGGATGCAAGGGAACCCTGTTCCCGATGCTTCCGCTTCCGCCAAAAGCCTTGAGGGAAAAAGGAAGATTTGCATTATAGCTGTGATGTTGGGGGATTTGTCCATACCTTTTAGGGACGGAGGGACGGCTTTGTTCATCCTGCGTTAGCCGTCAGTGTGCGTTCCTGTTCGAACAGTGCGATTGTGCTATGTTTACTATGAATTAGTTTCTGCATATTCATTTTACCTGCGCCTGCGTGTCTCGTCCAGGAAGCATCCGGGCTGCATTAACAGGGTGGGCAGGTATGCACCCGTCTTTTCCGTGAACGCTTTTTCGTGTTTCGGACTGAAAAGGGTTCAGTGGGCCCGCCCGGATTCACGGCACCTATGCGCACGATAGCTTATTTTCCGGAACGCGCTTGCCATTTCCTGCGTCAGCTTATTTTTCGTGAACGTTTTAGTGCGCTTGCATGCGCTAAAAGGTTCCGGGGCGCGCTTTTCCACGTATACATGCGGAAAAGGGTGCATTCGAACCGGGGACCTCCACCGTGTGAGGGTGGCGTCATAGCCGCTAGACTACAGGCCCGTATCTCATTTTTGGCCCAGCATAGTTAAAAATCTGTTACATGAAGTACTGGGCGAACCGGAGGAAATTTATGTATCCTGTGAGCACGAAAGCCAGTATTATTGCCGTATAGATTACAAGAGATCTCAGAAGCGAAGACTCTTCATATTCATGAGGATGCGAATACTGGTAATACAGGCTTCTGGCGTAAAAGGGAATCTGAACGAAGCCTATTACCATGAGCATTATGTATGTCCCGGGACTGTCGAGAAATGCGAGGTTTGCGGCAAGAAGCCTGTAGGTTGATCCAGCTGCCTGCGCTATGAAATCTATTGCGTCGTCGATTATCATATCAATCTTCAGCATGTCACATGGAAGACACCGGCGACCTTCCTGCCCTGTGAGGCAAATGCATTGAAAAGCTCGACAGCCTTCGGCGTCTTCTCTGCGTAAATGTGAATGTTCTTGTCTTCCGCAACCTGAAGCACTTCAGGCGCTATCCTGACTATGCCTTCCTGCCCCGTGCCGATAATGACAACCTCAGGTGCAAGACGCACGATTTTGAGAAAATCCCCCAGCTCTATGACATGCTCCTTTGACCTGTACTCGACCTTGCCTGTCCAGTACACTGTCATGTCGGAATCATATGGCTTACCGTTTATCGTTATCTCCCCGAACTTCGTGCCGTTTATCTTCACTTCTGTCATGAAAAATATTTGGATGCCAGTGAATAAAAATGATTCCTCTTCTTCAATAAAAACAGGCTCCGGCAAAAAGTTATTATGGGGCTCACTGAAAAGGAACGCTACGAATCAATGAGTGCGTCTGTCAGCGACGGTTTCTTCTCAGCCATACTTTTCTACCTGACCTCAACATTTTTCGGCGCGTTTGCCCTGGCTCTTGGAGCTGACAATACCTACATAGGCCTCCTGGCATCCGTGCCGCTCATATTCTGGACAGTCGCCCAGTATCCGGCCGCAAAGGCTGTTGACAGGAACGGAAACAGAAAGCTGATAACACTGGCATCGCTTGCGGCATCGCGACTGCTCATAATACCGCTCATACTGCTGCCGACCATGCACATGGCAAATCCCCTTGCCTTCCTCATAGTCTTCGTTTCCATGTCTTCATTCTTCAACGCCTTCTCGAACCCGTCGTGGGCGTCGTGGATAGCTGACATAGTGCCGGCAAACATACGGGGCAGGTTTTTCAGCACAAGGCTCAGGAAGTACACGGCAGCGTCCATAATCGCCCTGTTATTTTCTGCCGGAGTGTTCACAGTCTTTCCAAAAACAGACCTTGGCGGATTTCAGCTGATATTCTCCGTGGGTGCAGCCGCGGGTATAATATCGCTCTATTTCATATACAGGATGAAGGACCCCGGCATTGAGTCTGCCCATATTGCTTCAGCAAGCAGCATAATGTATTTCTGGAAGAACAGGGCCATGAGGAAGTTCATACTTATATTCTTCGTCTGGCAGTTCGGCGTGACACTTTCGGTGCCGTTTTATGTGGTGAGGCTGGTAAAGTATCTTGGAGCCGGATATGAATGGGTTTCTTTCCAGGTTATACTCATGAGCGTTTCCATGCTGGTGTTCCATAAAACATGGGGCAGGTATCTTGACCGGTTCGGCAGCAGGGTCGTGCTTTCCCTGTGCGCTCTCGGGGCGGCATTCTACCCGTTCTTCTGGCTTTTCGTGAGAGCGCCTTACCAGATAATACCCATAGAGATAATGAGCGGCATAGCGTGGAGCGGCGTCAACATCGCATACTTCAGCTACATGCTTGAGATAAGCCCGTCGCAGAAGAGACATTTCCACCTTGCGCTTTTCTACATCGTCTTCGGTCTTGCCGGCATACTCGGCCCGCTTGCGGGGAGCAGCATATCGGCGCTGTCTGCAGGGTCGTCGTTCCTTGGTTTCGAGGGTCTGGAGATTGTATTCTTCTTTTCATGGCTCATCAGGCTCGCCGGTGCGGTGATGTTCATAAAGTTCCTTGATGAGATTGCCATAAGGCAGAGGGTAAGGGCAAGCTACGTGTTCGGCGACCTTATGAAATACGGCCAGAAGAAGGCTCTTTCAGCTGTTTATCTCACAAGGTCGGGCAGCCGGAAAGCGCTCAGCGCCACGAAAAGGAGACTTAAACGCGTGAACATGGAAAAGGTCAGCAATGCCGCCAGGAAAATCAAAGCCCGAAGACCATCAGGTCGTCGTAGACAGGTCCGTCCTTAGTCAGCGTGCTCCTCTTCAGGACGAACCGGTCGACCATGAATTCTCCTGTGGAAAAATCCTTCAGTTTGCCAAGCGACTGCACAAGCTCATCGGCGTTGCCGAGCATCTTTATGCGCCCCAGAGTGATATGCGGCCTGTAACCCAGCTCTTTCCTGAACCCGAGTGTGAACAGGGCCCTGTCGAGCTGGACGTGCATCTTTTTCAGGGGCAACTGCGGCTCGACCCCCGCCCAGATGACGCGCGGCCTCTTTTCATTGGGGAAAACCCCGAGTGACTTAACGGCGCATCTGAACGGCTCAACCTCGACGTTATTTAGTGCCACCTCAATCTCCTCGAGCCTCCTTTCGGGAACCTCTCCGAGAAACCTGAGTGTTATGTGAAGGTTCTGCTTCTCCACCCACTTTATGTCCGAGAATCCGTCATCTATCCTGCTTTTGAGGTTGTAAATCTCATTCCTCAGCTCAAGGGGGATCTCAACTGCCAGGAAAAGCCTCATAACAATAATATGCATCATTTAATAAAAACTCTTGATAATCAGAACGTATGAAACTCGCGGTCCTCTTTTCAGGAGGCAAGGACTCCTGCCTGGCTCTGCAGAAGGCCATGGAAACAGACGAAGTCGCATGCCTCATAACGATTGTGTCTGAGAATCCCGAAAGCTACATGTTCCACACGCCGAACATAGAACTGACAAAGCTGCAGGCAGAGGCCGCCGGGCTGCCGCTGGTGAGACGGGTGACGAAAGGTGTCAGGGAGAAGGAGCTTGAAGACCTGAAGGCAGCGATATCAGAAGCTGCTGAAAGGTTTGGAATAGAAGGTGTCGTCACAGGAGCTGTCGAGTCTGTCTACCAGTCCTCGAGGGTGCAGAAGATATGCGACGACCTCGGGCTGTGGTGCTTCAATCCGCTGTGGCTGAAGGACCAGAAAGAGCTTCTGGAAGAGATTCTGGACTCCGGGTTCAGGGTCATCATTTCCGGTGTGTTTGCCTATCCGTTCAGCAGGGAATGGCTCGGCAGGATGATAGACACTCATGCGGTCGGGGAGCTTCTCGAACTGCATAAAAAATACAGCATAAGCCCGGCTGGTGAGGGAGGGGAATTCGAGACAACCGTGCTTGACGCTCCCTTTTTCAGGAAATCCGTGGACATAAAGGACTTCGCGGTTGAATACAGCGAATACAGCGGCAGGATGATTGTGAAATCTGCGGGACTCAGTGAAAAGCTTTAAATATCATTATGAATATATATTCATTATAAAACCACACGGAGGTGGGAAAATGCCATGGGGTGACAGAACAGGACCGAACGGCGCAGGGCCGAGAACGGGAAGAGGACTTGGATACTGCTCAGGATACAACAGCCCTGGATACACAAAGGGTGTTCCTATGGGCGGACGCGGCTTCGGCCGCGGCGGATTCGGCAGGGGAGCCGGGTTCGGAAGAGGCGGATGGTTCGAGCCGGCGCCTTATTCCTACAGGCCGCCTACAAGGGAACAGGAAATAGCGGACCTGAAGGCCGAAAAAGAGGCAATGCAGAGAGAGCTGGAAGACATTGAAAAGAGGCTTAAGGAACTCGAAAAGAAGAAGTGACATGAACAGCTCAGACAGGGAAAGGCTTAAGGATTCGCTGGCACGCGCAGGAAGGTCCCTTTATAACAGCCTTCCGGTGCTTGCCGGCACCATTCTTCTTATAGGCCTTGCAAATGCGGTTGTGCCCAAGAGCGTCTACGGCCGCATTTTCACCAAGTTTGCGATTCTCGACACACTTACGGGTGCTTTCGCCGGCAGCATACTGGCCGGCAATCCCATAACAAGCTACATACTTTCAGGCGAGTTTCTAAGCCAGGGCGTGAGCCTTTATGCTGTGACCGCGTTCATGGTGGCGTGGGTGACAGTGGGCGTTGTACAGTATCCCGCGGAATCCATGATGCTCGGGAAAAGGTTCAGCACGCTGAGGAACATAAGCAGCTTCGTTCTGGCGATAATAACTGCCATAATAACAGTTTCGGTGGTGGGGATGCTGTGAAAAAGCCTGACATAAGCATAAGCGCATATTTCCTTATCGCAGTAATTGCGCTTTATGCAGTAACAGCCGCGGCGGGCCCGGGCCTCGCAGTCAGGGCGCTTGAATCGTCGTACACAGTGTTCCTGAGAATAGCGTACATCTTCGTCCTGATATACCTGCTCACAGCAGGGTTCAACTACTTTGTCAGCCCAGAGTCCGTAAAAAAACACCTGGGCACGTCGTCCGGGGCAAAAAGATGGGCTATTTCAATAGCGGGCGGCATAATATCAACAGGGCCCATATACATGTGGTACCCGTTCCTCAGGGAGCTGAAAAAGGGAGGGGTCGGGTACGGCTTCATAGCCACGTTCCTGTACAACAGGGCCGTCAAGATACCTCTTCTCCCTGTCATCATCTTTTACTTCGGCATAAAGTTCACTGCAGTGCTGACAGTGGTAATGATACTCATGTCAGTGGTGCAGGGCATCATTTTTGAAAAATTTGAAAAGGAGGGAATGCTATGAAAGTGGCAATAGGTGCGGAAAAGGATGACGAAAACTCGCAGGTGAGCGCAAAGGGCGCGAGGGCGCCGTTCTTCCTCATCTTCGAGGACGGAAAGCTCGTCAAGAAGATAAAGAACCCGTTCATCATAGGCGGAGGCGGCGCGGGATTCAGCGTTGCCGAGATGCTGTCTGACGAGCGCGTGGACAAGGTCGTCTGCGGGGCGTTCGGTCCGAACATGACAGGAGCGCTTGACGGAAAGGGCATAAAGTACGAGCAGAAGTCCGGCGTCAGCGTGAAGGAAGCGCTCGGGCAGACGTGAAAGTATGCCGAGGCCGAGAAGGTTCAGGATAGTCAGGGACATGCCGGCGGCCACCTTCTTCAAGCCGGTAGGCATGCCCATGAAAGATGCCGAAATGACAGTCCTTACTGTAGAGGAATTCGAGGCCCTGAGGCTCAAGGACCTTCTCGGCATGGGGCAGGCAGAGGCCGCAGAAAAGATGGGAGTTTCCCAGCCCACATTCCACAGAATGCTCACTGAGGCGAGGAAAAAGGTCGCGGACGCTCTCGCCAACGGCAAGGCCATCAGCATAGAGGGCGGCAGGTTCGTGCTGAACGGCAGGCGCAGGAGAATGGGAAGACCCTAATGCCTTAAATCTTTTTGCATGCTATTCTTAACATGATAGGCGAGATTCTGCTCTCGGCCGCGCTCGCGGTTTCAGGAGCAACAGGAAAGTACAAAAGCAGGCTGGACTACCTGAAGCGCAGGCTGGCGCGCGACGGATATGATATAACGTCAATTCTCGAGGATCCGAGGTTCGAGGTCTATGACTTCGGAAAAAGGAAGAGGTTCGTCAACTACGCGGACACTTCGCAGTCATGGTACATGAGGCGCGATTCGCTTGAGTCGTGCGCAGACTTCATGGAGGAATACTGGCACTGGCTCAGGAAGGCGGAAGACGAGTTCGGCCCGTCGCCCGAGCACATCGCGTCGGTACTGGAACTGGAGACCAACAGGGGGCAGTACACAGGAAAGCGGCCTGTCATAAATTCCCTCATCTCCGTCTATATGCAGAGCAGCGGGAGGCGCAGAAGGCATTTTTATGAATACATAAAGGACTTTCTCGAGCTTCAGAAGGACACCGCAGACAACATACTCCTGCCTGATGACATATTCGAGGCGAAAGGTTCGTGGGCGGGCGCATACGGCATAGCCCAGATAATGCCCGACCTCTTCAGAAAATACGGGAAGGACTTCGACGGCGACGGCGTATTCGACCCCATGAACAAGCCTGACGCCATAGGATTCCTCGGAAGATATCTCGCGGACCACGGCTTCAGCAGGGACGCCATAAGGGCGACGTACAGGTACAACCCGGGACATCCCTTCTACGCAAGCTCCATAGGAAAGCACGCGCGTGCGCTCGGCAGGATAATGGAAGAGAGGTCTCTGGAGGCTGTCAGGAACGCAAAGCCCCTGAAGGCGCTTGAGAGCGCCATAGACCCGCCGCTGAACACGTCGCTCAGGGAGCCGTCACTGAAATATGAAAAACCTCCCGCTGTCCCGGAAAAGAGGAAAAGACTGTTTCCGCTGCCGAGGCAGTGGAACACCAAGAAGAAAAGATAAAAGCAGCAAAAGCGTCTATAAAACTATGCAAAAACCCTATATTATCAAAGTAATGAAAAGCAGATACTGTGAGCTGACGTTCGTGCTGGCTCTCGCAGTCTCCTGGCTGCTTCTTCCGGAGAATATATTCTATGGCTGGTACTATCTGCTGGCTGCATCATTCATGATTCTTTTTGCGCTTGTGCTCACCTGCACTGTGAGGAACATAAAGGAAAGGATAGGCATGGAGAAGACGTACAGCGGCTCGCTTATCGGCATGGTTGCCTCAGTGCTTGGAATCAGTGCACTGAGTGTATGCGGTATAGGCGCTCCTGTCTGCGGTGCAACAATAGGCATAGGACTGGCTTCACTGCTTATTCCCGGCATAGCAATGCCGTTCCTGAATGACTACGGCATGTACATCATAGCGGCATCGCTCATCATACAGCTGGCCAGCCTGCACTTCCTCAACTGCTTCAGGAAGGTAAATGCATGATTCTGATTGTTGATATGAATTCGCAGCCGCTCGGCACTGAAGAATTCGCAAGGCCCCTGATGGACATTGCCGGAAGGTTTGGGGATGCCAGAAAAATCCATTACACGAAAGTCCGCAAAAGCGACATTGAAGAGGCGGAGAAAATCATTCTTTCGGGAACGCCGCTCAGGGAGTTCGGATACCTTGGGGACATTGACACTTTTTCATGGCTGAAGGAGACCAGCAAGCCCGTGCTTGGGATATGCGCCGGAATGCAGGTCATGGCCGCTGTGTTCGGCTCTGCGCTCGGCGACGAAAAGTCCGTAGGTTTCGCTGACGTGGAGGTTGTGAGGAAGAACCCCCTTCTTGAAGGCAGGATGAAAGTGTACGAGCTGCACGGGAAGGCTGTCAAGGCCTCGGCGCAGTTCGAGGTGCTGGCAAAGTCAGGCAAATGCATTCAGGCGATAAGGCACAAGTCAAAGCCGTTCTACGGCATATTGTTCCATCCTGAGGCGAGGAACAGGGACGTTGTGGAGCGGTTCCTGAAAGCCATTTAAATCTGCTTCTCATGATAACTGATATGGACAATTTTACTCTTCACATGCCCACTAAAGTCATCTTCGGAAGGGGCACTGAGACGGGAGTGGGACAAGAAGTCAGGAAGCATTCCGGAAACATTCTTCTCCACTACGGCGGGGGCAGCATAAAGCGGACAGGGCTCTATGACAGGGTTGTTGAATCACTTGAAAAGGCGGGAATAAAGTTCGCTGAGCTCGGCGGCGTTGTCCCGAATCCGCGCCTCTCGATGGTCAGGAAAGGAATAGAACTGTGCAGGAAGGAAGGCATTGATTTCATTCTCGCTGTGGGAGGCGGAAGCGTCATAGACTCGTCAAAGGCCATAGCTGCGGGCGCCCCCTATGAAGGCGATGTGTGGGACTTCTTCACGAAAAAGACTGTGATAAAGAATCCGCTCAAGGTCGGTGTCATACTGACCATATCTGCAGCCGGAAGCGAGATGAGCCCGAGCATGGTCATAACCAACGAGGAAGGCGGGAGGAAGCTTTCGGCAAGGAGCGACCTGTCAAGGCCTGTCTTCTCTATACTGAACCCGGAGCTGACTTTCACCCTTCCCAAAAAGCAGATAGCATACGGATCGGCTGACATGTTCGCTCACATAGTCGAAAGGTATTTCACCAACACGAAGAACGTTGATGTGACTGACGAAATGTGTGAGGCAGTGATGCGTTCCATAATCCGGAACTCGAAGAAGGCTGTGGCTGACCCGAAGGATTATGATGCGCAGGCAGAGCTTATGTGGGCAGGAACAGTCGCGCATAACGGCATACTCGGTACCGGAAGGGAGGAGGACTGGGCATCGCACAAGATAGAGCACGAGCTCTCGGCTGCATACGATATAGCCCACGGGGCCGGGCTCGCGGTGATAATCCCTGCATGGATGAAGTATGTCTATAAGCACGACACAGCGCGCTTCGCACGATATGGGAGAAATGTTTTCCATGTTTTCGAGAAGGATGATGAAAAGGCGGCGCTCATGGGAATAAAGGAAACCGAAAAGTTCTTCAGCTCGCTCGGCCTGGAAACCACTCTCAAAGGGCTTGGCATAGGCGGCAGCAGATTTGAAGAGATGTCGCGGCTGGCCGCAAAACCGGAACCCATCGGAAACTTCGTCAGTCTTGATGCAGGGGACATTGTAAAGATTTACCGGCTTGCCCTTGGCTGAGCAGCAAATTTTTTTATTGCAGTGAAGCATATCTTATTGTGATTATTATGGCCAGGCAAAAGGTATCAAAATCCGGGAGGAGGCTCGCCGAATGCGAGAAGGAGAGGGACGAGCTGCGCGAGCGGATAAAATACATCACAGCGGATTTTGAAAACTACAAGAAGCACATAGACCGGGAAAAGGATGCATTCGAGAAGGCGGCAAACGAAAGGCTGATAAAGTCTCTGCTCCAGACTGTTGACGACCTTGAAAGGTCACTGAAGGGCATATCCGACAGGGAGACCAGAAAGGGTATAAAGATGGTCTACGACAACCTCATGAAGACGCTGCGGGAATCCGGCCTGAAGAGGATAGAGGCTGTCGGAAAGATGTTCGACCCGTATTACCATGATGCCATGATGTCGAAAAAGTCCAGGGACGAGGACGGCACGATACTTGAGGAGCTGCTTCCCGGCTACATGCTGAACTCGAAGGTCATACGGCACTCGAAGGTCATAATAGCGAAAAGTTAATAAATCATTGCTTATCATTATGCATTGATTCATAAGGGGTGGTTTTATGGGTGACAAAAAAGATGAAAAGAAGGAAAAGATAATAGGTATAGATCTCGGTACTTCAAACTCGCAGGCAGCGGTAATGATGGGCGGCAAGCCCACAATCATACCTTCTGCAGAAGGCGCCACAGTAGCAGGGAAGATGTTCCCGTCTGTTGTGGCATTCACGAAGGACGGTCAGATTCTTGTCGGCGAGCCCGCAAGAAGGCAGGCGGTTTCAAACCCTGAGGGAACTATCAGCGGCGCCAAGAGGAAGATGGGCACGAAGTTCAGATACAAGATTCACGGAAAGGATTACACACCTCAGCAGATTTCAGCATTCATTCTCCAGAAGATAAAGGATGATGCTGAAACGTTCCTCGGCGAGAAGATAGAAAAAGCTGTGATAACTGTCCCCGCCTACTTTGACGACAACCAGAGGACTGCCACAAAGGACGCCGGGAAAATCGCGGGTCTCGAGGTCGTCAGGCTTGTCAACGAGCCGACAGCAGCTGCCATGTCATACGGCATCGACAAGAAAAACGAAGAACACAAGATTCTTGTGTTCGATTTCGGCGGAGGCACGCTTGACGTGACAATAATGGAATTCTCAGAGGGCACATTCAATGTGCTTTCAACAAGTGGTGACACCCATCTCGGCGGAAGGGACATGGACGAGGCGTTCATGAAGTACATCATAGATGACTTCAAGGAGAAGGAAGGCATAGACCTCAACAGCGACGATATGGCTGTCCAGAGAATAAGGGAGGCAGCAGAGAAGGCGAAGATAGAGCTTTCGGGCGTTTTTGAGACAGAGATAAACCTGCCCTACATAACCGCTGATGACAAGGGGCCGAAGCACCTTGCGATGAAAGTTACAAGGGCGCAGCTCGAGAAGCTTGTCAGCCCCATCATCGAAAAGTGCAGGGCGCCCATGGAACAGGCAATAAGCGATGCCAAGCTGACAAAAGACAAGATAGACAAGGTGATACTTGTCGGCGGACCGACGAGGATGCCGGCTGTGATAAAGTTCGTGGAGGATTTCGTCGGCAGGAAGGCCGAGAGAGGCATAGACCCCATGGAATGCGTGGCAATGGGCGCTGCCATCCAGGGAGGAATACTCGCAGGCGAGGTGAAGGACATGGTCCTTCTTGACGTTACCCCCCTTACTCTTGGTATAGAGACGCTTGGCGGCGTCATGACACCCCTGATTGAGAGGAACACGACCATCCCCGTGAAGAAGAAAAAGGTATTCTCCACGGCAGCAGATTACCAGACCGCGGTGACCGTGCATGTGCTTCAGGGCGAAAGGCCTATGGCCGCGGACAACACAAGCCTCGGCATGTTTAACCTCGAGGGCATACCGCCGGCTCCAAGGGGAGTGCCCCAGATAGAAGTGACCTTTGACATAGATGCGTCGGGCATCATAAATGTCTCCGCCAGAGACCTCGGCACAGGCAAGGAGCAGAAGATTTCCATAACATCGTCAAGCAAGATGTCTGACGAGGACATAGAGAGGATGATAAAGGAAGCCAAGGAGCACGAGGAGGAGGACAGGAAAAGGAAGGAGAGCATAGAGATAAGAAACAACGCAGACACTGTCGTGTACACAACAGAGAAAACACTCTCCGAACTCGGCGACAAGCTTCCGAAAGAGCAGAAGGAAAAGATAGAAAATGCCATGAAATCTTTAAAGGATGCCATGGCAGGCGACGACACCGAAAAGATAAAGAAAGAGACAGAGAACCTTCAGAAAGTTGTCGGCGAAGCAGGCGCATCGATATACCAGAAAGCCGCGCAGGAAGCTGCGGCCAAGAAAGGGAATGAAGCGCCAGAGAAAGAGACCGGCAAGAAAGCGGGCAAAAAGGGTGACAATGAAAAGGTCGTGGATGCGGAGTACAAGGTCGACGACGAGAAGAAGAAATAAACTGTTCAGGATGCCCCCCAACAGGGGGGTTATCGCTATGTAATCCGGAAGAGTGTCATGTCACTCACCTCAATGCATACTTGGATGAGGATATTTAAGCCGGTTGTGAAACATATGTAAAGAACAGTTTTATGGAACATTGTTTCATAGGTTTTTTAACTTCTCTTATATGCATTTTGTAATATGTTGCAGTATATATTCAGTCCGCGGTGGTTCTACGGGATAGATATAGTGTTCGAGCTGTTCAGCATTGTGGTCGTGGCCATGATTGCCAGATACGGCCACATGCTTTACGGTGTCACCCACAACAAAAAGCACAGGTATTTTTCCGTCTTTTTCCTGCTCATAGGTATCGCTTTCATCTTCAAGATAATCTCGAATTTCAACATTTATTATCTAGAAACCGGCTCTATCAACATTGAAAATTCTGTCTTCTACTTCCAGACCTCGCATATATCTGAGATACTGTTTACCATAGGGTTCTCCATCTTCAGGTTCCTTATGGCCATGGCATTCTTCGGACTGCTGTTCATCAACTGGAAAACTGAGCGCGGTATGTTTTATCTCTGTTTATACTTCATTGTCCTGATAACAATCTTCAGTCACAGCGCGTATTTCGTCTTCCATATCACCATGGTGGTGTTCATGACAGGCATCCTGGCGTATTACCTCAAGAGGAATGCTGCTAAAACTCCACGCAACATGAATCTGCTGCTGACGCCTGTGGCCTTTTTCGTGCTTTTGCTCAGCCAGATGTTCTTCATCCTGACATTCATGAATCTCGTCATGTATGTCATCGGGGAGGTCCTGCAACTTGCCGGGTTTTTGATATTGATGTATGAGTATGTTTTGGTGAGACGGTATGAAAAATAGGAGAGATCGCATTGACATCATCATTTCAATACTCGAAAGTATTGAGGAGGATGGGCAGAAATCCAAACCGACGCATGTGCTTTACAGGGCCAATCTTTCCCACAAGCTGCTCAAGAAATACCTCCAGGAACTTGAGGAGAAGGGGTTCATATCATTCAATGAGGACAAGACCATCCTCCTTCTCGAGAAGGGGAAGATGTTTCTCTCCGAACTAAGGAAGATGAAAAGGTTTATGGATATGTTCAATCTGTGAGGTGATAATATCATGAATAAGGAAATTGAAAGACTGAACAGGGCGGCGAGGCAGTATTCTCTCACCCTTAATAAAATGCTGGAAGAAATGAAAAATGTCATAGTCGGGCAGGAGGACATACTGGAAAAGATACTCGTTTCCCTCATCGCTGACGGCCATGTGTTGCTTGAAGGTATGCCGGGGCTTGCCAAGACACTGATGGTGAGAACCCTCGCGGGCACCATGGATTCAGGATTCAGGAGGCTTCAGTTCACTCCCGACCTGCTGCCTGCTGACATCATAGGAACGAAGATATATAACCAGAAAACTTCGTCTTTCAGCACAAAAAAAGGCCCGATATTCACGAATTTCATACTCGCTGACGAGATAAACAGGGCGCCTCCAAAGGTACAGTCCGCGCTGCTCGAGGCGATGCAGGAAAGGCAGGTCACAATCTCCGGTGACACATATCCGCTGCCGAAGCCGTTCCTCGTCATCGCGACGCAGAACCCCATAGAAACCGAGGGAACATACAATCTTCCGGAGGCACAGGTGGACAGATTTATGTTCAAGCTGCTCATCGATTATCCGGGGCTTTCCCACGAAAAGGAAATCATAAACAGGATGACTGTCGGCAGGAACCCTGCTGCAAAGAAAGTGACGACTGTCGCAAAGCTGCTCGAGATGCAGAGGTTCTGCACGCAGGTCTACGCTGATGAAAAGATAGTGCAGTACGTGAGTGAGCTTGTGCACGCAACGCGGAAGCCCGAAGAATACGGCCTTGACCTGAACGGCTTTATCGAATACGGCGCTTCCCCAAGGGCGTCGATATGGCTCATACTCGGAGGCAAGTCTGTGGCAATGATGAACGGGAGAGGATACGTCAAGCCGGAAGACATCAAATCCATAGCCGCCGATGTCCTCAGGCACAGGATAATACTCACATACGAGGCCGAGGCGGAGGACATGACCACTGACGACATAATAGAAAGGGTCGTGAAGACAGTAAGAATACCCTGAAGGAGGTGTTATGTTTGAAAAACAGAGCAAATGCAGACAGGCTGTTATTCTTTGCTCTGGGTCTGGCTGTGGCATCTGCAGTTTACGCCAATACGCTCATTGCATGGCAGTTAACCGGCCACACTGTGATTCAGACAAAAAATAGCAAAGGAGCCGGAATCACCAGCTATCTGCTTTCCCAAAAAACTATCCCCATAGTAGCTGTCAACAGTGTCACAGACGAGGGCGTTGTGGGTAAGCTTATGGTCAAGACCATACCTGGCAGTGGCAACGTGCTTATAGAGACCAACCCATTCCTTGAGCCTGATACACAATACTCAGTAGATACCGCTGTCAGGGTGGCTCGGAAGATAGCCGGTGCCAAGGAAGGTGAGAGAGACTTCATCCTGACATTCAATGTCTCAAGCAGACTTATAGGCGGACCAAGCGCCGGAGCCGCAATAGCAACAGCCGCAGTTGCCGCCATTGAAAACAGGGACATAAGGAACGACGTCGCCATGACAGGGACCATAGACTCCGACGGAAGGATAGGGATGGTAGGCGGCATACTCGAAAAGGCGAAGGCTGCAAGTGAGGCTGGATACAGGATATTCCTGATACCAAAAGGCCAGTCAAAGATAACATACTACGAAAAGAGGGTCGAAAAGGAGCCGTTTGGTTTCGGCTTCTACCTCTACAACACATACTACGTGCCCAGGACCGTTGACATAACGCAGGAGGTCAGGGACAAATGGGGGCTGAAGCTGATTGAGGTTTCGGACATAAATGAGGTCTTGAACATAGCTTTGGAGTAGATTATGGACGACGAAAAAACACTGCTGAAAAGGATAAGAAGGATCGAATTAAAGACGAAGCGGCTTGTCGATGGCCTCATGCAGGGCGCTTACTATTCGATATTCAAGGGAAGGGGCATCGAGTTCTCAGAGGTCAGGGAATACCACTACGGGGATGACATAAGGGCAATAGACTGGAATGTCACCGCAAGGATGAACCACCCCTTTGTCAAGGAGTTCGTGGAGGAAAGAGACTTGACAGTCATGATATTCTTTGATGTCTCGGGCTCAATAGATTTCGGCACGCAGGATATGCTCAAGAGGGAGGCAGCGGTTGAGCTGATCGCGAGCATCGCATTCTCCGCCATACGGAACAATGACAGGGTCGGGCTGATTCTGGCCAGTAGCAAGATAGAGAAGTACATAACCCCAAGGAAAGGAAAGAAGCATGCCATGAGGATAATCAGGGAGATACTCTATCACAGGCCAGAGGAGAAAGGGACAGACCTTGAGAGGCCCCTTATCCGGCTGTCCAAGGTGATGAAGAAGAGGGGTGTGATATTCATTGTGTCCGATTTCATAGAGGATCTCGGCAAGCTGGAAAAACCCCTTAGGATTATGAGGAAAAAGCATGACGTGGTTGCTGTGAGAATAGTGGACGTGAGGGAGTCTGAGATTCCTGATGTAGGCTATGTAGAGCTTGAGGACGGGGAAACAGGCGAACACTTTGCAGTAAACACTTCAGACCCGGATTTCAGGAAAAATTTCTCAAGAATAGCATCCGAAAGGGATGCAAGCATCGCATATTTCATGAAGGCCAGAAAAATAGACTTCATACAGATACCGGCGTCAGACAACTGGCAAAAAGCTGCTGCAAAATACTTCACTGAAAAGACGAGGAGGGCAAGGACATGAACTTCGCAAACCCTCTCTGGTTTGCAGCGTTTGCTCTGCTGCCGGTTCTGGCCTACTTTTACATGATTGCCAAAAAGAGGAAGAAGAGGCTCAGCCTCAGGTTCAGCTCCATAAATCTCCTGAAAGAGGCGGCAGGTGATAAAAAGTTAACGGACAGAGACAAGATACTTTTTGCCATAAACCTCGCTGTTCTGGCGCTGCTGATAACAGCTTTGGCTGACCCTCACATACCACTCAGGCAGACAAAGAAGGGCGCAAACATAGTGCTTGCCATAGATGTTTCCGGCTCCATGCAGGCAACTGACTACAAGCCAAGCAGGATAGAAGCCGCCAAGGCAGCAGCAGAAAATCTTCTCAAAGAGCTTAATCCAGGCGACCTCGCCGGAATTGTCGTGTTCTCTAACGGCGCCACCACGTCTTCATATCTGACGCCGCTTAAGGACAAGGTCATCACAAAGCTCAGGTCCATAAAGGCCACTGACGGGGCAACTGCAATAGGCGACGGCCTGTCGCTTGCCATAGACATGGCAACGTCCATTCCCAGTAAAAAAAAGGTCGTGATTCTGCTTTCTGACGGCGTGAACAATGCAGGCGTCGTGTCCCCGGACAAGGCAATAGAGTTCGCAAAAAGCAACGGCATGCAGGTATATACAATCGGCATGGGCTCCGAGAAGCCGGTGCTTCTGGGCTATGACTTCTTCGGTAGGCCGCAATATGCAAAGCTCGACGAGGCAACGCTGAAGAAGATAGCTGAAAGCACCGGAGGCCAGTATTTCAGGTCCGTTAATGCGACAACGCTCTCGGACATCTACGCAAAGCTTCCGGAGAAGATAGAGAGGGAGCTTGAGGACACGTCAATAAAGGACTGGTTTATAGCAGCCGCGCTGGTCGTGTTTTCATTTTGGCTGTATCTGAAATATTGGAGGTTCAGGTCGCTTCCATAGAGATGGTGTGTATGAAAAGGCTTCTGATTTCCATTATGGTCTGCATATTACTCTCAGGCGCGCTGTCAGTCAGCGCCCTCGCCGCGCAGCTGACAGTCGAAAAGGATGTGAAAAGCCGTGACATAGCAGTGGGCGACAACATAGAGATACTGCTAAAGTTTTCAAACCCCTTCGGCAAGCCTCTGGACATACAGATAAAGGACAAGAATATCATTGCAGGGAACGGCCTTGACATACAGTGCTTTGAATACACACTGCCGGCTGATGCCTCGAGCATCATCGCATACAGCCAGCCGATAACTGCCTTCCAGCCGGGCGACTTCACGCTCGGGAAGGCAACGATAACATACACGAATCCTGATACAGGCGCACAAGAGCAGGTGCAGAGCAATGAACTGGAGCTGTCTGTGAAGAATTCGCAGTCACAGCAGAACCTTCAGCAGCAGGGAATAACAACTGTCTACCAGTGCGGAGGCATGAGCATGACTTCAACATCATACTCATCGAGCGGCTCGTCCACAAGCATACAGATAAGCAGCGGCTTCGGAAGCAGCCCGAGCCAGCAGAAAAGCCAGAGCCCCGGCAACATCCAGCAGCAGAACCAGGACATGAGCGCCATAAAAAAGCAGATGGAGGAGCAGATGAGGCAGCAGGAGCAGATGAAAGAGGAAATGCAGAAGAGGATAGAGCAGAACAGTGAATTCCAGCGCATGCAGCAGCAGCTGCAGCAGCATGGGTACAAACCCGAATCGGCGGACCTCAACCCTTCATCGTATGACACGGGCAGGTTTGAATACACCTATAAGAAGGAAAATGGTGACAAAGCCATGATAAAAGGCAGTATGGAAAACGGAACCGTGAATCAGCTGCAGAAATGGAGCAAGGAAGATGCCTACAGACTCGCCGGGCTTCTTGAAAACAGCACGGAATTCAAGAAGCTCAACGAAAGCATAAGCCGTGGGGGGTTCAATCTCTCATCCAAACACTTTTCGTTTCCGGAAAGCAATGTTTCCAATTTCCGCTACACATACAAAGACAGGCAAGGCAATCAAAAGTCAATAACAGGCAACATGACGGTTCGTGGAAAGCTTCTGGAGATAGAGGAACACGGCGACAGCACGGCTGATGTGTGGGGCATTCTTTTGTGGATAATACTTGCAGCCGCTGTCCTGACGGCCGCTGTTCTCATTTACAGGAGGTATTTTCTGAAAAAGTCTGTCCCTGCCGAAGAAATCAAGCAGACTGCCACAAGGGCAGTTGATATCAAAAAGGAGGCAATGGCACTGATAAAGGCTGCCGAGAAGATGTTTTCCGAAGGAAAGAAAAAGGAGGCATATGCCAAAGTCTCCGAGGGTGTCAGGCTCTGCTACAAGCACATGCTCAACTCAGGAAAGGAAGAGCTAACAAGCACTGACATACTGAAAGCGCTTAAAAGGCACGGAAACAGGCGGCACTTCCGCGACGCGGAAAAATGTTTCGAACTCTGCGACCTCGTGAAGTTCGCCAAATATGCTCCCAATGAAAAGGATTTCAGGAAGGCCGTTGAAAAAGGCAAGAAGATAATCAACAGAGAAAGCCGCTGATAATCGAATCCCATGTTTTCAGGATCTGTTGCGTTCACAGGAAAAACTTAAATGAACAGTGATTAATTATATTATCTTGGTGTATCGACATGGCCAAGAAAGACTATTACGAGATTCTGGGTGTGGGAAGGGACGCGTCAGCTGATGAGATAAAAAAGGCGTTCAGGCGGCTTGCCAGAAAATACCATCCGGATGTGAACCCGGACGACCCCCGCGCAGAAGATAAGTTCAAGGAAATAAACGAGGCATTCGAGGTGCTGAAAGACCCTGAGAAGCGCAGCGCCTACGACCAGTTCGGCGAGGCCGGCCTCGAGGGCATGGGGTTCGACCCCAGACAGGCACAGGGCTTCAGCAGCTTCGAGGACCTCTTCAGCGACTTCGGCTTCGGCGACATATTCAGCATATTCGGAGGGGGCAGGCGCGGAAGGAGCGGCCCGGAGCCCGGGGCAGACCTCCGTTATGACCTTGAGATATCCCTTGACGAGGCATTTGCCGGGGTCAGCAAGAAAATAAATGTACCAAGATTTGAGAAGTGCCATGTGTGCAACGGGACAGGGGCGGAGCCCGGCTCTTCTGCAGAGAAGTGCCCAAAATGCGGCGGGACAGGGGAAGTCAGGACCGTGAGGCGCATGGGATTCATGCAGTCCGTAAGCATAGGACAGTGCGGCATGTGCCACGGGACAGGGCGCGTGATAAAGAAGCCCTGCCGCAGCTGCGGAGGCACGGGCAGGGAAAAGGTGACAAGGACTGTTGAGGTCAAGGTCCCGGCAGGCGTGGATGACGGCCAGTATCTCAGGCTTGCCGGCCAGGGGGAAGCCAGTGAAAACGGCGGCCAGACAGGGGACCTTTATGTTGTGATAAGCATAAGGGAGCATCCTGTTTTTGAAAGGCATGAAAATGACCTTTTCTGCAAGACTGTGATAAGCATACCCACAGCTGTGCTCGGAGGCTCGGTTGAGGTGCCCACAATTACGGGAAAGGCAAAGATGCAGATACCACCAGGAACGCAGAGCCATACCGTTTTCAGGCTGAAGGGACAGGGCATGCCTAAGCTGCACGGACGCGGCAGAGGGGACCAGTTCGTCAAGGTTGTCGTGAAGACGCCGGAAAAGATAACAAAGGAGCAGAAGGAGCTTATCGAGCGCCTGAAGAAGACCATGGGAGACGAAATCCCTGAGACAAAGAAGGGCTTCTTCGAGAGGCTGAAGGAAATGGGCTCACGCCAGTGAGAATTCGATAAAAATAGGCAATAGCCCCGCCAGGATTCGAACCTGGGTCCCCCGGTTCCTCCAACCTCATGCGTCAGCGTGTTTTCGCTAACGTTTTGCGCGCCTGCATGCGCAAAAGGTTACCAGAGCCGAGTATCCTTAGTCTTTCTCCATTTACATAGAGAAATTTGACCACTAGACTACGGGGCTGTTTCTCTTATTCTTCTTAGATGCTTCTGATTATTAAAATTTATCTCTCTGATGTATTTTTTTATATCAGACTTTTTTGAAATAAAAAAATGGTCTTTTTCAAATATCTTTGAAGGGCTAAACCCCAAGTAAATGAAAGCATTACGGGTATCAGTAAGTAGTTTTTCTGATTTATTCTTGAAGGACATCCTGACAAGATTGCGATCTTTCTTAGACATCCTGAAAACTGAACCATCTGTATCGATAAGTCCTCTTAAACATGAAGCTAAGTATTTGGGATTTTCTTTTACCCAAGAAGGTATTCCTACATTGTTCAGTTTTTTGTTACCTCTCTTTAAACCAAAATCCTCTAATATCTTTATTATCTCTTTGCTGAATTCAGACACGAATCTTTCATTTTTCTTAATTTCAATTTTTGAAGTTACACCGAAAAGTCTGTCAATCATAGGTTTTACGATTTTTTCGTGGTATGCCTGTTCTTTTTCAATATCTCCAGCGATCTTTAGTGCATAAACTCCTCTTGAGCTGTTCCAATAAAGACTTCCATCTCCTAGAATTATACCAATCAATTCTGAAAGTTCTTCTGACAATGATGGTTTATTGACATGTTTTGTTCTGCCTGGAGAATTCCTTCCACCCTTCTTTTTCCCCCAGTTATCATCCAGAATCTCAATCACAAATTTTGAGAAGTCCGTTTTTGCCATGGAACAAAGCTTCTTGAATGTTTCTTGTTTTAGTAAAACTTTTTCTTTAGAAATATCTGTTCTCAAATAGTCGCTATTTAGACCGAGTTCCATGCTCAATTCTTTCCATGTTTTTCCATTTTTTGCTTTTTTTATAAGTTCATTTTGCCTGCCTTTGAGCAGCCTTACCCTCATAAACATATTTTGTTCGAATACTTAAATTATCCTTGACCACTAGACATCAGGTATGATATTTAAAATGAAAAAGGTGTAAAGTACTAATAGCCGCGGTAAAGCAGTCAGTGTAAGACTGCGCAGGAGGTGCTAAAATGAAGATACTGCTTATACATGCAGATTTTATAGAATACCAGGCCAAGAAGAAGGCCATCAAGAGTGCTGAAGAAATCAAAAGCAAGGACCCCGTGAGGGTCGAGGAGGCGCTCGTTGTTTTCTCAAGTGTCGAGAAGAGTGACGAGAAGGCGAAAGGCAGGATAATATCCAATGCCGTGAAGGAGATTCTTGATGTTTACGGGCAGGTGAAGGCGAAGAACATCGTTATCTATCCGTTCGTCCACCTGTCGCACACGCCGTCATCGCCGGCAACAGGGCTCGAAGTTGTGAAGAAGGTCGAAGAGAAACTTCTGGAGAAGGGCCTCAAGGTTAAGCGCTCGCCGTTCGGCTGGTACAAGGCGTTTGACATAAAATGCAAGGGCCACCCGCTTGCAGAGCTTTCGAGGGACATAACATCAGAGGGGGCAGAGGAAGGCGACGAGAACATGTCTGAGGCCCTCAGGAAGGAGGGTGAGCTCAAATCTGAATGGTTCGTCATGGAGCCTTCAGGCAAGATGAACAAAATCTCCATGATGAACGGCAAGGTGAAAGGTTTCGACTTCAGTAAATATCCGAAGCTGGAGAAGCTCGTGCTGTACGAGATGGCCAAGAGCAGGGAAGTGAAAGAGCAGCCGCCGCACATAAAGCTCATGCAGAGGCTCGAGCTTGTGGACTACGAGGAGGGAAGCGACCCCGGCCACTTCCGGTACTTCCCGAAGGGCAAGCTGGTGAAGAGCCTGCTCGAGGACTGGGTGAACATGAACATGGCGAAGTACGGCGCCATGGAAGTCGAAACCCCGATAATGTACGACTACGAGCACCCGGCGCTCAAGGACTACCTCAACAGGTTCCCCGCAAGGCAGTATACGATAGAGACGCCTAACAAGAGAGTGTTCCTCAGGTTTGCCGCCTGCTTCGGGCAGTTCCTCATGACCCACGACGCCAGCATATCCTACAGGAACCTGCCGCTCAGGCTCTACGAGATGACGAGGTACTCGTTCAGGGTGGAGCAGAGGGGCGAACTCGCTGGGCTCAGGCGGCTCAGGGCGTTCACCATGCCGGACTGCCACGCCATATGCAGGGACATACCGCAGGCAAAGGAGGAGATGATGACAAGGTTCGAGGTGTCGAGGAAGATTCAGCAGGGTCTGGGACTTCTGGATGAACTGCAACTGTCAGTGAGGACTGTGAAGGAGTTCAACGACGAGCATCCGGAGCATCTCAAGGAGACCGTGAAGCGTTGGGGAAAGCCCGCACTCGTGGAGATATGGGACAAGAGGTTCTTCTATTTCGTGTTCAAGCAGGAGTGGAATTTTGTTGACACGCTTGACAAGGCCGCCTGCCTTACCACAGACCAGATAGATGTGGAGAATGCAGCGCGTTACAAACTCAAATACACCGATGCAGACAACACCCGGAAGGAGCCGGTGATACTCCACCTGTCCCCGAGCGGATCAATAGAGAGGGTGTTGTACGCGCTTCTCGAGAAGTACCACATGGAGCAGGGAGCAGGGAAGCATCCGGTGTTCCCGCTGTGGCTGGCTCCCACCCAGATAAGGCTGTGTCCGGTTTCAGAGAAGTTCCACAGGGACGTTCTCAGGGTCGCGGAGCATCTGGAGAAGGAAGGCATACGCGCCGACGTGGACGACAGGATGGAATCAGTCGGCAAGAAAATCCGCGATGCCGAAAGCGAGTGGGTGAACATGATAGTCGTCCTCGGCGACAAGGAACTGAAGAGCGGGAAGCTCGCGGTCAGGTTCAGGGAGACTTCAAAGGTAAAGGACATGACAACGAAGCAGATAGTTGAGCACATAAAGAAGCAGACTGATGGGTTCCCATACAGGCCGCTGCCGCTGCCGAAGCTGCTCACGAAGAGGCCTGTTTTCTACGGCTGATGTACTCGCTGTAGGCTCTTTCGAGCGCTTCCGAGAACTCCATGAGGTCCAGAATTTCCTCCAACTCGTCATCAGGGAAGGTATAAGCTTCGTACTTATCTATGCGTCTTTTCAGCTGGCTCGCATAGCCTATGTCGCCGGAATGCTCCGCGAACATCAGCTGGTCATTGCAGAAGAGAAGAAAATCGTCGATATAGAGCATCTTGCGCAAAACGTCTCCCGGCATCTGGAGTCGCGTCTGCAGCCTTCCCTCTGCGCTGTACAGGATTTCCGCGTCAGGGCTCCTTCCTATGGACTTCATAACATTATTATAGGAAAAAAACTTTAAAAGAAGATTTAAACAGGTGTGTGTTAATCTTAAGTGATAATATGAAAATAGTGCCATCCAAAAAGACGGAGAACATACGCTATGCCATAAGGGACATAGTTGTTGAGGCGAGAAAGCTCAAGAAAACAGGTAAGGAGATAATATACCTCAACATAGGCGATCCCATGGTTTATGATTTCGAGACGCCGAGGCACATGATTGACGCTGTTGAGAAGAACTGGAGCAGGAGCTCGTCTTATGCGGACTCCATGGGCATCAGTGAGGCAAGGGAGGCGGTAGCGAGGGAAGCCGCCAGACTGGGCATAAAGGGCGTGGCTGACGAAAACGTCCTGATAACAGCCGGCGGCAGCGAGGGCATAATGATGTCTGTTTCTGCCATAATGAACAGAGGCGAGAACATACTGACACCGACACCTGGTTATCCACTTTACAATTCCGCAGTCGCGCAGTTCGAGGGCGTCATGAACAGCTACAAGCTCGACGAGGAAAACGAATGGCAGCCGGACATCGAGGACATGAGAAAGAAGATAAACAAAAAGACAAAGGCCATAGTGGTGATAAACCCCAACAATCCGACGGGTTCCCTGTATACGAAATCTACTCTCAAAAAGATTATCGACATAGCAGGCGAGCACGACATTCCGATATTCTCGGACGAGACATACGACAAGATGATACTGGATGACGAGTTCAGCTTTACGGCGCTGGGCTCAATAGCGGGGGACGTGCCTGTCGTGACGTTCAACACACTCTCGAAGAATTATCTGGTTCCGGGCTGGAGGATCGGCTGGATGATATTCTCCGGACCGGAAGAAGCAAAAGCCGAATACGAGGAGGCAGTCAAGAAGATAGCAAGGGCCAGGCTGAGCATAAACCATCCCCAACAGTACGCGGTAAAGGCGGCGCTCGAGGGCCCGCAGGGGCACATCAGAGAGACAGTGAAAACACTCAGGAAGAGAAGGGACATCACATGCAAAAGGATAAACGAGATAGACGGGCTTTCGGTCAGGAAGCCCAGGGCCGCTTTCTACGCCTTCCCGAGGATTGACGTCAGCGTCAGGAGCGACGAGGAGTTCGTGAAGAAACTGCTGGAAGAGGAGGGAGTCCTTTTTGTCTACGGCTCGGGATTCGGCCCGCTCGACGGCAACTACTTCCGCGTCGTATTCGCCGCTTCCGAGGAAGCGCTGAACAGCGCGTACGACAGGCTCGGGCGCTTCATGAAGAGGAACTGGGGATGAATTAATCCTCCAGCAGCCTGCCTATCTGAAGCATGAACTCCCTTGCCCTTTCCAAAGATGTCCTGACTTTTGAAATCTTGATTTTTTCCGGCGTTTCATACTGGATAAAGCTTCTCTTCTTTCTTTCATAATCCAGATACTCTATCAGCTCTTCGGATTTCATGCTCGCCAAAGCTTCATCCCTTATAGTTTCATAGCTTTCTATCAATGACTGTTTCAGCTTGCCTCTCGCAAAAACTATCAGAGCATCGGTTGTCACCTTATGGGATATTTTTGCACCAACCTTGTATCCAAGCCTGTAAAGCAGTGCATTGGCAAGATAAAACATCGAATAGTAGGACGCTACAATTACCCACAGGCCTGATTTTTTGTTTTTGTCCAGAAAACTGGCAACATTCAGGCTTTCCTGGGCGTTCCTTTTCAGGATGCTGAATATTCTTGAATCGAATTCCGATTTCTTCAGCAGACCTTCGTCCAGATAAGCTTTGACATTCGTTTCGGCTTCTCTTATCCTTTTTTCATCCAGCATTTTCCATCAGCCTGTAATAATCCTCTATTCCTATTAAGATTATGTTGTTTTTAACTGCTTCGGAAACTACGCTGAATTCCTTTGTTTTGAGCATTGCCGTGAAATCCTCAAAAGACGTGAACGTCGGGTGTATTTTCAGGGGAAACATGTCGAAAATCTCCTGAATCTCCTGTTCCCTCTTTTCCTCGCAGACGATCAGCAGGTCGATGTCGGAATGTTTTGATGCCTTTCCCTTTGCATGGGACCCGAACAGCAAAGCGATGAAGGGGAAATTCAGCCCGGACAGCCTCCTGTAAATGACCAGAAAATCCCTCTTCTTATCGAAAATTTTTCTCCTTCTGTCGTGTTCTGCTTCAAAAACCGCCTTGCCGAACCTGTTTGTGAATCTGCAAAGGTTCGTGTTGCCTGTCTTCGTCACGGACACGAGGCCCTGTTCTTCAAGGTCATTCACGATGAAGTAAGCATTCTTGTAGTCAATGCCGGAATACCTTGATATTTTTGATATGCTGAGCATTTCTCCGCGCCTTTCCAGCAGCACCTGAATTATCTTACTATGGTTTTTTACCATAATATTATGGTATAATTACCATATATTTAAATGTTCCCTCTTCGCAGAGGCCGGATGCGGCGTCTGAACAGCGCGTACGACAGGCTCGGGCGCTTCGTGAGGAGGAATTACAGTTAGGTAAATCTCACAAAAAAGGAAACGTCTGGATAAATTCTCTTGACGGACTTAAACAGAAATTGGTCTTTCAAGTTCTAAAGGAACTTCTATCTGTTCTTTTGCAGCTCTTTCGAATTTCAATGATACGAATATCCAGAACAATTGACCTCTGTGCTGTATCTGGACTGATGCCTCAGATATTTTCGAGAGTTTTTCTTTAGGAATTTTATACAATAAATCAGGATTAAGTATTTCGATTGCTGAAACATTCATATTTTTGTCCAAATCGATAATAATTTCTCCAAACTTGATACTAGCATGATTCTGCCTATCTTCCCTGAACACCACAAGGGAGTCAGCTTCCTTGTCGTACATGAATTTGAACTTGTTCATATTAATTCCTTATCTTTGCTTTTTTTATAATTTTTTCTATTTTTTTATTTGACGGAAAAGCCGTTACAAGATATATTTTGTTCTGAAGAACTTTATAAGTTATCACAACGAACAGAATTTTTCTTTTCGTCAACTCGAACAACAAGCCGTAGGTTTTGTCATGCGGCCGTCTGGAAGGCTGCTCTTCAACGCTTTTCAGCAGCTTCGGATTTTCCAGGTTTTCAAGAACTGTTCTGAGTTCAACACGGTGCACATTTTCTATTTTGAACCGCACTTTATCGCTTGTTTTTATTCTTTCGGGCTTTATTTTCCTCAGCAGCTTCTTTATCTGAAAGATATTCATGGTAAGTTTTTCTCTTTCCGAAATAAATAGCTGGTTATGGTTTCGTTCCGGCGCTTTCCGTGCGCTTCAGAGGAATTACAGTTAGGCGGAGAAATGCAGCGGCACTGTCATGCAGTTTTATCCGCATACTTCTGAAATCTGCCTCTTATTTCATTGATTTTCTTTTCGTTTAATTTTATAAGGACTGACTTGCACCTGACCAGGAATTCAGGGGCCCTTCTCATCATCTGCCCGTACTGCCCGTCAGGAACGGTCCTGTCAACATAGTACTGGGAATCGATTCTGGCCTTCAGCGAATCCTCTATAAACTCCAGTTCCTCGGCGTCCAGATAATCCCCGAGGAATTCTTTTGCAAACGCTATTGTGCAGGAATGAATCTCGCATTTTATCCCGATTTTCATCAGAAGCGCATAAAGCGAAAAATAGAGCGTATAATAAGCGGTTGAAATCTTCCAGTCCTTTATGACATTTACCCTCATGGATTCAAGGGCTTCTTCAGCCTTCCTGATGTACGCTTCCGCAAGGTCCGGATTCGGTTCAATCAGGCTCAGGCCGCCTTTCTTCCTGACGCACCATATGATTTTATTCATCCCTGAACGCCGCCTCTATGAATTGCTCGGCACCTGAAAAAACGATGTGATTTTTCAGTATTTCCCTCAGCAGAATGTCCCTGTTCAGATTCTTCCTGAACGTGCTAATTGGATAATTCTTTACGCTTATCTCTATTCCAAGATTCACCGAAACCTTCTTTATGCCGGCCGCATCGCAGCTGCCGGCAGCAAAGATGTCCAGATCAGAATCCTCTTTTTCCAGCCCCTTGGCGTAGCTCCCGAAGATTATGCCGATGCCCCTGACATGCGGCGTGATTTTGTCTACAATCTCCTTAATCATGGGCCTTTTTTCCAGAAACGCTATTGCCTTGTACTGCTCAGCGAAAACGAGGTACCTCCTTGCAAAAGCGCCCGGCCTGACTTTGTATGTCTTGATTTTGCCCCTTGTCTTTGATTCCAGGACGCCCCTGCTTTCCAAATCTTCAAGGACAAGCTGCGAGGTTCTCGGGCTTATCCGGAGCAGCTTTTCGACTTCCCTCACATAGTATTCTCTCCTGAAGCCGCCGGTAAACAGGGACAGCACCTGCAGCGTGTTCTCGGTAATCCTCAGTTTTTCATATATTGGCTTTTCATATGCTTGTTTTTCTTTTGTGTGTTTTTCTTTTTCATATGTTTTTGTTTTTCTTTTTTTATCCGTTGTTTTTTTTATTTTTTCATACATATGTATTATTAATCATACAATAGTATATAAATCTTTCGCCGCCTCCGACCGCCCCGGGCGCTTCGTTAGGAAGAATTGGGGGAAGAAGTAGCTGCTTCCTCAGTCTTCTCTTGTGTGCACTACTTCTATTCTGGTAGGAAGGCCTGCCTCTCTCAGTCTTTTGAGTCGCTCTTCATGAGATACGCTTTTTGTTGTCCCGCTTTCCAGCGCCTCCCTGATTTCCTGCCTGGACCTTCCGCAGACAGGGCATTTGTTGTGAACCTTGTACTTCTCGTCATGGTAGAACCTCGTCCTTTTCGCCCCGGCTGCAATTCTGCTGACGTTCCAGGAAACATAAGGATGCACATAGGTTACATTGATTTTTCCCTTCTTGCAGAACGGGCAGTCAACCACTTCTTCTGTTTCCCGATACTGCTCACTGTACCCTTCCATATTTATCTTCACTTATTGTTTACTTTTCTTGATTATAAAGGGTCTGGCTTTAGTCCTTTTGGCAGATATTCTGTTTATTATCTAGTATATAACCCCAAAATATTCAACTGCTTCACTTTCCAAAACATATTGATTAGCTTTAGTATACTGTAAGATATTGCATTTAGTGGAACACTAAAATTATCACAAATACAACAGAATAAAAAGATATTTTTACTTCAATTCAAACTCTCCTTAATTATTTTCTTCTCTTTTTCGGTTATTCCATAGAGTTTGTAAACCATTTTGTCTATT
>JAGGXP010000035.1 GCA_021163005.1 Candidatus Aenigmatarchaeota archaeon | reverse complement strand
GGCCGCTTGTTCCCTGTTTCAAGGCAGTATGTCTTCAAAATGATAAGAGAGCTTGGGCGTTCTGTGGGTATTACGCGGGTTGGTTCAAAAGGCCTCCATCCCCATCATTTGCGTCACTCCTTCGCGGTTCATCAAGTCAAAAGCAACATCAAGACCGCTGATGACCTCAGGAAGCTCCAGATGTACATGGGCCATGCGAACCTCTCAACGACGGCCCATTATCTTCAGTTCTCCCCGGATGAGCTCCGGGATGTGGTCGACGGCATGTGGGGGGATAACTCAAAACCTGCTGAAAAGAAGAAGGAAGAAACGGAATAGCAAATGCCGCAGAGTAATGGAAAGACACATGATGCTAGAAATACCATATGGGCACGAACATAACCTCTGTGGAACCTATCATCTTCTTCCCGAACTTGTCAAGTGTGGCCACAACTGCACGCTTTGGTCTGTATTCTGAAAGGAAACTGTGGAAGCCCCTTTCTATTTTGCCCCCGAGTTTGACTTCAACAGGCACTGTTTCTTCACCTTTTGAGATAACGAAATCAACTTCGGCCTTGCCTGTCGTCCTCCAGAATTTCATCTCCCAGCCAGGGAATTCTGTAACCAGCTGCCTGAACACATAATTTTCGGCAAGCGGGCCCTGGTCACTTCTCGAATCGAAGGGCGAGAAGTTGTTCATTACGGAGTTCCTTAATCCGGTATCCATGAAATAGACTTTCTGTGATTTCTTTATTTCCGTCACCATGCTCTTTCTCAGGGATTTAAGAAGCGACACTATGTACGTATTCCTTAGTATCGAGAGGTACTCCTCAGCCTTTCTGTATGTTATGCCCAGTGAAGACGATATGCTGGACAATGAGACAAGGGAACTCATATCAAAGGCAAGGAGCCTCACAAAATCCTCAAATTTCCCTGTATCTTCTATTCTGAAGAACGACGTTATGTCTTTTTCGATATAGAGATTCTTTATGTTGTTCAGCACTGTTTCCTTTTCGGAAAAGCTGCGTGCTTTTATGACCTCCGGATATCCGCCAAAAATCATGTATTCCTTAAGAAGACCAGTAATTTCGGGTTCAAAAGACGGCTTCTGCACAGCGTTTCCATTTTCGATGAACTGCCTGAGCGATGCATGTTTCTCGTTGTAAATTGTTTGCAGATCTTCTGCCGCGACACCTAAAAATTCACCGAAACTGAATGAAAAAAGTTCGAAGACGAGTGCCCTCCCGACGAGAAAGCTGAGAATTTTTGAGCGAATTTCAAGGCTGGAAGAACCTGTCGCAAAGATTCTGACATCGGGAAATTCATCATAGATTATCTTCAGAGACTCTCCGCTTCCTATTCTCTGTATTTCATCAAGAAACAAAAAAAGTCTTTTTCCCTCTTTCCTGTACCTTTTAATGAAGTCCTCAGGATTCTGCTGAAGCATTTTCCTCTTTTCCGGAATGTCCAGATTTAGGAAAAGAGTATGACGGTGCTTCATCTTCCGCTGTATGTCCTTCAAAAGTGTGGTCTTTCCGGCCTGCCTGGGTCCCCGTATTATCCTGATCTCTTTGCGTTTCTCCAGCTCTTTCAGTTTTCCTGCAAGACTTCTCTCATATATCTTCATAATAAGTCTATTATTTTTACATATATTTAAAATTAACTCTATTATTTTTGCAAAACCTGCTGAAAAGAAGAAGGAAGCGGGGCAATCATCTTAGTAGTTTTCCGCTTAAAATAGTCAGAGGCTTTCGAGGAATTCTTCTGTGTATCTGTCGAGCGGCTTTATGCCTGCTATTTTCTCCGGCGTCACGTTTATTACACGCACGCCCTCACCGGCAGGCAGAGGTTCCCCTTCAGCGAATATATCGTTCCTGAAGCTCAGCACAACGCCTTTCCTTGTCCTGGCTTCGAAAAAAAGGTCATTTATGTCATCCTCTGAGTATCCCCTGTCAAGCAGATATGTGTAGAAAGGAAGAGTATGACTGTGCTGCCCTTCTATGCCGAGCATGGTATCTAATGTGAAAGTGAATTCAATTGCCCAGTCATATGTCAGGCCGCTTCCCGGAAGTGTTTCATCTGTACATGGCCTGTCCATGGGAACGCCGAATGTTTCCCTGAGAAAGTGGTCTTCGCTTGCGGTTTCGGCATATGTCATGGCTTTCCCGAAAGCTTCGGTCACTTCCTCCGCTGCACCGGCGACGATGTGGGTCCCCTTGGGATCATCAAGGTAACAGCGTCCCTTGACAGGTATTACAAAGAAGTCCCCCTTTCTGACAGAGTTGCTGAGTACTTCCCCTTCCTTTTCAAAGGAACTGCCCATAACGCCTGTTTCAGCCATGTATTTCAGCGCCTGGAGGCTTGTGCCGTGGTATGCGGCCGTGTCCCGGCTGAAAATGCAGCTGTTCCTGTAGATGTCCCTTATTGTTCCTGCAGCCTTCATGAAAAATGCATAAATGCGAACAAATAAAAAACCATGGAATGCCCGGAAGAAGAGAATACTAATAATTATTGGGGTTCCGGTTTTTATACGCTTTGGTGCAAGGTTTTTAAGTGTCCGGAATCTTATTATTTGAAGGGCATTTTGCCGGCTGAAAAAAATAAAAACGACCGAAATCCTGAAGAGTACAAAGACGGTTTCTGCGATTCCTGCTATGAAGAGAAGCCCTGCAGGATCTACGACATAGAATACACGAATTTACCGCGCATAGGCATATACGGAACTCCGCTGTCTGACGCGCCGTTTCTATGCGATTCCTGTGTTGAGAAACTTTTCCTGAAGTTTTCATTCAGAAGCAGTAAACTGTCACAGTCTCCTTAGGAAGTCGTCTGCATATTCGTCGAGTATTTCGATAAGTCCGGAAACGGATAAAAAAACTTACTGTCAATTATCAAATATGTCACGCATCCTTGAAGACCGTGATAGCATTGTAAAGCGACTCGAAAATGGTGAAATGTTCAGGGACATCCTGAAAGCGGAATATCCCGGCCAGGAGATATACATACTAAGAGCAGAAGGGACAGACGGCAGACGATATGTGAAAAGCGCATTCTTTGACAGAGACGAAGCAGCCAGATACCTCCGCAGTCATGAAGTGCTGAGCCATGACTACACCTATCTGCTTAGCGGCACAATAGAAGCGCTTGAACAAGGTGGAATTAAGGATCAGGGCACAGAAGAACCACTCAATGACGCCGATGTCAACATGGTGTATTTTCACCTTCGGGACCCTGTTTTCAGCGAGTATCCGCCTCTGTCCGCCGGGCGCTGATTAAATGAGGCCGAAAAGCCCGGCAAGCCACATAAGGAAATTAAGGAACGCGAATTTCAGGGAACTGAAGAAGTCGTTGCCGCCGTAGGACAGCGTCCCGTCTTTCAGCGCCTCCTGGAAGCTTTTCTTTCCCTCTACGATCTCTTCTATTGTATCTATGTCAGTGTGAATGTTCATCGTCGCTTCCTTTCTCGCGCCTATGCCTGCATCTGTTATTTTGCCGTCCGAGAGCGCAACGTAAAGCGGCCTGCCTATTCCTTCCACATAGATGTTTATCTTTTCGTTGCCGATGATGCCCTTCACTTCGTCGGGCATGCTCTCTATGTCAAGAACGGAGTTTATCATGCCTATGTCAATGTCGCTTTCATTCATGCTGTTTATGAGCCTGTTGATTTCTGTCCTGCCTATATTCACTTCATACGCATGCACATTCACTGCAAAAACCGCAGCTGTAAGAAGTAGAACGAACAGTATGTTCTTCATATTTTGTATTTGGATTCAGCCAATAAAAATGCAACGCATTAATAAAACGAAAATAAAAATTAAACATGTCCCTTTACAGGAAGACTGTAAGGTACAAAAGGAAAATATCAGAGCTGCAGGAAGCGTTTGAAAACAACGAGATAGACATAAAGCACTACAGCTCCGGTCTTATTGAAGCCGAGAAGGAATACATCCGCACGCTTCTCAGGTACCGCGAAAGGAACAGGGTCGTCGCGGACGCTTTTTCAGGATACCGTTCACTTGTCGAAACGGTGCGGGAGTACACTATGCGATATGACTTCGTTCTTCCGGGGACATGCACACGTGGGACCAGAAAAATGAATCGCCATCTGAGGCGCGTGCTGGGCATTATCAATCCGCTGGAACCGCAGTTTTTTATCAGCAACAGGGACAAGATAGAGAGGGAAATTGAAAGGGCTTCGGTTGTTGACAGATACATAGATATGTACAGCACCATATGAAATCTTTAAAAAAATTTGCCGCTTCTTTTTAGCATGGCATCATTCTACAGAGCTGCCCAGAAAATAGGGGAGAAAATGTCCCTTTACATTGACATAGCCGAAAGTATGAAGGGAACCTATATAGAAATGCTGGCCCGGAACGAGCTCAAGGAGCTTGACCGGAAGGCAGTCGAACTGGTGGGCAGTTTCTACAGGAAAAACAGCATCTTCAGGGAATACCTGAATTCGGAGGACGGCATGCCGCTTCTTGAAAAAAGCAGAACCGCATACATGGAGAATGACAGGAAAACCAGAAAAGAACTCCGGAAGATTGTCGGAAGGCTCAGCAGGTACTCCGTATTGAACGCGCTGATAATCCACGACCAGTTTGACAATCTCAGGGAAATCACCCGCCGTGAAGGGCTTATGCAGGAGAACGAAGACGAAATGTCCGAAAACGTTTAAATGGAAAGAGTGTCAATAATATTCCATGGACATGAGCATTGACGCCTACAAAAGACTTCTGGAGCAATACAAAACAGACCAGCAGACGGCTTCAAAGGTCAACCAGATTTTTTCGCAGGGAAAAAGCGGTTTCTCGGACCCTGAATACGAGGCTATTGTTGCCGGCTTCATGCAGAACCAGGCCATAAACGGCCTCTTCGAAAGAGTACAAATAGACAAGCTCGGTCTCAGGGTCATGCCGACTGACCAGAAATCTCTGGGAATAGCGCTGCTGACAAAGAAGGGCTATGACATCGTGGCCACAGACAAGGACCTTGCAGGCGAGGTGATGGACATAATTGCAAGAAAGCCGGAGAGCGGCGAGGTAATCGTGATGAAGTGCGGCCCGGCGATAGTCCGGAAGCTCATAGGATACCTGCAGAGACCCAACACGAACGTCTGGATACTTGACGGCCAGTACAGGCTTTTCATGTTCAGCAGGGGGCCCCAATGGGATGCATTCATGGAGCTGCACAAAAACATCCGGGAAGGCGGCGGGGAACCGGCTGAAAGTACTGAAAAGCCACCTGCGGAAGAGCCGCAAACGCCTGCAGATGTCATAAGGCAGGCGGAACGTGCACAGTCTGAGCCTGCGGCTCAGCAGCAAACGGAGGCCAAAGCTGGGGCTACACAATCTGCGCCGGAGAAAAACCCTGAAATGCAGCCGGAAAATGCCGCTGAAGAAGCGCCGGGAGAGGAAAATGCATTTGACGGGCAGGCAGAAGAGCCTGAATCTGCGGGTGACGAAGCGGAGAAAGAAAAAAGCCCGGTTTTCGTGGTGGGCAACAGGAAGCTTCCAAGGGTGCTCACAGAAAAGGAAGTCGCGCGCATGATAAGCATATCAAAACCCATCCAGAGAGATTCGCTCATACTTCAGTGCCTCTATTTTCTCGGCATGTCAAATGCAGAAGTGCAGAACCTCAGGGTCGAGGACATAGACTTCGTCAACGGAAAGGTGCGGATATCCCAGGGAAAGAACAGAAGGGACAGGATGCTTCCGATACCGGCCGAGCTTCAGCAGGACCTGAAGGCATTCATAGGAGCAAGGTCCGAAGGTTTCCTAATACGCGGAAGGGACAAGAAGGGAAAGAGGATATCAGACAGGCATATCAGGAGAATAGTAAAGTCCTATGCGAAAGAGGCGGGCGTAAAGAATTATGATGAAATACATCCGCATACACTGAGGCACAGCTATGCGGTCCACCTTCTTGACGCAGGCACACCAATAGAGAGCGTACAGAACATTTTAGGCCACGAGCGCCTCGAAACGACTGCTATTTACAGCGCCCTGAGGAACACGAGGCAGCTTCAGGAGCATGTGAACGGAGCCCTCGGTCATTTGTAGGATTCCAGCGCTTCCGGCCTTATCCGGCCGTTCTGAAGCCCCTCAATCATGTATTCGAGCATCAGTGTTTCCGGTTCGCCGAGAGGACAGATAAACTTTTTTGTTTCAGGTATCAGGGCATCACTATTTTCTGTTCTGGGAATGTCTTTCTTTTCATCGATGATGTGCATATCAGAGCCCACCGACAGGTCCCTGTACAGCTTCAGCGCGAGCTTTCTGAGACTGCCATTAAAGTAGTTTAGCTGGGTTATATTTCCCACGCCGGCAAGATGTCCTTCAGAATAGAGCAAGAATCCATCCAGTTCCATGCGGCATGGTTTGCCGACATATATGCTGTCAGTGTGGAAGCCCGACATATAAATTATTTGCAGGCAAGATTTTTATTCGGATATGCCACCTATTTCTTCTTTTTCAGCTTCTTCTGGCCGGCTTTTTTCAGCTTCTCCGTGACATTGTCGAGTTTTTTGGTGAGGTTTTCAAGTATCTGTGCGACGTCCCAGCCGTCCGGCGTGAGCTTCACCTTCTTTATGCGCCCGACCTTTTCGAATTCAACAAGCCCCTGCTCCCTGAACATGTCGAGTATCTTTATGGTATGGGAATATGTGCAGTTGGTCTCCCTTGACAGTATGGTGGCGTATATACTGTCCTTGCTCGTCTTGAGGGAAAGAAGTATCTTTGCAGGCTTGTCCCTGAGCAGAATCTCCTCCAATAAACCCGATGCGCTTTGCTCAATCATGCTACCGGTCTTGTCCGCATTTACGTCCTCCGAATCCTCACTTCCAGGGGACGTTTATTTCTTGTTTTCATTACTTAAAAAGATTCCCTACATGCTTGCTCAAATATATACTATTTGATAGTCGATACAAAAAATATATAATTAAAAAGATATATTAAAGAATATTTAAAATATGCACCAAAACTGTTTTTATAAAAATGTTATCACTCAAGGGTAACTAAAGCTTTATAAAGCTTTTTGTCAATTTTAGTTCATGTCCGGACTGAATGCAAGAAATGATGCCGTTGCCGCGCTTATTGCCGCTCTCCTGATATTCATCGGAACCGCGGGCGCCGAAACCTACGAGGCCTGCCCCTACAGCACGATGGTCGACAACGGATGGTGGAACGGGAATAGCTGCAGCGGTGGTGTTTACGCTTACGGGAAACTCTATTTCGAATGGCCAGACGCGCCTCTTGAAAATGCCACAAATGAAGTAACGTCCGCGGCACTCGTAGTGAGCGGAGTGAGCCAGGGAACAGATATCGTGTTTCAGATATGGAACGGCTACGGATGGTACGCGCTGAACGGAGGCACGATAGACTTCAGTGGCGATTATGTTTACCAGCTTCCCTACATGCCGGGAAGATATACCGACGGTTCCATGAGAATAAGGCTCATAAACACGGGAGATGAAGTAATACGCATAGATTCTGTGAGGGCACTGATTGAGTTCGAGAGCACGCTGAAGACATTCACGCTTACTGTAACAGACTGTGAAAGCGGCGAGCATCTTGAAGGCATCAGGGTATCGGATTCCGGGGGCTATTCAGAGACCACGGACCACAATGGTGTCGCTGTCTTCCATATTCCAAAGAACGATGCCCGTCAGTTTGAGATAGGCAGTGACAATTACAGGACTATGTACAGGAACATCTATCTCACGAATGATGAAGATGCCGAAGTGTGCCTGTATCATATAGACAGGCACTCTGTTGATGTCTCCGGGCTTGATGTCGACAGCGGCATAATAAGCTTCAACATAGAGAACACAGGCAATGTCGACAATGATTATATATCATACAGCATTTTCGTGGACAATAAAGACATATTCACAGGTTCGCTACTGCTCGATGCAGGCGATGATGAGGATGTAACGGGAAGCTACAATTTCCCTGCCGGCAGGCACAAGGTCCGCGCAAGAGCGCAGGCAGGTGATTATGCAGACTCGCAGACAGTCACCTACTGCGTGGAAGGCACAACGGACAACTACAGGTGCAGCGCAGGCAATGTGGTCAGGGAGACCATAACGGGTAACTGCGTAAGCCAGTGGTCCGTAGTGAAGCACTGCACATCCGGATGTTCAGGGGGCGCATGCCTGGAAGATGGCGGAGCAACTGTTTTTGCACCATATGAAGGAAGTCCGTGCGCAGTCGAGATATCATCATTCAACTATGCAGACATGGTTCCCGAGAACAGGCCGCTTGAGATAGAAGCCGGTCTCAGCAACACAGGAATTTCAGCTGCTTCAGCAAAAGTGAACCTTTACGCCGACGGAAGATACATGGGAAGCAAGACCGTTTCTGTCAGCGGCGAAGGCACAGGAAGCGCGTCATTCAAAATCTACCTGAAGAAGGGAGAGCATAATGTAAATGTCCGTATTTATGGATGCAGCGGGGCAGGAAGTTCGGCAGGAGTTACCCTGCGCACAGCTCCAGCTGTGCTTGATGATGACGAGATATTCAAAAGCACGGGACCTGTTCCGGAGACAGCAGAAGAAATAAAAAGGCCGGACAGTATATTTCTTGAGATTACGCCGCATGAGGTACATGCCACGGAGTCAGAGGCGGTTTCCTTCATGGTAAGCATATTCCCGCCCACGGAGATGTATGAAGTCTATGTGACAGGAATCGACCAGAAAAGGCTTGACTATCCGAAGACTGTCGATGCGGCATCCAGCAATGACTTTTATGTTCATGCAAGGCCTGAAACAGCAGGAAATTACACGCTGAAGGTGAGAGTATGGCTTTCAGGAAACCAGTCCGCAAGCCGCACAGAAACCGTGAAAATCAGCGTGGTTTCCGTGAAAGCCAAACCGTACGTGCCTGACAGCATGAGCGGCATGGCTTCAGCGGGAAGCGCACCTCTGCTCGGCCTGCTCATATTCGGCGTTCTTGTGTTGGTCGTCATGCTGCTTGTTTTCGCGAGGCAGTATATGGTTGAAGACTACGACTATGATTCCAAGTTGCCGGGCTCATATCCAACATACAGCACAGATGAGCTGAAGAACGCTGCTGTAGAGGATTTCAGTTATTGAACATCCAAGAGAGGCGGTATTAATGAATAGGTGCCACAGAGTTATCAGTGAACCCTTTTCAAGAGAAGAAATGAAGATGTACAACCATGCATTCGTGCCCAACAACAGCAGGGTTTATGAAGTACGATACAAAGATTACAGGTCTTTTGTTACGATGTCTGAGGAAAGCAGTGGTCCGTTGTCTTCCATTTTATACACACCGGAGAATCAATACGCAGCTTATATAGACGGTCATTTTTCTTCCCCTATTTCACAGGCGGTGCTGACAAATCTGAAAATAAAACTGGATGATGCGCCAAAAAAAGACAAGATACGTTATGTTGTGGAATTAATTGCGGCAACTGAGGCCGCCCTTGCCGAAGACGGAAGGGTTGAAACAGTAAAAACAAGCACGCACAGCAGTATGGCTTTCATAATGGGAACAATGGGATGGAAAGAGTCATCGAGAAGGGGAACACTCTATGATGTTGAGAAGAGCATAAACGAAGACAGCATAATCATACCGGAACGCTGGGACGTTTAAAATGCCGGAAAAACGGCAAAAAGCGAACAGTCATGAAAAAATTTAAAAAGGGTGTGGAGACAAATAGATAAAACCTCAGGATTGGTGTAAAAATGGGCAATGGATATAAATGCAGGCTCTTTTTCGGAACTACAAGAGACTTTCTCGAGAGACTGATTCTTCCAGATGGTTCAATAAATCTTAATGGTAAATATATATCTGTAGGAAGAGAAAGATTTTCAGTTGAGAGGGCGGTTTCGAAGGCAGCGACACATAGTTCTTATCCGGTTCTGATCGAAATTGACCCAGAAAGCAATCTCTTCCTTGAGGCGGACGGGGATAATGAAAATCACTGTATTGCCCATGGCATGGTATCAGAAGAATTTTACAGAATAAAGGAAATAAGAGAATCATCTCCCTCACGCTCAAAGAAAATGTTGAACAGGGTAGACAGAGGATACACCAAATTCTACATCAATAATAACGGCGACTGATGTCCGGAAATGTGAAAACAGTCATCAGGCCGATGTAGAAGGGTTAAGTTTTAATCGTTTTCTGCCAAAATAAAATATAGATGCTGAGGGACATTTTTTACCTGCGGAACGGCGGAGAAAGGAATCCCTACAGAGGGCTTCCCGACAATATCGGAAAATGGCTGGAGTATTATAAAAGCCGCGGGATTGAGATGCAGTACAGGATTGAGAAAGTGCCGCTTGACGAAAGGATGATATCGCTTTTTGACGGGCTTGACGGAGAAAGGGTTTATTCGCTCTTCCACGATGTTCTGAACGACGCCGCGTCCGGTCCGCTGATTGTGGAGGAATGGTGCCCGGGGCGCAGGCGTCCGGGCGTTGTCTATCCTACGCCTTCAAAGACCATCCGCTTTGTTCTCGAGGAAGAGGACCACTACGCTGCCCGGGCGATGATGGAAATGGGAAAGAATGAAGCCGATGCCGTTGTGCTGTTCTCGCCGCAGGGCGAGCACTGGTCATACGGCACGGAAGTGGCGAAATACGGAAAGGTGAGAAGAATCTCACAGACGCCGCCATTCAGGCGCGTGACAGTCAGCCGTCGGGAGATGATGCCGCTGAAAGACGTCCCCCTGAAATCATACAGGAAATGACTTATTCCTTCAGCAGGATTTCCACAAATTTTTGCGGCTCGAACGGCTCGAGGTCGCTGTATTCCTGCCCGGTGCCCATGAACATAACGGGCTTTCCTGTTGCATGGCAGGCTGATATCAGAGAGCCGCCTTTTTCATTGACATCCATCTTCGTTAGCACCAGGCCGTCTATGCCCACCTCTTCAGAGAATGAGCGCGCCTGGCTGACGACATCGTTACCCGTAAGCGAATCCACTACCAGTATCTTCAGGTCGGGGCTGTTGACGCGGACGATTTTTTTGAGCTCGTCCATCAGGTTTGCATTTGTGTGCATCCTCCCGGCGCTGTCAGCGAGAACCACATCTATGCCCTTGCTCTGGGCATGCTTTCTGGCGTCAAACACCACTGCTGCGGGGTCTGCTCCGTATCTGTGCTTTATGACGCGTATTCCGAGGCGTTTTCCGTGCACTTCCAGCTGCTCGATGCTGGCAGCCCTGAATGTGTCTGCTGCGGCAAAAACCACGCTTTTTCCGCTTTTCTGAAGCCTGTCAGCTATCTTTGCTATGGTCGTGGTTTTCCCGGAGCCGTTAAATCCGAGAAACAGGACCGTGAGCGGCTTTTTCTCCTCCGCGAGCTCATCAATGCTCCTGTATTTTATGTCAACTATTGAAAGGATGAGCTTCCCGAAGGCCTTCCTGACAACTGCCTTTGATTCCTTCCGGCTCACAGGCTTCCCGACCAGCTCCTTCTTCAGGCCTTCCCTCAGGTAGTCTATGACCTCGAGCGCGAGATTCGCCTGCATAAGTTCTATTTCCACTGAACTGAGGAACTCGTCTATGTCCTTCTCAGAGAACTCCTTATGCTTTATCTTTCCGAACAGCCCTTTCCTGCGCTCTTCCGTCACTCCGGACCCGGCTTCCTCTTTCTGCTGCGCCGCAGATTCTGCATGTACAGGCTGTGTGCGTTCCGCGAGCGCGTCGACGGACTTTTTCAGCTTCTTCTTCAGGAATCCGAACATATAGAATAAATTGCAGCCTGCCTTTTAATTACTTCTTCTCTATGTACACTGCCGTGAACAGCAGTATGAAGCCCACGACTATTGCCAGTATGAATGTGTAGAGGTTGTTCGTGTATTCGAGTATCATGGATGTGCCGTTGTGCAGCACCAGTGATATGGCAAGTCCGAACATGGGCACGGACACGGCCCGCGAAAAGCTCCTGTTCTTCATGCCGACCACTTTTCCTATCCATGCCATGGTGCCGGCTGCCCAGAAATAATAGACAGAGGCTGAAATGAATGCTGATACGGTTTCGAATATGCCGATTACCACCCATTCATCCATGTAGGTGTAACCCCTGTAGCCTGCAAGCGCACCTATCAGTATGGCTATGACATAAAAGAAGAACGACAGCCTTTTCCTGTTGAATGATTCCCTCAGCTCCTCTCCGGCGGCATTGAAATAGCCTTCGAGCCTGAATCCCTTTACCAGAAGGTAGGCTCCCAGCAGGCCGAGAACTGCCCTCCAGCCCTCTGCTCCGAATACAGCAGTAAGCAGCAAGGCAAGCGCAGGAAGCCCGAATACGAGCCTGGCCATCTTCGGGTCCTCCAGAGACTCCTTGAGAAAGTCCTTTACCTTGTAGTAAGTCGATTCCAGATGCTCGGACTGTTTGACGACTATTCTCCTGACTGAAAGTATTGGTATCCTCGACTGTATGACCGGAATGATATGCTCGTCTTCACTGCCGTCCGAAATGAGCACGACGAAGTTGGCATGGAATTTTCTGAGGGCTTCTTCCAGCTGGTCCTTTATCCTGCTGTCCGATTTTATGCCCACATCCCTGTCTCCTGTGAGCACAGCCACCTCAGCTGCATACTGCCGCTTCAGCTCCCCGAAAACCCTCACTGCCTCGAAAAGAGCATTGAAGTCCGTGTCGCCGGGGTCCTTCAGGCCGAGCTTGGTAGCGGCATCTATGACCTTATCCTTTCCTATTATGGGTCCTTCGACACCTGCCTTTATTCCAAGATCATTGTCCCTGTCCACGGAAATGACGAGTATCCTGTCACTTTTTCCCTCTTCCATAGTAAAAGATAAATACTTTCAAATATAAAAATAGCCCGATTGTTACACCGGTTGTCGAAATCACTCAGCTGAAATAAGACTCCATAAAAAAATCCGGGTCATTGAGGTTTCTGAAATGCTCTTCCGCCCGTTTTTTTGCATATTCATCAGATGACTTCATCTCTTCACGGTCGAGTGCCCAGAGTGTTGAATACATCTGCAGGGGCAGTATTTTCGCGAACTGCACCATGAAACTTTCGGACTCCTCTTTCGTGATGGCACCTTCTGCAACTGCCTTGTCGTAGTTTGCTATGTGCCTTCTCATGAGTTTTTCACTGACACTGGCACCCAGGATACTGTACTGCTTTATGCATTCTGCCATCTCGTCATCAGGAAGCCGGAGCCCTTTCAGCTCATCGGATATAAACCTGTAGGCGTTTTCAAGCTCCTTCCTGCCCCTGTATACGCCCATATCCTCGGGATTGCTGTGCAATATCATGATATCACTCAATGAGGTCGCTTATGTAACTCATCGGGTCGTTTATCCTTGACAGCGCGGCGTTCATGACTTCCCCGGTTTTGCTGCTGTTTCCGGAAACGCTTCTGAGCGCGTAGTCTATGGCAGCTCTCTTCCTTATGTAGCTCTCCATAGTGATTCGCTCATTAAGGACATTGTAGGTCTTCATGACCTTAGTTAAATACTCTTTCATGTCTGCCTCTGTCAGGATCATGTTCTCCTGCATGTAATGGATTCTTTTAGTGTCTTCACTGAGCAGCATGTCAGATGCCTTACTGAAGACATCACTCCAGCCGCGAAGGTATTCCAGTGTTTTGTCAAAATCATCTATTCCATACCTGTAAGAAATATCACGGACCTCTTCTTCGGTAAGGCTTCTTATAAGCTTCATGCACACACAAATAGATAATTGTCGCAAAAATTTTTAAACTGCAAATCACCGGCACGAAAAGCGCATCTATATAAACCTAACCTTTTTATAGTAATAAGTTGAATATAATTTCAAGTCAAAGACGATTAAGATAGGAGGTTTATTATGCAACCGATACCTTCGGGAAACTACATGGCATACGACAGGGCTATTATAGTTTTCTCGCCTGACGGCAGGCTGCTGCAGGTCGAGTACGCCCGGGAAGCCGTGAAGAGGGGAAGCACAGCAGTAGGCATAAGGCTAAAGGATGCCGTTGTTCTTGGCGCTGTCAAAAGCACTGCGCCGCTTGGCGTTTCTGATTCATACAAGAAGGTCTATGAGATAGACTCTCATGTGGGCATTGTGTGTTCGGGGCTGCTCAGCGATGCAAGGGATCTTGTGGAACTAAGCAGGGTAAAATCGCAGATAAACAAGATAACATACGGCGAGCCGATATCAGTCTCGTCCCTGACAAAGTATATTTCAGACAGGAAGCACATGGTTACGCAGTACGGAGGCGTCAGGCCTTACGGCGTCGGTCTTCTCATAGGCGGGGTCAACAAAAAGCCAGAACTTTTCGAGACCGATCCGTCAGGGACCATGATAGAGTGGAAGGCCCAGGCCATAGGCCGTGGCGCAGAAAAGGCGCGCAAAGCCCTTGAATCAAGCTATAATGACAACATGGACATTGATTCAGGGATAAAGCTTATCCTAAAGGCCATACGCGCAGGCGAAAAAGAAGCAAGTGCCGAAGAGCTGGAGATAGCTGTCATAACCAGGGACAAGTTCAAGAGGCTGACACCCGAAGATATCAAGAAATACGCATAAACGGGGTGTTGGCATGGTTTCTGTTGAAGACGCGACTATAGCGAGAATGAACAGGGAAGGAAAGTATTTCGAGATTCTTGTTGACCCCAATCTCGCGCTCAGGTACAAGAAGGGGGAAAACATAGGCATTGAGAGTCTGCTCGCTTCGCAGTTCATATTTCATGACGCAAAAAAAGGTGACAAGGTTTCTGAGGAAGACCTCAAGTCCGTATTCAGGACGGATGACTTTTACGCAATAGCGGCGAGCATCCTGAAGCACGGGGAGCTCCAGCTTACGACGGAGCAGAGAAGGCAATTCATGGAAAGCAAGCGGAAGGAGATAGCTGACATAATATCGAAGCAGGGCATGGATCCGAAAACGAAGCTTCCGCATCCGCCTCAGAGGATAATGAATGCCATGGAGCAGGCAAAAGTTCACATAGATCCCTTCAAAGATGCGAAAGAGCAGATAAGCGACGTGCTGGCGAAGATACAGGAAGTTCTGCCCATCTCGCTCGAGAAGGTGGAGATATCCATTATGGTTCCTTTAAGTTACGCCGGAAAGGCGAGCTCTGTAATAAGGAGCATGGCGCCCGTAAAGAGCGAAAACTGGGGCGCGAGCTCGTGGACGGCGGTAATTGAGATACCCGCAGGCATGCAGTCGGAGATATACGACAAACTCAACAGCCTGACGGGTGGAACAGTTGAAGCTAAAATCATTAAGGAGTATAAGGTGTAAGGTGAAAACTATGGGAGAATTACTGAAGAAAGAACGAGATTTCACGATCCCCGGAGACAAGCTGGTTGAAAGCATGGAATACCTTCCAGGCAGAAACTGCTTCAGGGACGGTGATGGAATCTACGCGAAAAAGCTCGGCCTTGTTCACATATCGGGCCGGGTTCTGTCTGTCATAGCACTCAACGGCATATACATGCCCCAGAGAGATGACATGATAATAGGGGAGGTCACGGACATCCAGAGCAATGGATGGGTCGTCGACATAGGTGCGCCGTATCAGGCATACCTGCCGCTTTCAGGCGTCAGGGGATATCTTGATCCCGCCAAGAACGACATGTCAAAGGTGTATGATGTCGGAGACATGATATACGGAAAGATAAAGATGGTGTCATCCACCCAGTCTGTGCACATATCCATGTTTGACAGGATGTGCAGGAAATTCAGTGGAGGACGGATACTCAATGTCAATCCTGCAAAGGTGCCGCGAATCATAGGAAAGAGCGGTTCCATGATAGACATGATAAAGAGAAAGACGGGCTGCAGGATAATCGTCGGTCAGAACGGCATCGTATGGCTCGAAGGCGAGACGCACGAGACAGAGAACTTCGTCATAGATGTTATAGAGACCATACAGAAGAAGTCCCACATCGAGGGGCTGACAAATGAAATAGAAAAAATGCTCGATAAGAGAGGTGTTAAGAATGAAAAGGAATGACGGAAGAAAGCCGGAAGATCTCAGGGAGCTTGAGATAGAGGCAGGCGTGCTCGAAAACGCCACGGGCTCCGCAAGGGTCAGGATGGGAAAAACCATAGCAGTTGCGGGAGTCTACGGTCCGAGGGAGATGTTTCCAAGAAGGCTTCAGAAGAACAGCCAGGCAACAATACAGCTTCGATACACGATGGCACCGTTCTCGACAGACGAAAGGGTAAGGCCGGGGCGCTCAAGGCGAAGCCAGGAAATTTCCATGGTTGCCGGAAACGCGCTTGAGGCTGCTGTATTTACGGAGGACTTCCCAAAGGCTACCATAGACATATTCGTGGACATAATACAGGCTGATGCAGGGACAAGGACAGCCGCCATAAACGCGGCTTCAGTGGCTCTTGCAGATGCCGGAGTGCCCATGAAGGACCTCGTGTGTTCCGTTGCTGTCGGTAAGATAGACGGGACGTACGTGGTCGACCTCGCAGGAAAAGAAGAAGATGCAAGTGCATGCGACCTTCCGATAGCGTACATGCCCAGCATGGACAAGCTCACGCTTCTCCAGATGGACGGCAACATAACGAAGGAAGACATAAAAAAGCTGCTTGAGCTCGCCAGAAAGGCATGCCTCAAGATAAACAAGGCGCAGAGGGAAGCGCTCAAGAAAAGGTGGTTATCATGAAAGTTCAGGACGAATTCATAAGAAGGCTTGCGTCGCAGGGAAAGAGAGCCGACGGCAGGAAGTTCGACGAGACGAGGAAGATAGAGATAATAGAGAGGCCCATTGAGAAGGCAGAGGGCTCTGCACTGGTAAAGATAGGCAGGACGCAGGTCATTGCAGGCGTCAAGCTTGACGTGGGCGAACCGTTCCCGGACAGGCCGGATGAAGGCGTGCTCATGACAGGGTCGGAATTCTCGCCCATATCATACGCCGAGTTCGAGCCCGGACCGCCGGGAAAGGAATCAATAGAGCTCGCACGTGTGGTTGACAGGGGAATACGGGAAGCCGGGGCACTTGACATGAAAAAACTCTGCATAAAGAAGGGCGAAAAGGTGTGGATGGTCTTCGTGGACATAAACATACTGGACAACTACGGCAACCTTCTGGATGCTGCATCCATAGCCGCGACCGCCGCTCTCAGCAACGCTGTTTTCCCCGCACTTGACAAGGAGGGACGCGTGGATGCACTGGCTCCGAAAACCAAGAAAAAGCTTCCGCTGGTCTTCAAACCGATTGCCTGCACATCCTATAAGGTCGGCGACATGCTTTTGCTGGATCCGACCATAGACGAGGAGAATGCGTCAACAGCAAGGCTCACTGTGACATCAAGGGACGACGGAAACCTGTGCGCCATGCAGAAAGGTGGCATAGACGGCCTGACAACAGACGATGTCATGAGCGCGGTCGAAACGTCCATAAAGAAGGGAAAGGAGATACGAAAGCTTATTAAGTAGCTCCTCCCCTCTATAAATTTATAAAATCAATAGACGAAAAGGTGTAGCATGAAGACAAAGAAAGTCGGCTCGGCCGGAAGGTTCGGTTCCAGATACGGAAAGAATCTGAGGACCAACTTCCGCAAGGTCGAGGACCAGAAGACAGGCGGGTGGGAATGTCCCAGCTGCCTGAAGAAGACCTTGAAAAGGGAAGCTGCCGGCATATGGAAATGCAAAAGCTGCGGTTACAAGTTTGCCGGGAAAGCTTATAAGCCTTCCTAGGAGTATTAATCAGAGGTGAATGTATGTACAAGTGCCTTTTGTGCGGAAGGAAAATAGACATCGATATACAAAGCGCTGACAAGATAATATGCCCTTCCTGCGGATACAGAATACTTGAAAAGGAGAGGCCTCCTGTTGTCAGAAAGGTCGAATCTGTGTGATTTTATGACAGAAGCAGATGTCCAGAAATTCCTGGCCCAGGCGCAGTCCTATCAGCAGCAGATGCAGCTGATGACGGGACAGAAGGAGGCGCTCAACATGCAGATACTTGAAACAAACAAGGCACTCGAAGAGCTCAGCAAGCCGGACAAGGAAGACGTCTACAAGATAACAGGTCCGATTCTGGTAAAGGTTTCAAGGGAAGACGCCAAGAAGGACCTCAAGTCCAAGAAAGAGGTTGCGATGCTCAGACTCAAGACAGTTGAGAAGAGCGAGGCAGGCATAAAGCAAAAGCTCGAGGAGTTGAAGCAGAAACTGGAAAAATCAGGTGTATGAACATGTCTGCAATGGAAGAGGTAATACAGCTGCTGGATAACATACTCAACGACAGGGGTGTTCCTAAGAACGTCAAGGAAAGTGTTGAGGAGAGTCTTCAGATGCTCAGGTCAGGGAGTGACAACGACGTCAAGGTGGCTGAGGCTGCTGCCGTCCTTGACGATGTTTCCAACGACCCCAATCTGACATCCTACGGCCGCACGCTCCTCTGGAATGCCATAACAAAACTCGAGGAGCTGAAATAGAACGAGATTAAATTTTTAAATCAGGGATATAAGGAGATTACTATGGTAATTAAAAAATTGAGAAATATAAGGAAAAGCATTTCTTCGGGAAGCACATCATTCAAGTCACCTGAAGAGGAATACATCGAAGTGGACGTCAGCGGAGGCGTGGGAGCAGAGCCCATGCTCGGAACCACAGGAAAGCTGGGTATAATTATTGAAAGCGTTTCCGAATTCGGCGACACGGAAAGGATACTGAAGCACGTAAGAGAAGGCAAGATAGTGCTCATGAAGGTCAAGGCGCTGAAGGAAAAGGACCTTGGCGAGCTGAAGAGGGTTGTCGAGCGCTTCAAGAGGACGATTCTGGCGCAGAACGGCGACATAGTCGGCGTTGAGCAGGACTGGCTTCTGCTTGTTCCGGAGCATGTCATAGTGCAAAGGTGAGTCCGTCTTAGGCATCCGGCAAGCGCCTTTTTAGATTTCTTTATTTGCATCGGTATATGAAAATCAGAAAAAAGCCCGGACCAAGAGTTACACGAGCTTCATCTTTCGGCCTTTGTTTAATGCCGATGAATACTTTTTGGAGACTTCATGAACGGCATTTTTTGCCTGCCTGTCGAGAAGCTTCATTATTTTGTCGTTCGTGCGGTACCCGCTTTTCATGGAATCGGTTATCAGAGGGTTACTCATGCCCGCTCCGGACTCTATGATGGCTACAACTTCATCTTCATCCAGCTGACCTTCTGAAAGTGCATTGAGAGTCTCGCCCACGGTAATAACAGTGCCGATTTTCTCTGTATATCCGTATGCAAGATAGTTCAGGATATCCGCCGAGCTTGTGTCGCCCGTGTCCCTTACAAGAGAATCCAGATAGCTTTTCAGCTCGGAATTCTTTATGTAAGCAGTGTCACCCTCTTCGAACTCGTCTATATCGAAAGCATAACCTATCTCTCCACATTTCTTCAGCTCTTCCAGCATCTCCGCCCTGGATTTATCGTAGGCTTGTAATTTCATTTCATCTGCATTCTTTTCCCTTATGTTTCTGGAAATGCCGACAATGAGTTTTCTGTCTGATCTGTTTGCCTCGTTGACAGCGCCTCTTGTCGAATATCCTTCTTCAATGGCCATGTATTCATATTCGGATAGCAGAAGGCCGCTCCTGACGATATTAATCACTTCGGATTCAGGCATTCTGCCTGATGCCAGAACATTGATGACATCACCGTATGTTCTTTCTTCGGCAGGTTTTCCGGAATATGAGGCAATGTATCCCAAGAGTTCGGCGCTCTTTTCCATGCCGTCCTTCGCAAGGGCGTTGGTGTACCTGTCAAGCTCAACAGCTTCCAAGACTTTCCGGGTTCCAAACAAAAACATAATATCAGCTTTAATTACTTAAAGGTAGTTAATATTTATAAAGATTACTCATTGACATGATTTATTCAGGCCTTTTCCTGCTCAGGTATATGCGGTCTATCCTTTCCTTCCTGCCGAATCTGGCCACAGCCTTCTTTATTTCCTGCGGCCATTCGGTGCTGTCCATCTTTGCTGAGAGCAGGAACGTGTCGAGCGAAACCACGTCCTTCATGAGACCGCTCTTTCTGAGGAAGTCCTCGAGCTCGGCCCTTCCCTCGTCGTTCTTTCCTGGGAATTTGAACTTTTCGGCAGACCACACCCTTGCGATGTGACCCGAACCGGCAATGGCCTTCACGCCGCTGGTTTCTGCAAATTTCACAAGCCTGTCCCTGACAGCAGCCATTTCGCTTTCAATCTGCTTCTTCTTCTCGGTCAGCTCAGCATATGTGTTTACCAGATTCACGCCGGAATCTTTAAGGAATGCCTTCAGCGACATCTTCTCAGTCTTTGTGATATGAGCCCATTCAGGGCACATGCTCCTGAATTCGCACCAGTCGCAGAGCGCCGACTTCCTGGTCGGATGGTCCTTGGCTGATTCAATCTCTTTTATGTCCGATATTACGGAATTCCTGAGCTTTTCGAGCTCCTCGTCCGTCTTCTCCAGCTTCACATCCTGATTGAATGACAGGAAATGCCAGATGAGCTTTATCCTTTTGGCATTCGGGTAATTCTTCCTGACAGCAAGCGCGTACAGTGCCAGCTGCCTGTCCTCTTCCAGGTATTCCTTCAGCGGGAGGCTGGAATTCGTCTTGTAGTCGTGTATCTCGTATGTGCCGTCGGGGGCGATAGCAAGTCGGTCTATGTATCCCTGTAGCTTGTATTTTCCTTGACTGTCAAGTTCGAGCACAATTCTCTGCTCGAGGCCGACAGTCTTCGTCTGGTCGAACGGCTTGTGGGAGTTGTAGTAATCGGTTATGAACTTCTCGCCCATCTTCCTGTAGTTCTCAGGCGTGTAGTCCTTCCTGACGACAAGTATGGCGGGGTTCCAGTTCTTTTTCCATTCAGTGTTGTAGTATTTCAGGAGTTCCTCAAGGGTGTTCAGCTTCTGGAAGCGCATGTCCCTGTAAAGCTTTTCGAGCGTGGCGTGCACAGTGGAACCGAGGTACGCCTCAACGCTCTGCTCTATCTCAGGTCTTATGCGTTCTATGTATCTGAGCCTGAAACGGTAGGGGCATTGTCTGAATGTGGAGATGCGCGAATGTGAGTAAAGGACCATACACATAATTGTAATTGCAATTTATTACACTTTCGCCTTGCTTATGAGTAAATTACTTAAATATGAGTAATGACAATATTAGGCATGGAAATTCTCAGGATACTTACATATCTCGCTAAAAAAGGGGCACTCTGCAGGCCGATTGCCATAACCACCTCCAACTTGGGAAACGAGCTGGGCATAGCACAGCAGAGCATAAGCAGATGGCTCATGAATACAGAGCAAAGGGGCTTCATGGAACGCAAGAAGGGCATAAGGGGATATCTCGTCCAGATAACCCCCAAAGGCAGAAAATACATGGAAGACATAAGGAAACAGCTCGATGAGGCCCTCTATGAAGCCAGAAAGATAATCATCAAGGGCCACGTCTTTGACGGAATGGGAGAAGGCAGATACTACATGAGCCTTCATGGGTACAGGGATGCCATCAAAAAACAACTGGGCTTCGATCCTTACCACGGGACGCTTAACATAAAGCTCAAGACGCTTGATGAATGCAAATACAAGGAAAAGCTTTACGGCATGAAGGGCATCATCATACCGGGATTCAGCGGAAATGAGCGTTCTTTCGGCTCGCTCAAGTGCTTCAGGTGCGAGATATCCGGTCACGATGCCGCTGTCATACTGCCTGAACGCAGCCATTACGGCAGCGATATCCTTGAAGTTATATCCGGTATTCACCTCAGGAAAGCCCTGGGGCTCAAAACCGGCGACTACCTAAAGGTGGAGGTCTTTTCCAATGAATAATCTGGAAACATCATCTGCAGGAGCTCTTGCAGCCATAGCAGCTGCCCTTCAGATAGTCCACATAGGATGGGCTTCGCCATGGGGCATGTGGATAGACGCCGTGGCTGTCTCATGGATTGTGGCCTATCTCATATACGGATGGAGGACATCGCTGGCAGTTTCACTGTTGTCTGCTGCGATAATAACATTCGTCGCCCCGAGCACATGGCTCGGCTCGCTGACCAAATGGACGGCAAGCGTGCCGCTGATACTGGTCATGATTGCCATGGAAAAGTCGCTCAGGATTCAGCCGGACGGGTTCCGCAGGCTCAGATACATAACATCCGCCGTTGTTCTGGCTGCTCTTATCAGAGCCGCCGTGATGATACCACTCAACTATTACTTTGCCATACCCATCTGGACAGGATGGTCATCTGCGCAGGCTATGGAGTTTGTTCCGTGGTGGGCGATAGCCGGCATAAATGCTGCACAGACTGCAGTTGAGGCAGCACTTGCCTGGCTGCTTGTTTTTAGATTCAGACTTGACAGGTTTTCTGCATGGAAATAAAGACAGAGTCGCTTGGATTCTCATATCCCGGCCGGAGTGTCCTGAAAGACATAAGCATAAAGATAAAGTCAGGCGATTTTGTGGGCATCACGGGTTCTACCGGCTCCGGGAAAACCACGCTTGCCTACTGCCTCAACGGCCTCATACCTCATGCCATAAAAGGGCATATGACCGGCAGTGTACTTGTCGACGGCAAAGACACCAGAAAGAAGTCCATGTCCGAGCTCGCATCGAGGGCAGGATTCGTCTTTCAGGACCCTGACTGGCAGATTTTCAGCCTTTCTGTGCATGACGAAGTTGCATTCGGCCTCAGGAACCTGAAGATGAAAAACGCAGAGAAACGCATCAAAAATGCCCTCAGTATGGTGGGGCTCGATGGCTATGCCGATGAGGTTCCATACAACCTTTCCCACGGCCAGAAACAGAAGCTGTGCATAGCATCTGTGCTTGCCATGGAGCCTGATGCCATAATACTGGACGAGCCCACATCCCAGCTTGATTACAGGAGTATGATGAACATATACAGCATCCTGAGGAATCTCAACAGGGCAGGAAAGACTGTCGTGGTGATAGAGCACGACACAGACCTCATAGCAGAATATGCCGGAAGCGTGATTGTTATCGACAAAGGCACCGTGGTAAAACATGGAAAGCCGTCTGAAGTGCTTTCAGACAAAAAGCTGCTTGGGAAGCTGGGCATAAAGGTTCCGGAGGCATACAGATGACGGCAAAGGCTAAACTTCTGGCGCTTCTGGCCTTTACGACAGCCATGCTGTTTTTTGACAATCTGGCGGTTTTCGCTGTAGTTGCATCCGGCCTTACGGCTGTGATTGCCCTGAAAGGCCATGCGAAATTATTTTCTTCATGGCTGAAGCCGATGGTCTTTATGTTTGCATTCATAATTGCGATTCAGTATGTCACATATCCGCTGGCCCCCTACAGCTTCGGTGCAGTATTGTGGGGCGTGACCATATCCCTCAGGATATATGTCATAATGGCGGCTGTTTTCTTTTTTGTCCGCACGACGAGCATGAGCAGAATAGCAGAGGCGTTTTCCTTCCTTCCCGGCAGGCTTCCGGAGGCCATGACCATCGCCATCGCCATGCTGCCCCAGATAACCGAGCTTTCGGGAAAGATAATAACTTCACAGAAGGCGCGCGGTGCCAATTTCAGGTCCCTCAGCCTTACCTCAACATACATGCCTGTGCTGGTTCCCCTCTTCGGAAAAACACTCCAGAGGTCCGAAAAGATGGCGCTTGCCATGCAGGCCCGCGGATACGGAGATTAAACGCGTCTGTTTTTAAATCACTCCCTGCCAAGATATATTATGGCCTATGAATTTTTAAGACCCACAAAATACAAGCTGATAGCATTCATCTTCATATCGCTTGTGCTCTACTTTGTCCCCATAGTCCCCATAACACTGGCAGGACCCGGTACGGCAGCTGAGTATGGATGGAAGGTCATGCCCGCATCAGACATGAAGTTTAAGCTCGAGCTCGAAGGCGCGACCATGCATTCTTTCGGCCTGTTTTCCGGGACCGAGGCAGGGGTTCTCAACATATTATATGTCCTGATGGTAGGATACATAGGGGCGTGCCTGTTACTGTTCGTTATTCATAAAGTCCGGGGATAGACAATGGCAAGCTTCAATTTCAGGGAGCACAAAACAGCAAACGGCATACTTCTTGCTGTATGCGACAGCGAACTGATTGACAGGACGCTGAAGTTCGGTGATGTGGATTTTGAGGTGTCCAGCTCTTTCTACGGCACAGAGAAGGCAGAGAGCGGGCAGATTCTTAATCTCGTGGAAAGGTGCCATGTCGCAAATTTCGT
>JAGGXP010000014.1 GCA_021163005.1 Candidatus Aenigmatarchaeota archaeon | reverse complement strand
CCCTCCTGAGCCGTAAAGCGTCACGTCGTAGTTTTCATCAAGGGAAATGTCCGAATATTCGAAGTTGAACTCCCTGAAGAATTCCCTCATGTATTGCTCTATCAGCGGCATTGCCCGCTTTCTCAGCTCGAGCTGCAGCCCGGACTTGTCAAAAACAGCCCTTATCTCATTGAGTGTCTTTATGAACCGGGCAAGCTTTTCGTGCTCGGCTTTCATGCCCTTTATCTGCTTCTTTTCATCAGAAAGCCTTTTCATACTCTCCTTAAGTGATTCCAGCCTGCCCTTCTGCCTCTCGTAGGCAGCGCTGAGCGCCTCCATTTCAGACCTCGATTCCTTCAGTTTCGCCTTAAGTGCCTCGTAGGCATTCTTTTCAGGCTCCATTGTCTTGAGCTCCTTCAGGAGTGCTTTAAGCTTCTTCTCGGCTTCTGCAAGGGATTTCCGGCCCTTTGTGAGCCTCTGCTCAGCTTCCATGTATCCTGACGCTTGTCCCGAAAGCTCTGTATATCTCTTCTCAAGTGCCAGCAGTTCCTCCTTTTCTGAGTAAAGCTCCTGAAGCTCTTTGCTTACCTTCTCCCTTTTAAGTGAGAGCTCAGCAGCCTTTTTGCGGAGAGCTGCAAGCATCTCCTTCCTTTCGGAAAGCATACTGTTTCTGTGCGTTTCCGTAAGCTCGGCGCCGCACAGCGGGCACGCGCCCTTTGCGCCTTCAAGCCTGCTCTTCCATTCGCTGATGTCGGTTATACGTGACTGTATGGAACCCTGCTCGGTGTCAAGCACGCTCATGGTGTTCCTGAGACCTGAAATCCTCTTGTCCAGCGACACCTTCCAGTTGTCAGGAATCTTACGCCGCAGCGCTTCCGCCTCTTTCGCAAAGGCTCCGGCTGCCTGCACTTCCTTCTCCGCATCAGCCACGCGCATTCTTTCCTGTGAAAGGAACCTCTCGAGCTCTTCCCTCCTTGCATCCGCAGCTGAATAGAGTTTTTGCTTCTCCGCTGCTTTACTTTCCCTTTCCTCAAGCGAAGCTGTCTCGGCCTTCCTGGCAGATATGACGGCAGCTGTCTTCTTCATCCGTTCCTCCGTCTCGGAAATCTCAGACGAAAGCCCCTCCTCCTCTTTTTCAAGCTTATCGGCGCGCATTATCCTGCCCTCGATGACAGCCTTCCTCTCCCTGTAGGTTTCTATGACATGCCTCATCGACTCCCATACCCTTTCAAGGGAATCAATGCCCAAGAGCTTTGCCACAAGCTGTTTCTTTTTGTGGGCGGTTTCAGTGAGCAGGTTCTCTATTTCACCCTGCCTGACATAGATGGCGTTGCTGAACAGGTATCTGTCTATGCCGAGGATGGCAGCTATTTCCTCGTCTACACCTGTATCCCCCCTTCTTATCTCCTTTTCGCCGCCGTCGAGCAGGAGAAGCCTGGCGTCTGTAGTGCTTTTCGTCCTCCTCCTCACCACCTTGTAAGCATTCCCGTGGGAGGTGAATGTCACCTCAACAACCATCTCCCTGTGGCCGTTCCTGACAAGACTTTCCATGCTGCCTGTGTAGTCTTTGAACAGGCCGAATGATATGGCTTCAAGTATGCTCGTCTTACCTGAGCCGTTTTCGCCCAGTATGACGTTTATGCCGGAACCGAATCGCACCGTGGTCTCGGCATGGGACCGGAAGTTCTTCATGAAAACAGACCTGATTATCATTTCATCCCCCTGTAAAATCTCTCGGCACCTTCAACTGCCTTTTCGACATTGCCGGATGAAAGTGTTTTATAGAGCATGGATGCGAAATCTGCTTTCTTCCTGTCGCCAAGCATCTCTCTTAGTATGTCATCCATCTGCGGAATGCTCAGCTCCCTTGAGATGCTTCCACTCACCGTTTCCTTCAAACTGCTTACGAAGCTTGTCCTCATGCCTATAACCAGGGAAGAAAGCCTGCTGTTTATCAGTTCATGGAGGGCTGAGCGTTCGTATGCGCTGTCAGCCACCTCAAGGTAGAGAAGCGGCTTTTGGGGCATGACTGAAATCTCCCTTTCCAGAGCAGCCAGCGCCTTTTCTGCATCGCCTTTGATGCGCTTCCTGATTATTTCCCTTTCCAGCGGCACATCAATATGCTGCGCATCCGGCTCGCCGCGGCTCATATCGACCAGCGTGAATCCCTTGCCGCGGCTCCTGTAATCATCATACTCATTGGCACTCCACAGCTCTGTAGAGCCGGGATATACGAGCATGCCTTTCCCGAACCTTTCCTTTATTCGCGAGTGTATGTGACCCATGGCATAGTAGCTGAATCCCTTCGGTATGTCCTTCTCCAGAAGCTCATAACCCTTTGGAAGATACCTGTCTATGCCCTGGTGTATCATGACTATGCTCTTTCTGTATGCTTTTGACTTTTCCGACAGCATCGAAAGGATCTCTTTCAGGGACTCGGAGCTATGTCCGGAAAAGTAGGGGACGCCTCCTATGAATATGCCTTTGTGCACAACGAAAGGCTCTTCCTCTGAAAGCAGCCGGACGCCGGCGTCCCTCAGAAGCATCTGAGGAGGCATAGCCCCCCTCCTGAACAGCATGTCGTGGTTGCCGGTTATGGCATACACTGGTATGTTCTTCTCCTTCAGTCTGGACAGTGCCCTGTGGGCCACCCATATGGCCCTTGGCGGAGGCTTCGGTGAATCAAACATGTCACCTGAATGAATCACGAAGTCGGGCCGTTCCTCTATGATTTTTGAAACGACACGCTCGAACGCCCTGTAGAAATCCGTCTCCCTTTCGTATATACCGTACTGCCTGAAACCCAGATGAGTATCCGAGAGATGGGCGAAGCGCATAAAAACACCTGTATGGAGTTTATGTAGAAATGATTAATAAGGGTTGGCGCAGATAATAATCTTCATGAAAATGAGCCTGACGAACATCATAATCGCGGCGCTCGTGGCAGTCGTGGTCGTAGTGCCGGCGGCGCTTTACATTTCCGATTACGCAAAGAGCCACAAAGCTCTGTCAATGGATGATTACTGCAGTGCCAATGGCTTTGAGGAAGTCTTTCCCTGCATAGACGGCTCCTTCCAGAGCATAAGGGCCAATTACACTGAGGGGTTCAGGATAGTAAAGCCTGACGACAGCACCCTTGACTGCCCCTTCACGCTTCCGCAGTACCAGACCGGAGAATGCGCGGAATACACGACAGCAGGCATGTGCGGAGGCGACAACCTCTGCGAAAAAAGCAATTCATGTGTCAGAGATGCCGACTGCAGCGGAAAATGCCTGAACTGGACATGCTCCTAGGACATGCTGATGTCGCTCAGGCAGGAGGAGTATTTATCCGGAATCATCGTCTCTGCGCTGAATTCCTTAACAGGCATCCGGCCCCTGTAGACAACATCTCTTAAGGCAGTTGTGAATTCAGTTGCCGCTATTTCGTCAGTGTGCGAAAGCTCTTTGAGAATTTCGTCCGTTTCTGCTCTTTTTGTTATATAGTCGTCAAGTTTAAACTTGCTGTAAAACCGCTCCCGTTTATCCTTTATATACTGGTAGGCATCGACAAGGTCCAGTCTTTCTATATTGTTTTTCTTCATCTGCGCCTTATAATCGGCCAGAATCCTGTTCAGCTCCTGTTTCTCCAGCATCTTGTATTCAATAACATAACGATAAACCTTTTTCAGAGGAAGATTAAACTTTTGTGCTTTCAATACAGCCATTAGCTTGTTAGTTTCCCGTATGCGTATTTTATTGTTTTTTATTCTGTTCCGCACTATTTCATTATGCATGTCTCGCCAATCTTCAGAAATCATGACACACCCTGCTTCATATTCGGGAGGAAATTTTTTAAGTGGAAGCCTTATCACTTTTTAAGATTTTTCCCCATCTCTTTCTCATGACAGAAAGAGGCATCTTTTATATCAAGAGTTCGGGCTTTCCGAATCTTAGGGAAAACGTAAGCATAGAAAGCATAAGCATACTCGAATGTGATTACGACATGCACCGCTACGGCGGCAAAATCGAGCTGGACAACAGCCGCGGAAAGATTCTGAGGGACTGGAACGCAGCGCCTTCGTCTGACCCTGAAATGATAGGAGAGGCCATAACGTCCGCTCTTGTGGAATTCGATGGTGATAACCTTCAGGTTTAGGCACCATGCTGCTTAAATTATTTTCTGCCAATTGTTTATCATGAAGCTGGACATGGAGAGCCTGGAGTTCGGCGCGCTGATGTTCCTGAGTTCACTGCTCATTGGAAATTACATAGGCGGTGACAGCAGAAGGGCATGCGATAAGCCAGAGCCTTACAGGAAAGTCTATATCAGCGAGAATGCAGTAAGCCCCGACGAACTGCCGCGAAGGGCGAGGAAGCACCTGATGATGCAGGACATAAACCATGACGGCGTCATGGAAAGTTTCTATGTATGGACGAATCCTGACGGCAGGGATGTTAGCATGCCGGTGATAAAGAACAACTACGGAGAAATAAGGTTTCCGACGATATCATCAGAATCCTACACCCCTCTGGATGTGCCGAAATGGTGCTCAAGCAGCACGTTTTTCATGGACAAGGACGCTGACGGCGACCTTGATGCACTTTACCTTGAATATACCGGAAGCCATGTACTTGCAGTTCCCCTGATTAAACCACCAAAGGAAAAAGAACAGAGAAAAGTATATAAATTATGAATACGTTTCTGTCCTGAAAATCCCGTTTGGAATTCAGATTTCATCTTTTTTCAGTTTCCCGTGGACAATCGAGCTTATCAAGCAAAACCCTATATCCAATAACTTTATAAATCATTATGGGCATATGTTCATTATGGCAAGGCCAAGGAAGCACAGGATAGTTGCCAAGGAGCCTGACGTCACATATTTCAAGCCCACCGGCATACCGCTCAGGGAGCTTGAGGAGAATAAGCTCAGTGTCGAGGAGCTTGAGGCGCTGAGGCTAAAGGATATTAAAGGTCTCGACCAGGAAGCATGCGCCAAGAAAATGCATATTTCAAGGCCGACGTTTCAGCGGATGCTTGCAACAGCAAGGAAAAAGACAGCGGATGCAATTGTGTCCGGAAAGGCCCTGAGGATAGGAGGAGGAGATTATATGGTAGGAAGAGGAAAAATGGGAGGAACCGGACTCGGTCCGGGCGGCGAGTGCGTGTGCCCGAAGTGCGGGTACAAGTCGACACACGCAGTTGGATCTCCCTGCATGCATCAGAAATGCCCGAAATGCGGCACAACCATGTCACGTGCTTAATGTTTAATCAGAAGGAGGTGTGTATATGCCAGGAGGAGACAGGACAGGTCCGGCGGGATTAGGGCCAATGACAGGAAGGAGAGCAGGATACTGCTCTGGCAGCGACACGCCCGGATACGCAACAGCCCCGTGGAATGAAGGCTTCGGAAGGGGTTTCGGAGCCGGATTCGGCAGGGGAAGAGGAAACAGGTACTGGGCAAGAGCCACAGGCCTGCCGGGATGGCAGAGAACGGCATACCCGTCAGTTCCCGTTCCGCAGAAGACACAAGACGCTGACACAAAAGCAGAAATCAGCTCGCTCAGAGAGCAGCTCAAAAAGCTTCAGGAAAAAATAGACGAGCTGAAGAAGTAGATGCTCAGCGGAAATCAAAACAGGAGGTAAAGAGATGAAAGTAGCTGTAAGTGCATTTGGAAGCGGATTAAAGTCACAGGTAAGTCCGGTTTTCGGAAGATGCCCCATATTTGTCATAGTTGAGATAAAAGACGGAAAAATAGTTGACCACAAAGATGTTCCCAATAATGCAGCAAGGCAGGCCGGAAGTGCCGGTATAATGTCCTCGCAACAGGTAGGAAACGAAGGTGCAGAAGCTGTAATAAGCGGGGCGGTCGGTCCGAGAGCGTTCTCGGTCCTTGTCCAGTTCGGGATAAAGGTCTACAAATCGCAGGGAGGCACAGTTGAGGAAAATGTCCTGAAATTCGCTGAAGGCAGCCTCGAGGAAATAAAAACACCCGGAGAGATGCATTTTGGAATGGGACGCGGCAGAGGAGCCGGCATGGGACGGGGAAGGTCATGGTGATTCCATGAAAACCATATTTCCGGAAAGAATAGAAAAGAAGATTGTGACTGGTTCGTACATGCATGAGGAAGATCCGGAAAAGCAGAAGATAATAGAATTCCTTTTCCGCAAAATCAGGGAAGTGAAGAAAAGCAGGCGCAGGATAGTGCTTCCGGAATCAGGCGACGAAAGGGTGCTCAGGGCTGCGGAAATTGTCGTTAAGCACAGGATAGCTGATATAATCCTCATTGGTGAGAGGGAAAAAATCCTAAAGGGCGCCGTTTCGCAGGGCATTGACGTCTCAGGCGCCGAAATTATCTCAGGCACTGAGAAAAGAAAGGAATACGCCCGCCTGCTTTATACACTCCGGAAACACAGGGGCATGAGCATGGAACACGCCATGAAAAAGGTCAGGGATCCCATCTATTACGGCACGCTGATGGTCAGGGCGGGAGACGCCCACGGCATGGTTGCGGGGGCTGTGACAAGCAGCGACAGGGTACTCAGGGCTGCGCTTGAGATAATAGGAAGCAAACCTGATGTCTCGACGATTTCAGGTGCATTCCTCATGTTCATACCGAAGAACAGGTATGGTGAAAGGTTCTCGAAAAGAGGGGTTTTCATTTTTGCAGACTGCGCCGTGAACATAGACCCGGACTACAAACAGCTTGCTGACATAGCGGCTGAATCAGCAGAAACCATGAGAATGTTCGGCATAAAGCCGAGAATAGCGCTGCTTTCCTATCTCACCAATTACAGCAAAAATTACAGTGCCTGCAGGACAAAGATGTGCAGGGCTGAAGGCTACCTGAAAAAGAGGAGGCCCGACCTTGACGTTGAGGAAACGCAGCTGGACGCCGCAATAGACCTGAATGTATCGAAAATAAAGAATCCCGGCTCTGTAATAGGCGGCAGATCCAATGTTCTCATATTTCCCGATCTGCAGAGCGGGAACATAGGCTACAAACTTGTCGAGCGTTTCGGTGATGCTGAAGCCATAGGGCCGATTGTGCAGGGACTGCAGAAGCCTGTGAATGACCTGAGCAGAGGGGCTTCCGCTGAAGACATAGTAAACCTTGTCGCTGTCACTGCGTACCAGGCATGCTGCTTCATATGAGTGAACCTTATGAAAAAGATAGCTGTTACCGGAGGAAAGGGGGGAACCGGAAAGAGCACTGTAGCCACTGCCATAGCAGTCGAACTCGCCAGGAACTACAGGGTTCTTTTGACAGATGCAGATTCAGACTGCCCGAATGACCATCTGATACTTTCAGTGAAGAGAAAGAAAGACAGTGATGTGCATCAGCTCGTTCCCAAGTGGGACATGAGCAAATGCATCAAATGCGGGAAATGCGCGGCTGTATGCAAGCAGGACTCCATTGCATTCGTCAGGGGAAGATATCCGGCATTTGTGCCTGACACCTGCACGGGGTGCGGCGCATGCATAGTTGCATGTCCCACAGGAGCCATAAGCGAAGGCAGGAAGAAGATAGGCACTGTATACACAGGACGCAATTACGGCGTTGACCTGGTGTCAGGAGAGCTCAAGATAGGCGAGATGGCATCAGGCGAGATTGTGGTTGAAGTCAAGAAACGTGCGCAGGCAATAGCGGAAAAGCTGAAGTCAGATTTCGTGCTGACAGATTCGGCCGCCGGCATAGGATGTCCGGTTATAGCGTCGATAAACGGCTCGGATTTCGTTGTAGCGGTGACGGAGCCGACACCCTCCGCGCTCCATGACCTGAAAAGGGTTCTTCATATAACAGACCAGTTTACGATACCGAAGGCAATTGTGATAAACAAATCAGACCTGAATGACAGATTCAGGAAAAAGATAAAGGCGTTTGCGAGGGAAAGAAAAATACCTGTGATAGGAGAAATACCGTACAGGAAATCCGCTGTCGAAAGAAATGTAAACATGATGCCAGTGAATGCCGAAGAAGGGGAGATGGCGGAATCAATCAGTCTCATTACCGAGAAGCTGACAGGCTTGCTGGGTTTATAATGCGACAGGCTGGTTTTATTTCACCGACTTTGACAGGTCTTTGTTGAGACTTATCATGTTTGTCTTTCCGTGAGGACTCTTGCTTGTTATGCCCTTGGATGACAGGCGCTCGAGAATCCTGAAGACCTTTACCTTGGACAACCCTGTGCCGCTGACAATGGCGGACTGCAGCGCACTTCCATTCTTCTCAATGAGATAGCTAACCACCTTCCTCTCATCATGAGCAAAGAGGCCTAGTATGACATTCCGGTCTATCCTGCCGTCCGGACGCGCTGGAATGAGAAGGTAATATATCATGGTTCCGATGAACAGCCCCACAGACGCAAGGAACGGTATGAAAAGCGTTATTGGTATGCTGCAGCCGCAGACATTTCCTGTTTCTATCTGAGTCTGCACGTAGAAAGAGCTGACACCGACTATGAAGACAAATACCGACAGTATCATCACGACTATTATGAGCTTTTTCCTGTCTTCCATAGTATTGGTTTCACAATATGAAACTTAAATATATATATGGTTTCAGTTGCATCATATGATGAAAATCATGAAAAAATTCCATTTACTGGTCTGGATTTTGGCAGTATCGGGGCTTGCCTTCAGCATTGCTGTCCCTTATGCAGGCGCCCAGAGCGACAGCCGCGTATGCGTGGTCTATTTCACAGGCATAGGGTGCCCGCACTGTGCAAAGGCAGACCCTCATGTATTCGGAAAGATTCTTGAGGAAAATCCCAATCTGGTAATAATAGAATATGAAATATACCAGGAGGGCGAAAACGCGCCGCTGCTCTCCCGCTACAATGACGCATACGGTTCAGGTCTCGGCATTCCGCTGCTCATATTCGGGAATGGGAAGGCCATCATAGGCGACACTCCTATAATTGAGCAGGCGGGTGATGCCGCAAGAAGCGTGAAAGAAAACCCGTGCCCCCTTCCGGACGGATCTTCAGTGCCTTTCAGCTCCATTGCCATATCATCGCTTCCCGGAAAGCCAAAGATATGGGCAAAGGACAGACTCCTGATTCCGGAAGGAAGCACTGATGATGAAACACTCAGATCGCTTGTCACCGCAGAGAACCTTACGGCATTCATGTCCGGATTGAAGGTTTCCGCTGCGGAGACAGAGCCGGCTCCCATCTCAGGCGGCAGCATAACATTCCAGAACGCAGTCAGGGCAGGCGGCGCCCTCTTTGAATGGAACGGCGAATGCGGCATCGAACTTCAGAACAACAGCGAATCCTGCACCAATGAATCAGGAACAGTGGAAGCGGCAGGCAGTCACATAACCCTGCTGAAGATTGTATCCCTTGCGGCTGTTGACGCCGTTAACCCCTGCGCCCTTGCTGTCCTCACGCTGATGCTCATAGCAATAATGACCTACAATCCCGGAAAGAAAAGGAACGTGATACTGGCCGGTCTGGCTTTCACACTGTCGGTTTTCGCAATGTACCTGGTCTATGGTCTTGTGATAATAAAGCTCTTCCAGCTTGTCCAGGCCATAACATACATAAGGCTCACCCTTTACAAGATACTCGGCGTTGCTGCCATACTGCTCGGCATACTCAACCTTAAGGATTTCATAAGATACAGGCCAGGCGGGTTCATGACTGAGATGCCCATGTTCATGAGGCCTAAAGCCAAGAAGATAATAAACAGAATAACATCTCCGTCAGGCGCGTTTGTAATGGGCATGTTTGTGACACTGTTCCTTCTGCCCTGCACAATAGGTCCGTATGTCATCGCGGGCGGGATGCTTTCGGCATTTGAGCTCCTGCAGACACTGCCGCTCCTGATGCTTTACAATTTCATATTTGTGCTTCCCATGATTGCCATAACCGTAATTGTTTATGCGGGAATGAGGGAAGTGGAAAATGTGTCCGGCTGGAAGGACAGGAACATAAGATATCTGCACTTGATTGCTGGAACACTAATAACGGTTCTCGGTCTTGGCATGCTGCTTGGATGGTTCTAAATCTTTTTTAATAGTGGATAGAATTATAACGTATGTCAATAACACTCGTGTACATCCTCATAGCCACCATTCTGAACGGCCTCGTGGCATTCGTAGGAGCGTTTTCCCTCTTTTTGAATGAAAAGGCGCTGCACAGGGTGTTGCTGATCCTTGTTGCCTTCTCGGCAGGAGCCCTTCTCTCCGGGGCTTTCTTTCACCTGCTCGCCGAGTCGCTTGAGGTGCTGCAAGTCCAGACATCTTTCATGATATTGATTGGCGCTTTTTCATCGTTCTACCTTTTGGAAAGGTTCCTCCACTGGCACCACTGTCACGAGGAGGAATGCGAGGTGCATTCATTCACATACATGATTCTGATAGGCGACGGGGTCCACAACTTCATAGACGGGCTCGTGATAGCGGCAAGTTTCCTTGTAAGCGTGCCTTTCGGTGTCATTACAACGCTGCTCATAATAGGCCACGAGATACCCCAGGAACTGGGGGACTTCGGAGTGCTGGTGCACGGCGGGTTCGGGAGGACGAAGGCTCTGCTTTTCAATTTCGCGTCCCAGCTTACCTGCGTGCTCGGCGGCATTGCGGGATTCATGATGGGAAGCATTGAAAGCTTCACTGCCATGCTCCTTCCGTTTGCCGCAGGCGGCTTCATCTACATAGCGGCGTCGGACCTGATACCCGAGCTTCATAAAGAGCTCAGCCTCTCCAAGTCCTTCATGCATTTCATCTTCTTTGCTATAGGTGTCACCTTCATGCTGTTCATCAAACTTGCTCTCAGTGGTTAGATTTATGGGCACTCTGCGCGTCATCCTTTTCGTATCATCGAACTGCGTCCACTGCCCCAAGGCTGAGAAGGTCGCAGAGAAGGTCATGCCCGACTACTACCAGCATGGCCTCACGTTCAGGAAGGCGCGGACAAGGGGCGGGGAAGGCAAACAGCTCGCCCGCCAGTTCGACATCAGGGGGGTTCCGGCCATGGTATTCCTTGACGACGGCGGGAACGAGGTCAGGCGCATCACAGGTGTCCCAAGCGAGCAGAATCTCAGAAAAGACATAGAGAAGCAACTCGGCCTGAGAAAGAAGTCATTCCTCGGGAGACTGTTCGGCGGCTGACCCACACGAACAGTTGTTATTTAAGTGGCTGAGTGACAATAAAAAAAGAAAGGAGGTCTTAATATGGTATCAGTTGACGCAGACAAATGCATAGGATGCGGTGCGTGCGCTGCCACATGCCCTGACGGTTTCGAGATGGGTGATGACGGAAAGGCCCACGTGAAGAACGGCACAGCCGGATGCGTTGATGAGGCTATCGCAGGATGCCCTGTCCAAGCCATCAGCAAGTAATCGAACGCTCTTCTTTTAAATATTTTTTATTGATTTTAGTGTTCTGCCCTTTCAGGCATACACAGTGGTAGTGAAAATAAATATAAGCAAAAATCACAATAATCTGTATGGCGGCATTCACTGTAGCTTTTGTGTTTTCGCTTGTACTGTATCTAATACTTACAGCAGGGTCAGGAAGCATCTTTCTATGGAGCTCATCTGAACTGGCGGCCGGCATAGTGCTTTCGGCACTGTCGGCGGCGCTCACATCACGGCTGACAGGGCGGCATCTGAGCTTCCACTCATTCACTTTTCTCAATCCGATGAGGTGGATTATCTTTGCGGCCTATGCATTCGGGCCGTTTCTCTGGAACCTCACGAAGGCCAATCTTGACGTAGCATACAGGGTCATTACCGGAAGGATAAATCCGGGCATAGTCAAAATAGAGACCGGGCTGAAGAACGACGGAGGGCTGGCCCTTCTTGCAAACTCCATCACGCTGACTCCCGGGACGCTTTCAGTTGACACCGGACCCGGAAGAAGCCTTTATGTGCACTGCATAAACCTGAAGAACAGGAAGCCCGAACCCGAAGAGGTATGCGGCTCTTTCATAAAATGGGCGAGGAGGATAACAGAATGATGCCCGCTGATTTTGCGGCAGCAGCCGCGGTTCTCGCAGTGCTTGTGCTTGTAGCCCTTGTCAGGGCTGCACTCGGAAAGACAACACCTGACAGGGTGGTTGCTGTTGACACCATAAACACGCTTGTCACAGCATCGCTTGTGGTCCTTGGCGCAGCTTTCAGCCAGGTGACCTACATAGACGTTGCGCTGGTTTACGCCATGCTGTCATTCGTCGCCACGCTGTTCATCTCAAAATACCTGGAGGGAGGAAAATGAGCGGGGTTGTTTATGCGCTTCTGGGCATTGGGCTGTTCTTCCAGTTCATGGGCGCCATAGCTCTCCACAGATTCCCTGATGTTTATACGAGGATGCACGGAGCCACGAAATGCACAACATTCGGCTCCATGTTCATTTACGCGGGCGTGATTGTTTACAGTGCGCTCAGGTGGATGTCCGGGGATGCGGCGTACATGTCAATGGCACTGCACACATTCCTTGTTATGGTGATGATTATGGTCACCAACCCTACCGGGGCGCATGCAATAGCGAGGGCTGCCCACAGAAGCGGAGTGAAGCCGGTGAATGCAGTTGTGGACATGCTTAAGGAGGAAAGCTCATGATTGATGCTGTTCACTGGATGCTTTCGGCAGGCATAATCGCGGCAGCAGTCATGGCACTCAAGGGAAGGGATCTGCTGGCCTCTGTAATATACCTCAGCGCAATGAGCCTCATGCTTTCACTGGAATTCTACCTGCTTCAGGCACCTGATGTGGCCATAGCTGAGGCGGCAGTAGGCACAGGGCTTTCGACAGCCATCTACATAGCAGCTATAAAAAAGACGGAGAGGATGGAACATGAAGGCACTTAGGCATCTCACAATGGCTGCATTTTTCTGCTTCCTGCTGGCGGGAGCGATGTACATGCACGGTGTCGGAACACCGGAAAGGACGCAGATGGACGATTACTTCATAAAGAGCAGTCAGGAGGAAACAGGGGCAAACAACGTGGTTACGGGCATACTTTTCGATTACAGGGGGTTCGACACCCTGGGAGAGGCGAGCGTGCTTTTCGCAGCGGCAAGTGGTGTCATTCTGCTTTTCAGGAGGAAAAGAAATGAACAGTGAAATGTCCGCAATTGTGAAGACTGTAAGCGCCTTCATGACAGTCCCCATGATGATATTCGGGCTCTATGTAATACTCCACGGGCATCTCACACCCGGAGGCGGCTTCCCGGGAGGCGCTGTAATGGCGACAGCTGTGGCCATGCTCATAGCGGCATTCGGTCTCAGCCAATCAGACGCACGCAAAAAGGATGCATTTTCGCTGTTTGAGAGCATCGGGCTTCTGGCATTCATAGCCATGGCATTTGTCGGCCTCCAGAGCACATTTTTTGCCAATGTGCTTGCAGGACACGGATGGATATTCGGCAGCAGCGTTTCATACGGTCCCAATCCCGGATACCTGGAGACAGGAGGCGTGATACCCATAATGAACTTCGCTGTCGGCATCGAGGTATTCGCCGCACTCTCGGCAGTCATGCTCGCAATTATGCTGCACAGGAGGGAGAAACATGATTGATGCGCAGATGCTTGCAGTCGTGGCGCTTGTCACTCTCGGCCTGTCGGCAGTTGTATTCAGGAAAAATATGATAAAGATAGTGATGGGCATAAGCGTCATAGGCAGCGGGGTGAATCTTTTCCTTGTCTCCATGGGCTACAGGGAAGGCTCCACAGCTCCCATATTCACAGCATCCAGGAATGCGTGGATGTCCCTGCCCACACCGCAGGCGCTGACACTCACATCCATAGTCATAAGCCTAGCTGTCACAGCGCTGATGCTTTCGTTTGCAGTTCTGTTTTATGAAAAATACGGCAGCATTGACACAACAAAGAGGAGGCTGAAGCAATGAGCATGGCAGTCTTATTCTATCAGCATTCGGCAGCATTTGCAGTGGCTGTTCCGCTGGCAGCGGCATTCGCTGTACCGCTTGTCGCAAAGCTCGGGAAGGCTGCGAGGAATGCGTTCGTCGTACTTGCTGTTGTATTCACGCAGATAATGTCCTGGCTGATGTTCCAGAGGTCTTCAGCAGAAGGCGGTTTCATCTACACACTTGGCGCATCTGTGCCGTCGCTTGCCTCGCCTGCCGGATTCCCTGTCAGAATAGTGCTTCATATTGATGCGCTTTCAGCATTCATGGCTGTAATATCCACGACGCTGGCTTTCGTGGTTTCTGTTTATTCATTCAGGTACATGAAAGGCAGGAAAAGCCTTGACAAGTATTTCGCCCTCCTGCTCGTCATGACAGCAGGAATGACAGGCCTTGTTACAACAGGAGACCTGTTCAATATGTTCGTCTTCCTGGAGTTGCTCTCTGTATCATCAGCCGGAATGATAGGATACTACGGAAAGGGCGAATCAGCTGAGGCGGCCTTCAAATACATGACAGTCAGTTCAATAGGCGCCCTCATGGTGCTCTTCGCAGCCGGCATGCTCTACAGCCAGTACAACCTTCTCAACATAGCGGGCCTCGCAGACGCCATACAGTTCTCCTTCATTGACAGGATTGCGCTTGTGCTTCTTTTTGCTGCATTTGCGCTGAAATGCGGGGCAGTTCCCATGCACATGTGGGTGTCCGATTCCTACGGCGAAGCTCCGGCTCCTGTGTCAGCATTTCTTGTGGTGGCCAGCCAGGCGGGCCTGTACGCACTCTTCAGGATAGCGTTTACATTGTTCGGCGGGCTGAGCGCTGCTGTCATGGGCTGGGGCATGATAACACTCGGGATGCTTTCCATGTTCATAGGCGTCACCATGGCCATGTTCCAAAAAGACATAAAACGGCTGATGGCGTATCACGCGGTCTCCCAGACAGGATACATGCTTCTGGGCATAGGCGTCGGGCTTGCTGTCCTTTCCAGCCCCGTTGCGCTTGAGACTTTCGGTATCTCCGCGATGGAAGGCGGGCTGTTCCACGTGATAAACCATGCGCTCTATAAGGGGCTGCTGTTCCTTACAGCAGGCGCGGTAATATACAGGGCAGGCACAAGGAACCTGAATAACATGAGCGGGCTTGCCCATTCCATGCCCGTCACTACAGTATTATTCATAATAGGGGCACTCTCTATCGCGGGGCTGCCTCCGTTCAACGGCTTCGCATCAAAAATTGTCATATACGAGTCTGTGTTCATGTTCAATCCGCTGCTCTCTGTGATAGCTATGCTCGTGAGCATACTGACTCTCGCCTCATTCGTGAAGGTCTTTTATTCGGCATTCACGGGTCCTGCTGACAGGAGCATAAAAAAGGCGGGCGAGGTCCCCGCAGTGATGTGGATACCCATGGGCATACTGGCGGTTCTCATAATAGCATTCGGCCTGGCGCCTGACACTGTCATGAATCTTTTTGTCAGGCCGGCCGTGCACGCACTGCTGAACCAGGCAGGATACATAGGGGGTGTGATATGACAGGTCTGCTTGTTACATCGTCCGGATACTGGCATCCTCTGGCATGGCTGGCTGTTATGGCATCAGCGGTCATATTGGCTCTGATAATCAGGTCATTCGGAAACAATCGCTTCAGGAAGGGCACAGATCAGCAGGTGCCGTTCTATTCCGGAAACAGGGCACCGGAAGGCCGCATAAAGTCGTCAAATCTCTACTGGGGATTTTTCACGGCAATGGAAAAGTATTTCAGGTGGCTCAGGAGGCTTCATACGGGCATAGTCAACGATTATGTCTACTGGTTCGTGCTGGTGATGGTGATAATGCTCGCTGCTGTGATGCTGGGAGGTGGCCCATGAAAGCAAAAGCGCTCAACCGCTCACTGTGGGTGTTCCATGTCAACACCGGTTCCTGCAATGGCTGCGACATAGAGATAGTCGCGGCGATGACCCCGAGGTATGACCTTGAAAGGTTCGGGATAAAGCTCGTCGGCTCTCCGAGGCATGCGGATGTGCTTCTCGTCACGGGGCCTGTCACCCGGGACATGAAGAAGAAGCTCAAGCTCATATATGACCAGACCCCCGACCCGAAGGTGGTGATGTCTGTAGGCAACTGCGGAAACAGCACGGGCGTCTTTTATGAATCTTATAATATAGAGGGTCCAATAGACAGGATTGTGCCTGTCGACATTTATGTCGCGGGCTGCCCGCCGAGGCCGGAGGCCATAATAGATGGTGTGGTGAAGGCCTGGAAGAAGCTTGAGGAGATGAAAAAGAAATGAACGCAGAAAGTGTGCTAAAAGGATTCAGGAAGGAGTTTGGTTCAAAAATTAAGGATATAACGATACAGAAAGTGCCGAACAGCCTGAAGAAAAAACTGTTCGCTGAAAGGATTTGGTTTTCCGTTGGCAGGAAGCATCTGCACAGCGCAGTTGAATATCTCTGCCGCACATATCCTGACCCGCATTTTGCAGTCTGCTCGGGCTATGACACCGGGAAGGAGATAGAACTGCTCTATCATTTCACTGTCAACTACGGCGTCAGGGCAGGGGAAATAACCATAACCATGCGCGTCATGCTGCCGAAGAATGACCTGCAGACCGATACCATCACAGACCTCATACCCGGGGCAATCATCTCCGAGAGGGAGATGCAGGAAATGCTTGGCATAAAGGTTAAGGACATACCTGACTCCAGGAGGCTGTTCCTTGACGACACATTCCCAAGGGGTGTGTTCCCGTGGAGAAAGGACGAAACAGGTCCGGATAAGATTGCAAGGAACGTCCACGCTGCACGCAAGGGGGGAATGAAATGAAACCCGAAGACAACACCTATTCCATATGTGTGGGGCCCGTGCATCCCGCGCTCAAGGAGCCCGTGAAGCTCAATATGCAGATAGACGGGGAGAAGGTTACGGGCGTGGACTTCGAGCTTAGCCAGGTTCACCGCGGCATTGAATGGGCGGCTACGAGAAGGAACCCCATACAGGTGCTCTTCCTCGCCGAGAGGATATGCGGCATCTGCAACATGAGCCATATGATATCATTCTCCCGTGCTGTAGAGTCCATAGGAGGGATAGAGGTTCCGCCGAGAGCCCATTACATAAGGGTGATAGGCGCAGAGCTTGAAAGGATACATTCCCATATACTATGGGCAGGTGTGGCTGCGCATGAGCTCGGATTTGACTCCCTGATGCACTACACATGGAAGCTGAGGGAGAATGTCCTCGACACAGTGGAGTATATAACAGGCAACAGGATAACCAAAGGCCTGATTACAATAGGCGGCGTGAGGCATGACATACCCAAAAAGAAGTTCCCGAGGATAATTGACACAGCCCACTTCTATTCCAGCCACTTCGACAAGATGGCTGATATGTTTCTGAAGGACCGCGTAATCATGTCAAGGACACGGGACGTAGGTGTGCTTTCCAAAAGAGACGCCCTGACTACCTGTGCCGTGGGGCCGACAGCAAGAGCGTCAGGCGTGAAGAAGGATGTCCGGAAAGACGAAGCTTATGCAGCATATCAGGACCTCGATGTGGAGCCTGTTCTTCCTGACGCGTACACCGGAGAGATACACGGCGATGTGTATGACCGCGTGCTTGTGAGGCTTCTTGAGGTAAAGCAGTCTGCAGAGATAATAGAGAGGGCTGTCAGGCAGATGCCGGAAGGCCCAATAGCATGGGAGGAGAAGCCGGCTGCGCTGCTCGCAAAGCTGAAGCCCCTTGCGGGAGACGGCATAGGAAGGCACGAAGCTCCAAGGGGAGAGGTCATTCACTATGTCAGGATGACCGGAGAGGAGCATCCCTACGCATGGAAAGTGAGGGCTCCCACATACAACAACATGATGGCATGGGTTCCGCTGCTCATGAACGAGCAGATAGCCGATATACCGGTGATAGCAGCATCCATAGACCCCTGCATGTCATGCACAAACAGGGCGGTAAAAGCGGGTACAAATGATGTCATCTACAGCAAGGAGCATCTTCACAGGCTGTCGGTGCAGAAGACAAGGGAGCTCAGGAGGAAGATGAAATGACATTGACCACTGTCCTGTTGATGTCGGTTCCCCTGGCGTTGTTATGCCTGCTTCTGGGGCTGATATACAAGGGGATAGACCGCAGGCTCGGGGCAAGGATGCAGGCAAGGACAGGCCCTCCTGTGATGCAGCCCCTGAGGGACATCAGAAAGCTCATGCTCAAGGAAAACATAGTCCCGAAGCACGCCGTGCCGTGGCTGTTCAGCCTCATGCCTGTCGTGGCGCTCGGCTCGACACTTGCACTTCTCATGTATGTGCCGCTTTTCGGCCAGGCGCCGCTGCTCGGGAGCTACGGCGATATGGTGAGCGTGCTGTACATGCTCCTCATTCCTTCTCTCACTCTGGTAATCGGCGGCTTCGTCTCGTCATCACCCTATGCCGTTGTCGGGGCGCAGAGGGAGATGGTAACGATGATAAGCTACGAATTTCCTCTTGCCATTACAATTGTGGCTTTCGCATGGCTAGCATCAGTTGCGGCTCCCGGAAGCGCGGCGTTCGCCTTTTCGACATTCTCGGCTGTCCCGGTATGGTCGATGACAAGCATCTTGGGCTCATGCGGCCTTATCATACTGTTTGCTGTGATGATAGTTGTCACATCAGGGGAGATGGGAGCCGTGCCTTTCGACGCGGCAGAGGCCGAAACAGAGATAGCGGGAGGCCTGCTCTCTGAATATTCCGGCAGGAACCTTGCGCTGTTCTACATGGCCAGCGCCGTGAAGATGGTGGTGCTCGGCTCTGTAATCATTGCCCTGTTCCTGCCGTTCGGCATCTCCGGTTACGCGGGTCTTGAAGGCATGGCGGCACAGGCGGCTGATGCGGGTTTCTTCTTACTGAAACTCTTCGCTGTCATATTCGCTGCATCGACATTCCCCAGAGTCGCCGTTCCCCGGCTCAGAATAACCCAGATAGTGAAGATGTACTGGGTTTATGCCACTGCAGCGGCCATCATCGGACTGACGCTGATAGGCATTGACGTGCTTGTGGAGGCGATTTAGATGCTCACCATGCAGATTGAGCTCATCAAGCAACTGTTCAGAAAAGCGTTCACCAACCCGTTCCCGGTGAAACGCGCTCCAGCATCCACCGTAAAACTGCTTGAGGATGTCAAAAGCGGAAAGAAGTCCCTCAATCCGCCTGTCCCGGTTCCCGAAGACTTCAGGGGGGAGATTGCATACGACAGGGACAAATGCATCGGCTGCCAGCTATGCACAAAGGTTTGCCCCGCTGATGCGGTTGTATTCCAGCCAAAAACGAGGAAGATACGGTATTACCCCTTCAGGTGCACCTTCTGCGGGGAATGCGTAAAGATATGCCCTGTCAACGCGCTCAGCTTCACGAAGGAGTTCCTTCTCGCCTCAGAGAAGAAGACATCAATCGGCTAGCCTACGGGAACCTGTTTCTGGCCCATCCGGTCCTTACATCATCTCTCGGGTAAAGCACCGGTATGTAGGGCTTTATGTCAATTACAGGCGTGCCGTCTATCATGTCAATGCCACGGACCTCAAGCGTGCTTCCGGAAATCCGTTCAAGTTTTACAACAGAAACCCCGACAGGGTTGGGCCTGTGTGGAGACCTTGTGGAAAAGATTCCGTGAACGCGGCCGTCTCCCGGAGGTTTGGCCATAAGAGAAGCTCCGGAAGACTTGTGGAACACAAAGACAACTACAATATGGCTGAATCCGTCTATGTCCCTCAGGCCTTCTGTATATTCCGGAAGCAGCTCTATCTTCCCCCTCTCATTGCCTGAAACAGACTGCCTGACAGCCTCGCCGGGCTCCTTGTATGGGCTCCGGACCGTGCCGATTGGCCTGAAAACGATTTCATCGCTCATTACCAAATCTTGCAAAAGTATTTAAAATAACTGACAGATACTTGTCAAGATGCTCAGAAGTGTTCTCAACATGTTCACGGGAAGGCCCACGCTCTGCGTCTTCGACCTCACAACCCGCTGCAACTCGCGCTGCTCCATGTGCAGCATCTGGAAGAGACGGGAGAAGGAGATGACATTTGATGAGATAGACAGGGTCTTCAGCGACCTCAGGCGTTTCGGCATACATACCATATTCCTTCAGGGAGGCGAACCGCTCGTCCGCAAAGACGTCTACGAAGTCATAAAAACTCTGGACAAAAAGGGCTTCAGGACAGTTGTGCTCACAAACGGCATCCTGCTCAATGAAAAGGCGCTGGAAAGGCTTGATAATCTGAACAGTTCCGGCAGGATATCGGTGACCGTGAGCCTCGACACTCTTGACCGGAAGAAATACCTGAAGATAAGGGGCGTTGACAAACTTGATACGGTCATGAAGAACATAAAACTCCTTTCCGGATACCCCGGACTCAGGGGTGGTGTCCATGCCACGATAACCAGCATAAACTACATGGAGCTCGAAGATATACACAACCTTGTTTCAAAGCTCGGTCTCGAATTTACCTTCAACACGTACAACGACATCAAGAACTATGCATCTTCAAGCGACAGGAATCTGCATCTCGGCAGGAAGATGGATGCTGCCATAAAGGAAATGGAAAAGCTCAAAAAGAAGATGCCGCTGATATACAGGCCTTTCATTGATGACAACATACGCTACCTTAGAGGTGAAAACATCGGACAGTGCGATGCATTCGAGAACTCGTTCAGGGTAACATCAGAAGGCATGCTGAGCCCATGCCTTGAATTCCCGCCCGTCTATGATCTCAAAAAGCATGACATAAACCGGAACTGGAAGGAATGGAAAGACAAGATGCAGTGCGCCATAAGGAGATGCTATACAAGGACCCCGTGCTTCTACGGATGCACCAGAGGCACAGGTTCTGTGAAGAAAAGACCTACCTTCGCATTTTTAGGTATGATGCATACAATAAAGTAGGATGTTTACTATGAAAGTCAAAAAGGGAGACACAGTAAAGGTTGAATATGAGGGGATGCTCGAGGACGGGACAGTCTTCGACAGCACGAAGAAGCACGGCGGAAATCCGCTGGAATTCAGGGCAGGAGCGGGCCAGATGATACCGGGCTTCGACAGGGCAGTAATAGGCATGAAGGTTGGCGAAGAGAAGACAATAAAGCTGAAGCCTGCGGATGCGTATGGCGAGCCCAAGGAATATCTGATAAGGGAGATACCGAAGGAGCATGTTCCAAAGGACTATGAAATAAAGCCGGGCATGCTGCTTTCCATGACCATGCCCAACGGCGTGAGCCTCGATGCCAAGGTCAAAGAAGTGAATCCAAACGGCGTCAAGGTGGACCTGAACCATCCGCTGGCGGGCAAGAGTCTTAAATTCAGGATAAAGGTTGTTGAGGTAGAATAGGTGTTAATATGGATTTTGATGAACTGAATATAAGCGGCGAGCTCAAGCAGCGCACAAAGGAGCTCGGCTTCGAAACGCTGACATACATACAGGAAAAGACCATGAAGCACATACTCGAAGGCCGCGATGTTGTCGGCCAGGCCGAAACAGGCTCAGGAAAGACTATAGCTTTTGCCCTTCCGCTTGCAGAAAAGGTCGTTCCGGGCAATGGGCTGCAGGTGCTCGTGCTCACGCCCACACGCGAACTCTGCGTTCAGGTTACCGATGTCTTCAGGGACTTCGGAAGGGCCAAGCGGCTCAATGCCATCAGCATATACGGCGGGGTCGGCATAGAGCCACAGATAAGCAGCCTGAAAAAGGCCGAGGTGGCTGTAGGGACTCCCGGAAGGATACTGGACCACATAAACCGCGGAACCATAAGGCTTTCAGGCGTCCGCTTCCTCGTCCTTGACGAGACCGACAGGATGCTCGACATGGGCTTCATAGATGATGTGGAAAAGATAATAAGGGAGACACCGAAAGACAGGCAGACACTCATGTTCAGCGCCACCATATCATACGACATCGAAGGTATAATGAAAAGGCATCTGAAGGACCCCGTAATAATACACACGCAGTCACAGGTAGATCCAAGAAAGCTGAAGCAGTACTACTACGACATATACTACCAGAGGGACAAATTCTCGCTTCTCGTGCACCTGCTCAGAAACAAGACAAGCGGGCTTGCCATTGTCTTTTGCGCAACAAAGGACGAGACATCGGCTGTCGCGAGGAACCTGAGGAAGAACGGCATAAACGCCATGGAGATACACGGCGGAATGACGCAGAACAAGAGGGAATACTCGCTTGACATGCTTAAGAAGGAAAAGATAGACGTGCTTGTGGCCACGGATGTCGCGGCAAGGGGGCTTGACATAAAGAACGTCACGCATGTCTACAACTACGATGTGCCAAAGACGGCAAAGGATTACATACACCGCATAGGCAGGACGGCAAGGGCCGGCGAATCGGGGGAGGCGGTGACGCTTCTCACGAGCAGGGACCATGACAACTTCAGGCGCATAAACAGGGAAGAAGACCTCGGCATTGTCCAGGCAGACATGCCGCATTTCCAGAAGGTCCATTTCGAACGGGGAGAAAGGCAGTTCAACACACGCAGGCGCTTTGGAAACAGGAACAACAGGTCAGGCCCGAGGCAGAATTTCAGAAAATCGCGAAGATGACTCAGTCTCTGAACACCTTTTGTTATTACTTAATGGTTTATAAAGTTTTATAAAAGTATGCATGCTTCCCATCAAAGCGTTTTTATATGGGAAAAGTCCGCTTTTTGGAGCATGTCCAGAAGCTTTTCAACTGCTTTTGACACTTCATGTGAGACCTCTCCGCATATGTTCATGACCTTTGGTTGTATGCCTATGAACAGTATGCGCCCCGCGTGCTTCTCCAGCTCATCGGCAAGAAAGCGCAGTGACATGGAATGTGTGCTGTCGGTCTCTGAATTGAGCCTGTTTTTTGGTATCAGGCGGATTTCGCCGGCTTCAAGTCCCATGTCACTTGCATCCACTATGACGAGGACTTGGGGCCTCTCCCGCCTGACAACTGGCACAAAATTTTCAGGAACAGTCTCGCAGTTTACGGATTTCCATCCCGCCTTCCTGAATCTTTTCGCAACCATCACGCCGGCCGCGTCGTCGCCGTTTATCTCGCTGCCTATGCCCATCAGCATGTTCATGCATTAATCTTCGGCATTGCTTTTTATAAGGGCTGCGGAAATTATAGTTAATATGTGGCTCATAACTGCGCTCCTGGCGGCAGTCGGCGCGACGGCTGTGTGGCTCGCGACCGGCGGAAAGCACAAGCTCGGCTTCCTTTCGCTGATGCTCTGGGGAGCTTCCGCCATGATAATGACCGATCACATTCTCGGTTATGAAGGCGGTGAGTTCATACACATGACTACGGGAGGCATGATAACAAACGGCACTGTTCTCGGCATAGCGATGCTCATCCCGATATTCATAATATGGGAAGCATATGCTGTCTTCTCGCTGAAAAGAGGAGGTAAATAATGGCGTGTTTTCTTGTTCCTATGGGACTCGGGATAATAACAACACTGCTGTCGCGGTTCTTTCCGAAAAGGCTTAACATACAGTGGCTCAACGCCATGCTCTGGGGCGCAGTGGCCATGCTGATGGTCGAGCACGTGGCTCACGGCGAAATACTGCCGTATCCGCCCTTTTTGACAGCAGGGCTGATTGAGATTCTTCCCGAGATGCTGAGCGTCGGCGTGCCCATGACAATAGCATCTGCCTCTCTCTGGACGTCCATGACAATAGTGAATGAAATCATGAGCAGAAAGGGCGGCCTTGCGGACCTCAGCAGGATAATGGGATTCCGGCAGTGACCTTCAGACACGAGGTTTCCGGAGGATTATGTGCAATATTGGCGGGTGCAAAATATCTAATAAACTGCAAATGTATCCTGATTTTCTAACAATTTTATCAATTTAATAGTATCTCCGATCAAAGAAAGAGCATCAGAAGGGCCAACTTCAGTTTCCAATCTGTGAGATAGTATATCTCTCGCTTTTTTATTCGCTTTTAATAATAATTGTTTAAGGTCTTTTCTTTCAGAT
>JAGGXP010000037.1 GCA_021163005.1 Candidatus Aenigmatarchaeota archaeon | reverse complement strand
TGTGAATGACATAGAGCCAAACAACACATACAACACCAGCACGATATCCGGACCTGTGCTTGAGCCGAGCAACATAACCATGACGGAGATTGCCGGCAACAACTCGGCTGTCAACATAACGACTGACGGAACTGAAAGCACGCGTATCGTCATACGCATAAACGATACTGACAATCAGTCAGTGCCGTTAACCATGAACGTGACGTTCTGGGCTGAAACCGACACAGGCATCCTTGACTGGGGAACACTGAATACTACTAACAGCAGCGGTTATGCCGTTTACGACTTCGCGCCAAACTGTTCATACGTGCCCGGCCCAAGAACACTTTATGCCAAGGCAAGTGACATCTACTACGACAAACAGCAGAGCGGAAACTTCACTGTAAACATAAACGGCACGCTTACAAACTACCTGCTTTACCCTGCCGGGCAACGCCTGCTCAGGGGAAGCGGGACCAATGTGACAATACAGGTAAAGGTCAATGATACATGCGGCAACAACATTACAGACCTCAACACTCAGAACATAACCATCAGGATGCTCAGCACGAACACAGGACAATACTACTACTGCAACAACACCGTGCATACAGGCAACGGCATCTACAACTGCACATTCAACAGCAGCGGTATGCCTACGATGGCATACACCACCATAGTCAACACCTCGAAGCAGTACTACAATCCATCTGCAATAAGCATACCGTACACTTCGTCGACGTCCTTCTTCATAGAAACAACACCATTGATTGCATATCCGAACGTTACCTCTCAGGGAGATCCGGGAGGCGTGCCTTTCGGCTGGGGAGAGAACTTCACATTCACAGCCAATGTTACTGACGAGGACAACGACACGCTTACCGTCTACCTGTGGCTCAATGTAAGCGGCAGCTGGGAGCTGGCCGATTCCAATAATTCAGTCAATGCTGTTGGCGAAACGCCCGTTTCATTCACGCTGATCAACTACTTCGACGGAAACGACCTGCAGAACAATCCCATCTATTACAAGTTCAATGTCACAGACAGCATATACAATGATGAAACATCCGTGGAGAATGTGACTCTGACAAAGGATGACATCAAGGCCGAGATTGTCGCCGGCAACGGCAGCACAGTGACCCGCGGCTCTTCCGGCTCGTTTACATGGCAGGTCAAATTCATAGACTCTGACAAGGGAGGTGATGTCGGAAACTCTAGAAACGGTGAGTTCTGGTTCACCAAGAACGACGCTAACAATGAATGGCTGAGGATACCAACCCTTGCGATAGCGTACAAAACAACAACATCCGGAGTCCTCACAGCGCAGCATCCGAATGACCTTGATCCTGACGGCATAAACTGCAGCTACATGATAGGCCCACACTACTGGAGGGCGAGGCTGCTCAACAACCCGTGGTATCAGGACAGGTATTCTGACATATACAACTGGACTGTTGTCACAGGACCGCTGATAATAAATCTTACATCACCATGGTATGAATCCTTTGTGAAGGGAGTCGACGACATATTGATAAGGGCCAATGTAAGTGATGAATGCAGGCTGCTCAACAATTCAGACGTCGTCTTCTGGAGCACCACGGGCGTGGCTCCCTACAGGTGCCCTGGCGCAGGATTTGCGAATGACGAAGGCAGCGGCTACTACAACTGCACAGTGCCTGCCTCAGTTCCCGATACACAGAACTGGGACTATGGATGGCACAACATAACAGTAGAGGCCAACCGGTCCTACTACAACGGCAGCAATATCACAGCCACTGACGCATTTTACCTCGCCTCTGTGCCGCAGTTCATATCAGCTCCCAATGCCATACCCACACTCTGGCAGGGCGGAGCCGGAGACGGAGGCTGGGGCGAGAGCTGGGAGTTCAATGTCTGGATAAAGAACGAGGACGGCGAGAAGATGAATGTCTCCCTACTGATAAATGTCACAGGCAGCTTTGAGATGAGGAACTCAACAAATGTGACTTCAGTTGCCGGCCAGCAGGTCAGGTTCCAGAATCATAACTTTACATGCTCCGACCTTCAGGGACAGACAAGCTCCACGAAAGTGTTCAAGTTCAACGCAACTGCCTATACATGGGGCTACACCAATGAGACCAACAGCACATTCACCATTTACAGGGACGACACAGAGGTCGCCCATTTCATCGGCACAGGCGTCTTCCCGATAATAAACAGGTCAGGGGATGACTACAAGAAGCTTGGCGCCTACCTCAATGATACCGACAGGAACTACGAGCATCTCGGGAGTGGTGTTCAGGCAGTGTTCCGCGTCTCAACAAACGCTACACCCGGCGACCTCGGAACATATATAATAGACAACGTAACATCAACCATTGCCAACGGCTCGTTCTATCATGACTTCAATCCCAACTGCAGCTATTCAGTAGGCCTGCAGGGATGGTGGGCGGGCGCTTACGGCGATTCGTGCTACAAGGACACACCATTCCCGGGTTCATATGGGTATGCCTACATATACGGCCAGCTGTACAACAACATAGAGCAGCCCGCGGAAGGCGTCAGCGTGCCTGTAGGGAACACTCTGGTGGTGAAGTTCAATGTCTCTACAGACTGCAGCAATGAGGGAATCCTGAATGTAACTACTGCAAACCTTGAATTTGGCTCTCCGGACAACCAATGGGAATCCTGCCCGCAGTTGAACAGGGAAGGCGATGGCTGGTTCAACTGCACGTGGGACACCTCATTCCACAAAGGCGGCAACTGGAGCATCAGGATGACTTCTGGACAACAGTACTACAACACCAATATAACGACACTATGGAACTGGATATACCTCAACAACACACCGCCTCTGGCAGAGAATTTCAGCATCACCGCCGACAGCGACGGCGGCTGGGGCGAGACATTCAACTACAGCGTTGACATAGACGACAAGCAGTACGATAATGTCTCCTGCAGACTCTGGGTTTACAACGGCTCTGCCTGGCTTGACAAGGGCAACACCACTGTGTACGGCGGGCTCGGCACATGCCTCATTCAAGTAACGGACTTCACGTGCGGGGACATAAGTCCGGCAACTGAATACCGCTTCGAACTGGATGATGGGACGAACCTGTTCAACACCAGCAACCAGACGGGACTTCCGATAACGAAGGATGACGTGCTCGTAACATATGTTTATGGTAATGGCAGCACCGTCAGCAGAGGTGGAACTGCCAGCACGCCGTTCATACTGTTGATAAACGACACGGACCGTGCAAATGCCAGTGTGGGCTCAGGCGTAAACGGCATATTCTGGGTAACAGCAGACGGCGAGAACTACACCTACCACGACTTCAACGAGAACACCACAAACAGCAGCGGTTACCTGTATTTGGATTTTGATCCCTGGTGCCAGTATTATACAGTAGGTTACCAGAGGTGGAAAGGCGGCACCTATCAGGATTCATGTTACAAGGACTCAAATGTCACAACCGGGGAGAACTTCAGCGTGCTCATAATGGGCGTGTTCAACCATACGCTGGACACACTTGACCCCTATTTCTACCAGCGCGGCGAGAACGTGACACTAGTCGGGCATGCCATTGATGTGGATCAGTGCGAGCAGATAGCATACAGCAACATAAGCATAACAGTAACACACGAAAGCGGTACAAACTACAGCTATTCGACTGTCACAGACACGTCAGGCAACTACCCGTACCAGATAAACACGTCAGGTCTCAAGGCAAGATGGTACAACACAAGTTCCGTTGCCTCAAGGGATTTCTATTACAACGGAACTGCTTTCTATCCACAGCATTTCTACATAGTCACGAGCCCTGAGCTTTCCGTCCCATCGGTGTATTCCGAAACAGGCACTGACACAGGAGGGTGGGGCGAGACATGGACTTTCGTAGTAAATGTCACGGACGAGGATCTCGACAATGTCACGGTGAATCTGCAGACAAGGAAATACGGAAGCACCATATGGGTCTCAAGGAACACTACTGTATTGACATCACCTATAAACGAGACAGTCAACATGACACTTTATGTACCAACACTCTTCCAGGATGACCAGGGCATCTGGGAATACAGGTTCACTGCAGCCGAGAATGCGTGCGACTACGGGACGTGCACAAACACTGACCAGACAGCAGCCGCTAATTTCACAGTGGAGAAGGACAACGTCTCTGTGAGTCTTGTGGACGGCGATGGGGACAGCATCTGGAGGTCAGGCACGCAATACATAAACTTCAGCCTGCTCGTATGGGACACCGACAGGGACATGGCGGTTGATCCAGACGGAATAGGATACATATGGACCACTTACAACGGAACCTATTACAACGACGGCTGGTCCATCACGACCTCAAACGGCTACATGAACATAAGCTTCGATCCGGAGTGCACTGACTCACCGTTCTATGATGTCGGCCTGCACTACTGGCTCGGAGGCATATCAAACGACACTCATTATGCTGACACCAATTCAAGCGTCTACACATGGGAGCTTTACTCGAACATGAACGTCGAAATAGTCAGGCCGGATGGCGAATCATACGAAAGAGGCGGCAAGGTCAACATAACGAGCTTTGTTGACGAATGCGGAATGCCTCTTCTGAATGCGGACAGCTTTACTGTCCAGGCAAAGAGGAATGCCTGCACGGGGGCATTCTGCTGGTATACATGCATATCAGAGACTGAAGGTGACGGGTGGTACAACTGCTCGTGGCAGACGCAGCCTACATACCCGCCGGCATGGTATGACGCGCGCGTCATAATAAGCAAGCAGTATTATGCGACAAATGACACCACAAAGCCGAACGCATTCTACCTTGGCAACACACCGGACCTTTACGATCAGCACATAGACCATTATGAAGGCGGCTGGGGAGAGCAGTACGACTTCTATATGTGCATAGACGACCAGGACCAGAATGAGAACAACATAACTGTGCTCAAGAGCTTTGACACACAGGCATGGTCGCTTACTGCCTACCATTCGAGAACGCTGCCGTGGACGCCAATATGCTCGGAGCAGTATCCACAGTATTTCACAGGGCATATGAACATACAGTTCACATGCCAGGATTATCTCAACGGGCCGCTGGCATACTTCAAATTCAACACGACAGATGTTTCCAGCTTCACAGATGAAACCGGGGAATACTACAGCGGCGCTATCCAGACAGCCCAGAACGAGAGTGGGCTCAATTATACCCATCCAGTCAGCGAGAATGCGCCGATGAGCTTCTACAATATCACCATAGATAACCTCAACGGCACTACAATATACTACAACCTCACAGTCAACGGCCTTCAGGTGGCGAGCAACCAGAGCATCCCGGCAGGCGCCAACTCAACAACAGACGCAGTTGCGGCAGGCGCATCCTTCACGCTTCCCGGAGACCAGGCAATCAACCTCACAATCATGGATGCATCAGGAAGCGCATCCAATGCCACATACAATGCATATCTAGAATATTACGCAGGGCTTATGGAACTGACGCTGCAGACGGACAACATAACTGCAACAATAGACGACACCAATAGCAGCGATGAAGTCAGGAGAGAGGGAGCGCCTCAGGCAACACTCACGTTCCGCATACAGGACGACGATGCTGGTGTCTACCCTGTCGACGCTTCAGGGCTGGTATGGATAAAGCAGCACGGAGACTACTACACGTCAGCACTCATGCATAGTGCGCTGAACACCTCCAAGATTATATACACAGGCACTGATGACGGATTCAACCGCAGTGAGGACATAACTGAGGAAGGTACACCATCCTACTTCAACGTCACCATAGAGAACCTCAACGGCACTACAATATACTACAACCTCACAGTCAACGGCCTTCAGGTGGCGAGCAACCAGAGCATCCCAGCAGGCGCCAACTCAACAACAGACGCAGTTGCGGCAGGCGCATCCTTCACGCTTCCGGGATTGCAGGACATAAACCTTACGGTTCTTGACACTTCAGGCGTTCCTGCCAATGCCACGTACAATGCATATCTTGTCTACATAGTTTCGGGAACAGGGGTGAATTACACGGAGTCCGTGACAGGCAGCGGAAGCGTCATATACTTCAACGTCACCATAGAGAACCTCAACGGCACTACAATATACTACAACCTCACAGTCAACGGCCTTCAGGTGGCGAGCAACCAGAGCATCCCGGCAGGCGCCAACTCAACAACAGACGCAGTTGCGGCAGGCGCCTCCATAACTGTACCCGGCAACCAGACAGTGAACATCACGATTTTTGATGGCTCCGGACAGCCTGCCAATGCCACATCCAATGCTTACCTTCAATACCTTCCCGGGCTTACAAGTCTGCCATGCAATACCACGACAGGCGGCTACTGTCAGGTAACCTACAATCCAACGTGCAACTCGACAGCAGGCGTCCAGAAGTGGTACGGCGAGACGGACGATGTCTGCTACGAAACCGAATACACCACAACAGACGAGGACCTTGTCGTGTACGGCCAGCTGTATGTCAGTCTCCAGCAGCCTTCTTCAGGAACTGTGATTAACAGGAACACGGCAGTCAACCTTTCGGCTTTTGTAAGGGACGACTGCAGTTCTTATGTAAATGACACCAGTGTTGCATGGTACAATGAGACATGGTCGCAGGTAGCATCGGGATACGACACGACGTGGCAGGTGCCTTACAACTACCCACTCGGCCCTGAGATACTGAGGGTTAACACGAGCAGGCAGTATTTCGACGGCAACACAAACACGACAAATGTGCTCGTCTACGGCTGGGCGGCTGTTGACTACATCTCGCCTGTGAACAACACAGAGGCATCGGCCGGCGACGAGGTGACAGTCACATGCCACGTGAAGGACGCCAATACCGGGCAGAACCTGACAGGATACGAGGTCTCGTTCCTGAAGGACGGCATCCAGCAGCTCAGCAACCACACAGACAGCGCCGGAATAGCAACGTGGCTCTGGGACACCCAGACCGACACAGCAGGCGGGCATAACATTTCATGCAACATAACTGACAACACGACACTTTACTACAACGTGTCTTTCGGGCTCAACCAGACCACTGTCATAATACACAGGCCACTGAAGATAGCAGAAATCTGGCAGAACTACACATGGATTTACAGGAATGACTCATTCTCGCCGAATGCCACGCACATAAGGCCGAGGGTGAAGGATGCCAACCTGCCGCCGCCGAATGACTATGCTGAAAATGCAGTTGTGCATTTCTACAACTCCACAAGCTATCTTGGCAACTGCACCACTGACAGCAACGGCTACTGCTACTTCCTGTTCAATCCAGGAGACAGCATATACCCGCAGGACTATGTCATCTACATGAATGCCACAAAGCCGTCAACGAACGAGCCCTCGGAAACAAATACAACAACAGTTGAAGTGAAAGGCATGCTCTACATGAACATCACAGAACCGGCGAACGGCTCTCTTATATCGAAGACCCTTGCCTGGTTCTTGGGTAATGTAAGCATATGGGACGAGAACGGCAACAGCAGCCTGAGCCCGCTCGTGACATGGTATGACAACAGCGGCTCCCCGCTCACCATAGTCGGCGGAGCCGGCACGCAAGAGCAGTATATAGACCCCGATCCAATGACGACGGGTACGCAGAACATCACGAGCACTGCAACCAAGACTCATTACGACAGCGTTTCAAAGAACGTGACTATAACTGTGTCTGGAGCTGCCAGCGTCTACTGGGGAAGTCCGCCACACCTGAGCACACAGCCGTATCCGGTTCCGTTCAACATCACCTGTTATGTGGAGGACGACGACGGCGGCATACCGGTAGAGAATTATCCAGTAGAGATATGGTACAAGTATGAGGGCCAGTCTTTATACACATACAACGGCACGGAATATACGAACAGCACAGGTTATGTTTCAAGGCTATGGGTGCCTGAAAGCAAGACAGACATAAACTTCAAGTGCAACATAACCGACAACCAGACGCTGCTTTACAACGCATCCACGACGGATGCAGACGCACTGATATATATACAGGATACAGAGCCGCCGCAGATATACAATGTCAGCGTCATACCAAACTACAGCATAGAGGCCAACCTGAATTACACCAATATAACAGCCACTGTCACAGACAACTACATGGTTTATGAAGTAAAGGCGAACATAACATACCCGAACGGCACGTCTTTCTTCCTTGACATGACCAATACAAGCCAAGACATTTTCAGGGCCCAGTACTATCCGCCTGTGGGAGGACTTTACCTTGTCGAGATACATGCATGGGACCCGTACGACGAGCACAACCTGAACATTTCGGAACTCTACAACTTCACGGTATGGGGAAAAATAACACCTGACCTGAACGCCTCACCTGACACTGAAATAGCGGACGGCATAACCCAGACACAAGACCATGTCTTCAATATGAGTGTAAACTTCACAAATCAGGGACCGCCCAATGCGTATAACGTTTTTGTGGACATTTACGAGTCTACGGACCAGGTGACATTCAGGAATGCAACTACCGGTGCGCCGCTGACCAACTATACCTGCGGACAGATGGCCGCGAATGAGTCATGCTACTTCGAGGTGGAGGCAGTCGTCAAGGCGAAGACGCCGCCGGGGCTTCTTCAGATCCATGTCAATGCGAGCTGGTCAAACCCAGACCAGACGCAGAACTTCACAGAGGATATAGTGAATGTCATAGTGTCATCCAACCCGCTTATTGACATACTCGAGGACTACCTGCATAAGGATGTCCAGCATGGGGAAAACACACGTGTTGGCAACCTCACAGTGGCCTCAACAGGAAACACACCCATCACTGACGTGAATGTCTTTGACATAGGAGGCAACCTGCATACGGACTGCCCCGAATGCACACTCGGTATTAATCCAGACTATCAGGGATACGTGCAGGAAGGAAACAACTTCACTGTGACTCTTGATGTGGAGGTTCCGAAGGGACAGCCTCCTGGAGACTACTGGACGAAGATAAGGGCGAATGCCAGCAACGCCGCATTTGACGAGGCTCTGCTGAACATAACCGTGCTCACCAACAGGAGCTGGACAGCTGTGCCGGGCAGCCTAGGAACGATATTCACACCACTTGACACCAACGGCACGCTGGGAGTGATAAACTACACCAACACAGGCAATGTGCAGCTGACGCTCACGTTTTACAGGAGCGGCGCTGCCCAGCAGTACATACAGCTCAACAACACACTGCTGGGCATCTATCCGGTTGATGTGGGCCGCCAGGTTTCAGGCCAGATGTTCATAGGATACGACATACCGGCGAACGCCCCGACGGGGCTCATAGACGGCTACGTCGTCATAACATCATGGGACACTGACACGGGCACGCCGGGCACCCCGTCCTCGAAGAACATAAACTTCACGCTGAACATAACCAATCCCGCGCCTTACATCAACGACCTGAGGGCAGACCCGGACCACTTCGAGATACTGTTCGAGAACACGACTGTCAGCGCCACCATAACTGACAACACGCAGGTCGTTTACGCGTGGGTCAACGTGACGCAGCCGGACGGCAACGTCACGACTTCGCCCATGAGCAATAACGGCTCTTACTACTGGTTCAACTATTCCACGAACACCACGGGGCTCTACACATTCAAGGTCTGTGCCAACGACACCGAGGGCGTGATGGGATGCGAGGAGGTCAACGCCACTGCAGTGGCGAACACCACAGTGCTGGCCATCCCGAATGCGACTGCCTACTATGCGGAGAACGTCAGCATCCACAACTCGACCATGCTGGCTATTGACTTCAGCACAACCACGGGCTATGCGCGCGCATACAACGTCACGGTCAACGTGACAGCTCCGGCAGGCTGGAACCTCAGCGGTGACAGTTTCAACTACAGCGTCATATACAGGAATACGAGCGTGCCGACGCCGCTTAATCTTACAGTGCCCAACGGCACTCTTGCAGGCAATTACACACTCAACTTCACCTCCTACTGGACCAACATAGACAACAGCACATCCAATTCCACTGAGCAGGCTGTTGTTGTGGTCGTGCCGAACCCGCTGATAGAGATAATAGAGGACAATGTCACCGTCCAGATGGGCATAGTCAACATCACATACGGCAACGCCACCATGACCATTCTCTCAGCAGGTAATACCAACATAACCAATATAACGTCTTCATGTGTATCAGGCGAGGCCTGCGTAAACTTCACGAGCATATTCGGGCCGCAGAAGATAAGTGCAATAGAACCGGGCCAGACAGCAGATGTGACAGTAGAGATATACACACCTGTTGATTATCCGGCAGGAACCTATTCAGGACTCCTCGAGGCGGCAGCGGACGGCGGGCTTTACGACACCACGGATCTGTTTGTGAGAATACCCACCAATCTTTCATGGACTCAGACACCAAACCTGCTCCAGCTCGATGTCATACAGGGCACTGCCGGTGAGCTTGGCACAGTGACGCTGAGCAATTCGGGCAATGTGAACCCGACAGTGGTTGACACGTGGATTTCGCCCGTACCAGGAGACGGCGACTACTTCAGCGCAGTCCCGAACGGCACGCTGCCAATATATCTCGGCATTCCCGTGAATGTCAACATCAGCTACACCGCGCCGGTCGTATACAGCGAAACCAATGTAACGGCCTACTACAGAAGCTACAACAACACCGCAGGCACCGAGATAACCAGAAGCGCAGAGCTCATACTCACAGTGCACCCCTATTTCATAAACATACTCTCGCCGACCGAAGCCCAGCCTGTCATAAACATAACCTCCAACAAGACAGTTCAGGTTGACGTGAACCTCACTTACGGGACCACGGCCATACTGCCAAACGAGAGCGTTGCCTGGAATGCAACGCTGTCTGACGGAACCACAGATACACCTCTGAACATAACGACATGGTTTGTCAACGGCAGTGTCAACGAGTCAAAGATGCTGGAAACAGCTGTGGCAAATGACACAGGATTCGAGACCAACGAGAGCATCGTGGAGAAGGGATACCTGGAATACTTCAACCTGACTATTGAAAACCTCAACGGAATAGAGATATACTTCAACCTCACCGTGAACGGCATCCAGCTGGAGGACACGAGAACACTGGCAAACGGCAGCAACTACACAGTTGACGCAGTTGCGGCAGGCGTCAACTTCACTGTTCCCGGCAACCAGACCATAAACCTGACACTCATGAACTCCACAGGCGATGTGGTGCCGGCATATTACAATGCCTACCTTGACTACATGCTTAACAGCCAGCAGCTCGGCCACTGGGCATTCAACTTCACCGCGCCCAACCTTCCGCTGAGCACGGCCTATGACCTCAACGTCTCGGCGAACTACACCATGAACGGCACGAACATAAGCCTGTTCTACTGGGACACGGAATACAAATCCGTGGTCTATCAGGACCCCACCCCGCCGCAGATAAGCATAGGCGTCACACCCAAGGTGTCCGCCAACACGACAACTGACATATACGTCTATGTGACAGACTCCGGCGGCGTCAAGAACGCCAGCGCTACAGTCACTCATGCCGGCTTCACGGAAGACCTTCCGCTCACGTTCATCAGCAGGACGGGCGACACCTACACCTACCTCGGCCAGTTCAGCAACACCTCGCAGACAGGCGACTATGTCATCAACGCCACTGCGTACGACGTTTCCGGCAATATGAACAAGACAAGCCGGGGATTCATAGTGTCGGTGCTGATACTATTCCATGGATTCAACTATGACGAGGAAGAAGCAGACCCGAAGCCGCCGCTTGACGTGGACTACAGCCTTCATTACACCGACGCAGGATGGTACTTCAACTTCACCACTAACAACGGCTACTACAACCAGACGATAGATGCAGGAACCTATGATCTCAATGTGAAGTTCTGGAACGAGACACTGGACATCTACGGCTCTGACATACTTTACGACACACTGAACGCGCTGACATTCGGTAAGATAAAGGTTCTCGGCCTCGTTGGATACAACACAAGGGGCCTTTTCGAGGCCATAACAGCAGAAGCCAACCAGAACATGACCTCAGGCAACAACACATTCGCATTCACATTCGACAACGCCACGCTTTCCTTCAACTACTCCTCGTATGAGGGAGACATGGTCAGCCCAGACATTCTGGGCATATACCACTGCAGCAACTGGGTTACGGGCTCGGGATGCGCAGACAGTTGGACGAGACTTTCCGGAACGAACTACAGCCTTTCCCAGAAAACAATAACTGCGCCGCTGTCTGAACTGACAGGAGCATATTCCGTGGCTGAATACATATGCGGCAACGGTGAATGCGAAAACGATTACGGTGAGTCCTCAGGAAACTGTCCGCAGGACTGTGAGGTTACACAGCCGCCGCAGCCGCCCGGCGGCGGAGGCGGAGCAGGAGGCGGCGGAGGCGGAGCAGGAGGCGGCGGAGGCGGAGCCATATCGCCGCCGGCGCCGAGACTTCCGATAAAGATAGATTCACAGCTCATATTCGTTACACTGAGGCCGGGTGAACACGAGATACACAGCATAGATATAGACAACAACCTTGCCGGGACCATAACAGCTGACGTTGAGGTCCGCGGAAATGTGTGGGAGCTCGTGATGATAGAGAAGCCGACCATCGACATACGCGGAAGCTCCACAGGCACAATCAAGATAAAGGTCTTCACACTTCCGAGCACAATGGAGGGTATTTACACAGGCGACATTGTCACAAGGATACGCGGCATGAACATAACGCATGTCACCCCGATAACCGTAAAGGTCCAGAAGCCCAAGGAGCCTTTGCTTGACGTAAAGGTGAAGGCGCTGACAAAGACAGTCGAACCCAATTCAAACCTTTCGCTTGAGCTCACTCTTCTCAACATGGGCGAGACAGCGAAGATAGACGACATTGTGGTCACCTATGAGATGAGGCACCTCGACACAGAGAGAATAGTTCTCAGGGAGCAGGAGACACTTGGCATGGAGAATGTAAGAACATTCAAGAAAACCATATTCGTTCCAGATGACACGCCCATAGGCAGGTATTCCCTTGAGGTGAATGTGACGTACTGGAACGGCACCAAGCAGGCTTATGCTATAGACTCGTTCGATGTCCTATACATAGCCCCGCCGCTCAAGATAATAAGGGGCATATTCAGCAGCTGGATAACATACGCGCTGCTGTTTGCAATCATACCTGGCTATTACTTCGGCTCCAGCTTCTACTACAAATACCGCAAAAAGAAAAAGGCCAAGACGAGGTACATCTTCCCGATGGATGTCAACAAGCTTCCGAAAGCAGGAGACCGGTCGATGCTCGTGGGAAAGGTTGCTGAAACAGACATAAAGGCATACATGACGCTGGATGACCTCACAACCCACAGCATAGCAGCCGGTTCGACAGGCGCAGGCAAGTCTGTTTCAGCTCAGGTCTGTTCAGAAGAGCTTCTCAAGAGGGGAGTGCCTGTGGTTGTCGTAGATCCGACAGCCCAGTGGACAGGATTCATGCGGGCATGCAAGGATCCGGCGATGCTTGACCTGTATCCGAAGTTCGGCATGAAGCCTGAAGATGCGATGGGCTTCAAGGTAAACATAATAGGCATTGAAAGTCCAGAGCAGGTCATACCATGGAAAGACATAATGAGCAAGAAGGGAGAGATGACGGTGCTTGTGACAGAAAAGCTTCCGCCGAGCGGAATGGACAAGTTCGTGAGGAATACAGTGGAGTCGCTGTTCGCGATGAGGCTGCCCGAGTCGAGGGAGATGAAAATGCTCATGATATACGACGAGGTCCACAGGCTGCTACCGAAGTACGGCGGAAAGGGCGGCTACATAGTTCTTGAGAGGGCAGCAAGGGAGTTCCGTAAGTGGGGCATAGGCATATTCCTGATATCGCAGGTGCTCATGGACTTCAAGGGAGCCATCAGGGCGAACATATCCACGGAGATACAGTTGAGGACCAAGTACGAGGGTGACATAAACAGGGTCAAGACCAAATACGGCCCGGATTACGCATCAAAGATAACGAAGCTTGTCACAGGAACGGGACTTGTGCAGAACGCCGCATACAACGACGGAAAGCCATGGTTCGTATCCTTCAGGCCGCTGCTCCACGACACGAAGAGGCTAACATCTGAGGAGCTTGACAAATACATAAAGATAAGCAGGGAGGCAGATGCCATAAAGAAGCAGCTTGAATCCATGAAGCAGAAAGGCGTTCAGACAGGTGATGTCGAGGTCGAACTCAATTTGGCTCTCGACAAACTGAAACAGGGATTGTTCACAATGGCCGAGAGTTACATGGAATCGGTCAGGACGAGGATGAAGAACATGTAGGGGGTAAAGAAGAATGAAAAAGGAAAAAAAGAAAATGAGTGAAGAGCAAAGGGAGCTTCACAGGAAGCTCGAAGAAAAGCTTCTGGGCATGCTTTCAGGTCCTGAAGCATCAGCAAAGGAGGACAAGCTGAAAAGCCCAGGCCCTGACGTACAGCAGAAAACGAAGCCCGAAAAGGCCCAGAAGAAAACCGAAGCCAAACCTGATAGTGCAGAATCTGAGTCTGCTGCTCAACCGGAAAAGGCACAATCTGCGTCTAATGCAGTAGAAGAAGCGCAGCCTGAAAGTGCCGAATCTGATAGTGCACAGTCTGAGCCTGCGGCTCAGCAAAAAACCGAAGAACCGAAACCCGAAGCGCAGCCTGAAAGTGCCGAATCTGCGTTGGACAAGAAACCTGAAGCGCAGCCTGAACAGGCATCCCCCAAGACTTCATCCGCTGATGCAAACCCCCCTGCTGAAGCGCCTTCGGAAAAGACAAAGAATGCTGAAACCCCCGCCTCCTCTGATGCAGCTCCGGGGAAACCACCCGAGACACAGGAGAAAAAGAAGCCAGAAAAAATGCCAAAAAAGTCTCTCAGCGAGCTCGTTTCCGAGCGCGATGAGATAGAGGCGCTGCTTTCTTCCATAGAGGATTCTTACAGGGATGCCACCCTCCCGGATTCCACATACAGGGAGGTAAAGGAGAAGAATGAGAAAAAGCTTAAGGAGATAAACAACCAGATTGAGAAGCTGGAAAAAGCTACAGGTGAAAAGGCACCCCCTGTTGAAGCGGAAAAACCACCTCCCACAGAAAAAGCGCCGGCAGCAGCACAGCCTTCGTCATCTGTTCCAGTGCACGAAACCACAGCGGCTCCCGCACCTGCAGGACACGAAAAAGCAGCAGGAGTAACAGAAAGCGACACGAGCAGGGCTGATGCGATAATAAAGCTGCTCGAGGAGAAGATTGAGAGCAAGCTCAGAAATGTCATAGATACAGCCAACGTAGAGATAACTGACAAGCGCGTCAAGAAGCTTGAGCGCAGGCTCGAGATACTCGAAAATGCCCTCAGGGATACGAAGGCTGTTGCGGACAGCTCATCACAAAGCGTCGGCAACTACGACAAGCAGTTCACAATGATGAAGACAGAGATAGAGAGGATGAAGGCACTCATGGACAGCGTCAAGGAGTCAAAGAACATCATCGACGAGAAGTTCCAAAGACTTTCCGAAACTTTTGCCGAGGTCAGGTCCGTTGTCTATCAGAGGGAGGCGAAGTCCAAGGAAGAGGAAATGCTTCTTGACAAGCTCAAGGACACTGTTTCCCAGGTAGATACCGCAAGAATCATGAAGGAGTTCACCACAAGGGACGAGCAGATGAGGGATATAAACACGAGGCTCGAGAGACTCGAAAGAAGCAGCAAGATGCTTAACGAAAACATGAACAGGATAAAGGGGCTCATGACAGACATAGGCAGCCTTGAAAACATCATGAAGGGCAGCAAGCATGTGGGCGAGAAGCTGGAGAAGATACAGGAGATAGAGGAGAGGATGAAGGCCAGATCATCAAAGCTTGACAGCATATATGTGGACATAAAAAGGAAACTGGACGAGTTTGCCGAGTACAAGGTCAAGCAGGACCAGCTGACATCGCTGACTGAAGACACCATGAAGAACATAGAAGAGCTTACAAGAAGGATGGCTGACTATGCAAGCAAGACAGACATTGAAAACATAAAAGAGCAGCTCAATGTGGTGAAGGAGATGGCTTCAAAGGCATCTGTCTCTCCGGCACCTGCCGCAGCCACTTCACCCCTGCAGGATGAAAAGGAGGAAATAGAAACGCTTCTTGCAACACTTGAGGAGAACCACAAGAACAATGAGATAAGCGATGAAGAATACCAGAAAGCCAAGGAAGCGAATATGATGAAACTCGCGGAAATCGAGAAGAAGATGAAAAGCGCTGAGAGCTCAGGAGGCAGCGGAAGGAAGGAGCATGCCGATGAGAAGCACGCGAGAGTCATGATGCTCGCCAAGCTGAGGGAGTCCTATGAGAACGGTGAAATCAGCAAAAGGGCATATGAAAGGAGCAAGGAGTTGCTGCTGAAGAAAAAATGACAAGGCAAAGCACAGTACCGGTCATAGTAGTGATTGCCGCAGCCGTAGCCGCGGCTCTCATGCTTTCAGGCCAGCAGCTGACAGGTTTCTACACATTTGTTTCCGGCACCAATTCCGAGCTCGGCATCTGGAGCACGGAGGATACGCAAGGCGGCTCCGTGCCTGCCATCATAAACAAAGACGTCACGTTCTATGCCAATTACACCAGTTCTGCAAGCGGCAATCCCATAAGCGGCGGCGGGGTTTACTGCGAGATAAAGTTCAACACAACAGGGTCGTGGAGCACCCCGGTTACAATGACCTACAATTCCGGCAGCGGTTTTTACGAATACACAAGGACATTCCCGGATGCAGGAAGCTATGACTGGAATGTGCACTGCGACGGCTCTTCGCAGGGCTATGACAGCGACATAAACGCAACTGACGTCATAGATGTCTACAGGTTTGACTGGTGGAACAATACGTGGAACTACAGGATAAAGCTGGTAATAGAGAACGGCGACTACAATGTCACCAACTGGCCCATAGAGAGGGACATAAACTTCACAGATGTCCTGAACCAACTGGGTTTCACAGGCACGTTTGACGACAACTCCACAAGAGTTTTTGAATACAACTCCACAGGCGGGCTTCTGCATGAAATGCCAAGCCAGTTCGACAAAGGATATGCCTACGACAGCACATCAAACGCCTTCGGCACACTGGTTTTCATAATGAACGGTACGACTGAGAGCAATGCTGTGAGGACGTTTTTCGTTTATTTCGACACAACCGAGAACGGAGCAAAGGCCGCGCCAAGCTACCAGACAAACCTGTCATATGCATTTTCAGGAGACGAGATACACATAAACAGCACGCGGCTTGACATCAGGATAGACACGAACAGGAGCGAGAACACATCAGGCATTTATCAGGTCAAGTTCAACAGCCCCACTGAGCCTGTGCCGTTTTTCGTTGCCAACGATGACGAGAAGACAGTGGAGTACAACCAGTACTCAAACGGGACCGACAACCTGACGTTCGACTTCAGAGGCAATGTGAGCATTGTTTACGGCCCGGTCAGGACGACGATAACAATGGAGGGAGACGAGGTAGTCTTCGGCAACACGAGCCTGACGACGGGCGAGGGCCGCATGGTCAAGAAATATTATATTTACAACAAGGCAGGACCAGAGCAGACAGGCAGCTGGATAAAGATAGAGCAGAACTTCACGAACACCGCAGGATACACCATATCAAGAAACTCTACAGAGGCCGGCGCCTTGGCCTTCGATATTGTGAGGGGCTGGCAGGGGATAGGTTCCAGCCCCGCGACCAATCCATATGATGGCAACGAAACAGACCCATATTCGTGGTATTCATTGTTCTCGGACGGCACTGAAATAACGGGCATAGTGAACCTCAACGAAACGGTTCCGGAATTCTTTTCCACGAACAGTTCCATCGAAGGCGGCAGAATAGGCATAGAGCTCTCAAACACAACAGTAAGTCCCGGCCAGTCCATAATACAGAAGTTGCTTGCTTATTTCGGACGCGGCGGAACGACAGAGTTCATAAACATAAAGAACGCTGTCAAAAGTCCGTACAACATAACCGAGCAGGTCGGGGAACCGAAGACACTGCTTTCGCGCACAGATACAGACCACGCATACTACAACAGGAACGAGACAGTGCTGCTCACCGTGAACGTCAGCTACGACCCCTACGGCCTCACGAGCTTTGTGAACGTCACGCTGAACAACGGAACGCCTTCAACTGCTGATGACATAAACCTGAGCATGTACGACGACGGCACGCACGGCGACCAAACATCCGGCGACATGGTATTCACAAACCTCTTCAACATCTCTGTTTCAGAAACGACAGGCATCTGGACAGCAACCGCACTGATATTTGACGCCTACGACAGCGTAGCCAACACATCCTCAGTGAACTTCACAATCACCAGCGAATTGTTCGTTGACACCCAGATAGCGAATCCGACAGGCGACGTAGGCAGGCTGGTCAATGCCACGGTGAAGGTAATGAACTACAGGCAGGACGTATGGCATCCGGGAGCCCAGGTCAACTGCTCGGTTTATCAGGGAGCCAGCAAGCTTTATGACGTCGCTCAGGAGAACATACTGGACCTCAACAACGGAACCTATGACGTCAACTTCACGGCGCCGGGATATTTCGGTCTTTTCACACTCAACTGCACCGCAAGCAAGGACGGGAACAACGGTTCCGATACATACGACTTCAGCGCAGAGGAGACCCAGACTGATGTGGACATAGAGGTTTCCCCAACTTCCTACACTGTAACGAATGTCACATGGTTAGACAACGAGAGCTTCATGCTGACGGTAAACTCCACCAACACAGCAAACGGAACAGCGTTCAATGCCTCTGTCAGCATAGAGATACCGCCCAACATGACAGCAAACGCCACATCAGCCTTCTGTGATGACGGCGAAGGCAATCCGGACATACCCATATCAAAGTCGTGCATCATCAACTTCAATATAACAGTCCTGAAAACTACAGCTCCAGCCAACTTCACAGTAAACGCGACAGTTGAGTGGGACAACAAGGTAGGTTCCCATGAGCAGAACCAGACATCCATGAACGTGACAGTCAACCCAACCTACATACTCGATGTGCCTGAAACCAACATAACAAGCTTTGTGGCATCCGGCGTGCAGAAAAACATAGGAAACCTGACAGTCGAATCGCTTGGTAACGCGCCGCTTTCTGAAGTCAACTTCACAGTCACGGGCTTCCCGCCGGAATTCACATTCACGTTTGTCCCGCCGAGCTATTCCGGGCTTGGCGCAGGCATTTCGGAAAACACAGAGGTCTATCTTGATGTTCAGTCCGGATACAGCACAGGATTCTACACAGGCACACTCAACGTCACGAGTTCAGACGACGGCTATGAAGAACTTGAGTTCAACATCACAGTGTCCGGAACGAACATGACCCTTGACATAAGCCCGGAAAACTACACAGCCAAAAACATAACCTATTACACAGCCGAGAACTTCACGGTCAGCTTCAACACCAGCAATGCCGGCAACATAACAGCTTTTGCAACAAACGTCACCCTTAGCTTTTCTGATGCGCTGCTGACCACATCAAACACAACGCCTTACAGCTGCGGCGATGTGCTGTCCGGAGGCAACTGCTCCGGTGCATTCACAATAGAAGTATCCAACGGAACGCCTTCAGGAAACTATACTGTAAATGTGACAGTTCTATGGTTCAACCCTGAAATAGGGACATGGGAAAACACAAGCACAGTCAATGTGACAGTCCTGTCCAATGTGAATCTCACCATACCTGAGGACAGCATCGCAGGCTCACTCGAGCACAACAGCTCCGGTGTCATAGCAAACTTCACCCTCAACTCGACGGGCAATGACAACGTCACGAATGTCACAATAACAATAGGCGACGAGATGGGAAACTTCAAGAACTTCAATCTTACAGCAGTTCCGAATGTGACACAGACACAGAACGGCATAGTTTATCCCGGGCAGTTAATAACAGTCAATGTCACGGGAAGCATACCGCTCAGCTATCCCAACGGCACATACCTCGGATACATAAATGTCACCACGAACAACAGCGGCTACAAGACAATAGAGTTCAACATAACTGTCCCTGAAAGCAGGACATGGGTGCTGAACCCCGCGAGCTGCGAGCATCCCGAAAGCCCGGATAACGGAACGGCCTGCAACATAACCATAAACAACACAGGCAACGTCAACATCTCATTCAGCATAAGCCCGGCTGCCACAAGCACGAGCGAGAACAACAACACATGGCCTGAACTGACATCCTTCCAGCTCGAGAACCAGACAAGCACAACATTCCAGATATTCTACAATGTCACAGGTGATCCGCTTGTATTCTACAACGCCAGCTACAATGTCACCGCAGCCGGCGGCCAGCCGGCGAGCAGGAACTTCAGCGTCCTTCTGACACCATTCGTTGCGCCACTCATAAGCATAAACCTCACGCCTTCCCTTATACCTCAGCTGGGAAGCGCTGAAATCCTTGTCTATGTCACGGACCAGGCGGGCATATACGGCATAAACTTTACAACTGTGACTGTTAAACGCCCTGGCGGCGGCACTGACAAGATAAAAATGAGGCGCGTCGGCACGTCCACAGATCCCTACACCTATCAGGAGTTCTATCCCACAGACCCGGTGAACGGCACATGGGGCGACACAACGGAAAGGGGAAACTATACGATAGAGGTATATGCAGAGGACAATGCCGGTCTAAACGACACCGAAAACTCAAGCTTCTATGCATACACTTTGCTTGTTGTCAACCTTTCCACGACAAGACAGACAGGAGAATATTATCAGGGCGAGCGCGGCACGCTACTTTACAGAGTCACGGATGCCGAGGGGCTGTCTCTTCAGGGGACGAATGTGAGCATAAACATCACAGACCCACTCGGCAGGCTTGTGCTCATGCAGAACGCTGACTTCACGACCAACAGCCAGGGCGAGCCGGACTATTACCCCATATTCGACCTCTACTCAGACTCCGTCACAGGCACATACAGCATCAACTCCTTTTCAGAATTCTACGATTCGGCTGTCTCTATGACAGTTGACAACAGCACGACTGTCAACTTCACTGTACTGCAGACAAGACCCGGGATGCTGACACTCGACCTTGAGGCACCTGCCCAGACCAGCACAACCGACGGGCTGGAGATTGTGGCAGTTGTTACAGACGGTGTGGGCAACATAGACCCGGACACAATAGAGGTCTCGCTTTACGACCCGCTTGACAACCTCATACTCTCAAACCAGAGCATGACAAAGCTTTCGACAGGCAGGTACCTGAGATACTATAATACTTCCACATCTTCGAACCAGGGCAACTGGCGCTGGGTAGTCACAATAACCAAGGACAGCAACACAATAACCAAGGATATTTACACGCGACTTGTCGGAGGGCCTTTCGATGTCAGGGACATAAACATTGTTGACGCCAGTATACCGGAACTCCATATAACAGTTGTAATAGAGAACACCGGCGACGACTCCCAGGACGCATTCATACAGTGGAACCTCACCAGAAGGGATACCGGGCAGTCGCTTGAGGAAGGCCTTGACACGGTTCTCGTTCCTGCCAATTCAGAGATAACGCACAGCATATACCCTTCGGGGATAAGCTATCTCGGAGAAGCCAAGATAACATTCGTGGTTACCTATTCCGGCACTGAGAAGGCAGCTGCCTACAAGTATTTCAACACCACAGAAGCACCTCCATCCGGTCCAAGTCCGCCGCCGGGAGGCGGCGGGGGCGGCGAAGGAGGGGCGCCGGCAGGGCCTGCAGGCCCGCCGCCGGTCCCGTCCATAGAGATAAGCAAATATCCGGAAGAGATAACCACTGAAACCGGCTGGACGCAGTACCCATCGGTGACAGTGAACAACACAGGCACGGCTGTTCTCCACAATGTAAAAGTAGTTCTGGAAGGCATACCCGACAGCTGGTACAACGTGACGCCGAAGCTGCTGCCTCTGCTCAATCCTGGCGGGACGGAGATATTCACCTTCAACATATTCGTGCCTCCCGGTACTGAGGCGAGACAGTACTACGGAACAATCAACGCCAGCTCAGACGAGGCCTACGACGAGAAGCTCACGTCCATCATAGTGTTCGGCTCGCGCGAGGATCTCGTGAGATACCAGCTCAAGAAGCTCAAGCAGGCATTCGAGGAATTCAAAGAGGATGTCGACGTCGAAGAGAAGCGGGGCGAGAAGGACCTTTCGAGGGTCAAGGACATAATAGGCGAGATACAACACCAGATAGAACTCACCGAGGGCTATCTTGATGCACGCATGTTTGATGAGGCACTTGATTCCGTAACTACGGGCTGGAGGCTGCTTGACCGGGGCAGGGAGCTGCTCAGGAATGCCCCGCCCCTGAAGCCAACGACCATAATAGAGATTCCGGACTGGATGCTGACACTCATACTCCTGCTGACCATAGTTGTGCTGGCACTGGTAATCGTGGCAAACAGATACAAAAAGCGCCTGGAAAAGATATTCGAGTTCAGGAAGCGCAGCCCGGAACTCAGCACGGGCAAGGAGCTCCTTGAGCTTGGCCCGTCTGCGTCAAGGACGCGCTTCGATGCCGAGGCTGCCGCAAGGAAGGAAGAGGAGAAACAGAAGATAGAAAAGGTTCTTTCGCTTCTCGAGAGGGAGTTCAAGCAGGGCATCATTTCAGAGACGGCTTACAACGAACTGCGCAAGAGAAACATCGAAAAGCTCAAAGCGCTCGGCGGGACCGCATATTAGCGCCGCATTATATGTTTATAATAGTATCTATCATATCATATGTCCATACTATTTTTTTCGTCCCTGAAGAAATAAATCCATGTAACACCTCCGAGCCTCTGGCAAGGGCAGCCATTTTTCCGGATGTAGACAGACGGTGATATTTTTATAGGTTCATACAATATAATAAAATACATGGGAAAAGTCAAGGAAAGGCTCACTGACTACAAAAACTTCTGGCTGATATGGCTCAGCTGCGCCGGACAAAAGGACGGCATATCACTCTTCAGGATACAGACCATCTGGGACATCAAAACCAATTACCTGTATCACAACGAGGCGGGACTGGGAAAGCCCCTTTTCAGGCTGATGGAAGAGCAGAGGTACATAGACATAGTGGGCAACAGGATAAAGCCAAGGTTCGAATGGATACCCGAATACATCTACGGGCTTTTCGGCCAGGAGAAAACCTTGGGCGGCTTCTGGTCCCCGGAGCTTGCTGTGAAAGAGAAATGGAAATACGTCCAGCCGTTCATGGAAAGTTACAGGAAATACTTCTTCGAGCTTTCCAACCTGAGGATACTCTACAGGGGCAGCCGCGACATACTCGGAACATACGGAAGATATATATTCCTGCACGTATTCCTTTACGTGTTCTTCTCGAACATGATAGCCTTCTCCAAAAAGTACAACGCTGAGATAGTGTCAAAGATGATAGCCACAGCACTGTCACTCGGAACAGGGGCAGATTTGCTTAATTACATGTATGAGCTTCATTCAACAATCGGAGGTTCAGACGGCTTTCCGGCGCTGTTCAGCAGCGAGGAGGAACTGACCAAACTGCTGTGCAACTTGAAGTGGTGATGCACGGGAAGTTTAATTAATCAAAAACATCAAAAAATAAACAGGTTTTGGATAATGACAAGGGTTATAGGAATACTTTCGGGCAAGGGAGGCGTCGGAAAGACCACAACCGTAGCCAATCTGGGAACAGCCCTCGCCTCATATTACAAGAAGAAGGTCATAATAGTTGACTGCAACATAACGACATCCCATCTCAGCCTTTACCTTGGGATGTATTATTCTCCCGTCACGCTCAACCAGGTGCTCACCGGAAAGTCGAAGATACACGAAGCCATATACGACTACCACGTTCCGAACCTGAAGGTAATTCCGGCCTCGCTGTCGCTTAAGGACCTCAGGGGAGTGGACGTAAGCAGGCTTTCGCGTGTCATAAAGAAGCTTTCAGAAGATGCCGACATAGTGCTTCTTGACGGCGCGCCGGGCATGGGACGCGAGGCCATGGCCACCATGCGGGCCAGCAACGAGGTGCTTTTCATATCCACGCCATTCGTGCCTTCGACAATGGACATAATAAAATGCCATCAGGTTGCCCTTGAGATGAACACCAAGCCGCTCGGCATAATGCTTAACATGGTAGGCAAGGAGAGATATGAGCTCAGCGTGCAGGAGGTTGAGCAGCTTTCCGAACTGAATGTAATAAGCACTGTGCCAATGGACAAGAATGTCCTGAGAAGCCTTGCCCTGAAGACACCTGTTGTGTCCTTTGACCCTGAATCGCCTGCGAGCCGGGCTTTCCTTGAACTTGCCGGAAAGCTCATAGGGGAGAAATATGTTCCCGAGACCTTCCTCTCGAGGATAGCAAGGTTTTTCGGCTTCGGAAGAACACGTGCATAACATACTATTTTATTTAAGCGATTAACCAATTATAACACAGATATCATGATAGACATAATTTTGTCAGCACTGCTTGTGGGTTCTGTAGTTTTCCTGGTCTATGAACTGAGAAAATTCAATGTTCTTCATTCAAGAAAATACGAGCTCCCGACTGAGAAGATATGGGAAAAGTTCGTGGGCATAAGACCGGAGGACATGGCAGACTCCGACCTCACACTGAAGATACAGAAGCTTGAAAGGCATATGGAAGAGCTTCATCAGGATTTCAGGAAGCAGAGGGAGCTGACGAAAAAACTCATAGAGGAGCTTGGTAAGTGATGTTCGGAAAGAAGAAGGATGACAATAAACTCGAGGAAGAACAAAAGAAGCTTGAAGAGCAGGCAGCTCTTGAGGCCGGCTCAGGAGGGGCCGGGGGACTGGGCGGCCTGAAGAATTTCGGGGAGCCTGAACGTGCACAGTCTGAGCCTGCGGCCCAGCAGAAAACCGAAGCCAAAGCTGATAGTGCAGAAGCTGCGTCAAATGCAACAAATGAAGCGCAGCAGAAAACCGAAGCCAAACCTGATAGTGCCGAATCTGAGCCTGCGGCCCAGCCTGGAACTGCCGAATCTGCGCCAGAAGCGCAGCAGCCAACGGAAGAGCCGAAGCCTGCAGAAGATGATGAATCCCCAAAGCCAAAGAAAAAAGCCTCGAAGTCTGATGTTGAAAAACTTAAAAAGCAGATAGAGACCCAGAAGGAAACCATGAGGGAGCTTGAAAAAGAGAAGGAAGAGGCAATGAAGAAGGAGGAAGAGCTGGCCGAACTCATAGAGGATCTTTCCAATGAGGTGAAGGAGTCAAAGAATGCTCCCCAGCAGGTTCCGCCTCAGATGATGCCGCAGATGGCTGCTGCAAACATCGAACCGAAACTAAAGGAGCTTGAGGAGAAGACAGCATCACAGATAAAGCAGCTGGCCGAGACCATACAAGCCATGAACAAGAAGAAAGAGGAAGAGGGCAAGGGTGAAGAGGAAGTCGCCGAAACCATGAAGAAGATGTTCGACAAGCGGCTGAAGGAGCTCAGCGAGAAGCTTGAGGAGGCCAAGGCAAAGCCCGCCCCAGCGACCCAACAGGGAGCGAAGGGAGAGGTTTCCGGCGGCCTGATGGCAATGGGAGGCGGCGTGGAACTGAAAAACGAGGTGGACGGGTTCAAAAAATCACTCAAGGACCTTGCCACACTCCTTGATGCCTTCAAGGAGGAAGCTGAGAACAGGTTCATGGCCATAGACAGGGAGCTTGAGTCCACAGAAAAGATACCGGAACTTGAGCAGAAGATGGAACAGTTCGAGAAGAAGCTCGGACCGGAGAATGTGGACAGGCTGAGGATGCTCATATCAAATGCGGACGACCTGAAGAACGAGGTCATACCCCTTGTTGTAAAAAGGGAGACCGAGGAAAAAATCGACCCGTTCGCAAAGCGCGTGAAGGCAGTAGAGGATGTCAACGAAAAGGTCAGGGAAAAGCTCGCCGAGGTTCTTCTGGAAATAAAAGCTGACAGAAAGGATATAAAGTCGCTTTACAAGTTCGACGACAGGATAGCCAAGCTTGAGGAGACAGCAACTGCCCTCAAAAAGGGACTCGTCGAGACCAACACCATAATGAAAGACCTGAACAAGTCGGTCCAGAAGGAGATGACCGAAAAGATGAAGGAGATTTTCCCTGGCATGATAGAAGCGGAGAATGCTGAGCTAAGAAAGGATTTCGCGAGCAGGTTCACGCTTTTCAGCGACAAGCTGCAGAGCCTTGAGAACAGCCTTTCAGAAGCTCACCAGGACATCGCGGCGCTCTCTGCCCTGAAGGGTGAATTCGAAGCCCTTGAGGACATGATGAAAAAACTTGAGGAGAAAGACGAAAAGCTTGACGAGAGGATAGACATGCTGAAGGACAAGCTGCACGACCTCAGGGACGAGATTGAAAAGCTTAAAACACCCAAAGAAATCATCACAGAGCTTGACAACAAGACCAAGGACATAACGGAGATACGCGAGTTCTTTGTCAGAAGGGCTGACGGCCTTGAGGAGAAGATAAAGGAGATAGATGAGAGGGCGGTCCCGACGAGGAAGCTTCATGAGAAGGTCGACGCGCTTTTCAAAAACCTCAACGAGGTGAAGGAGCACCAGAAGGCTCTCGACCAGAAGTTTGACTCTGAGAAGAAGGAACTTCAGAAGTTAATAACACAGAATGCGGAGGAGAAGAAGAGGCTGGAAGGCAAACTCGCGCAGCAGAAGGAGAGGATAGCGTACCTTCTGAAGGAATTCAAGTGATGTTATGGACGAGATAAGGGAGGTCGAGTCGGAACTCAGAAGACTCAGGGAGGATGCCGTCAGGTACAAGACTGAGGCCGACAAACTCAAGAAAGAAAAGAGGACAATTGAGGCAAGGAACGAATATCTCGTCAACAAGCTCAAGGAGGCATCCTATGTTTACGGTGAGGCAGGGAAGCGTCTTTTATACTTCATAAACAACCAGGTCAATCCGGTGACAAAGCGGCTCAACGATATTGAGAGCCGGGAAAAGAAGCTCAGGCTTTTTGACCAGTCGCTCGCTGACACACTTGCCGAGATGGAGAAGACAGTAAAGCAGGACCTCTCGAAAGTAGACAAAAGGATAGCATCCCTGTCGGCGGATTTCAGGGCAGACAGTGAGAAGCTGAGGAGAGCACTCAAGGCATCTGTCAGGAAGTCGCAGGAAGGCGACATGAAGCTGGAGGAGCGGCTGCTGGCTCTTCAGGCAGATTTCGACAATATCATAAAGAAGTCCAACGCCTCGCAGGAAAAGAAATTTGCATTGAAACTTTCCGCGGGCCAGAAAAAGCTTGATTCAAAGATAGAGCTGCTCAAGGAGCGCAGCATAATTCTCGGCAAAGACATAGAGGCACTGAGGAAGTTCGAGGGAGACATCCAGGGGCTTGAGGGCAAGCTGCAGACAACTGTGTCCAACCTGACACAGACAAGGATAGAGATGGAAAGGCTCAGCCAGTCCCTCAAAAACCAGATGGCATCCACCAAGGCAGACGTCGCCGCCGGTATGGAGACCCTTTCGGGGGACGTTGAGAAGAGAATACTTGAGATTTCCTCAGAGCTCCGCGAGGCTGACGAGAAGAACCTCGGCGGGCTCAAACTCGAGCTTGAAAAGAGCAGGGAGTCGGCTGAAAGGGAGCTCGAATCCATGAGGAAGGAGATTGCCGCTTTTGAAAAAAGGGCCGAGGCTCGTGTGAAGAAGGACGAGGCTGCGCTCAGCAGGGAAATGAAATCATTCTCAGCAGGTATTGACAAGAGAATAGCTGCCATTGAGGCGGGCATAGCATCCAACTCGGAAACAACCAAAGAGATGGAAAGGATATTCAACGAGAAAACAGAAAAGCTCATGAAGCGCGACAACTCCATTGACGAGAAGATGCATGTAACCGAGGCGCGGCTGGCCGAGCAGATAGATACGCTGAGAGACATGACCATCCGCAGAGAAACTGCCATGAAGAACGAGCTTGCCAAAACGAGAAAGTCCCTCGAAAGGGGCATAGAAAAATCCTCTATGGAAGCAGACAAAAAGATAGGGCTGATGGAAAGGGACATCAAGAACATTCTCGGCGTTTCAGCTAACCTCGAGCAGGTTGCTGCCGAAACGGAGAAAAGAAAGCAGGAAATAGCTGCGCTTGACGCAAAGATTGACGCCATAAACGCCGCAGTGCAGAGCAAATCAGAGAAGGACGACATGAAGCTCAGGAATGCGATGGAGGCTATGGAAAAGGACATACAGGGCAGGCTTGAAAAAGCGGAATCAAGCATACTCAGTGAGAATGTCCGCTCGTTTAATGATGTCAGGAAGAACCTGAAGAACGACATACACACACTCAGGGAAGAAAATGCTGTCCTCAAAACAGAAATCAAGAACCTCCAGAAGCTTGGAGCTGTTGTCACAGACCTTCAACAGGAGATTGCAGGCATGAAAGCCAGGATGGCTTCTTCCATGAATGAGATGGACAAGCTTTCGGCAAAGGTCAGGTCAAACATAGAGAAGGAGGCGCTGAAGGTTTCAAAGGACATGGCAGGCATTTCAACTGGCCTGAAGTCGGAACTCAAGGATGTGATTGCAGCTGAACGGGAGAGATTTGCAGCAAAGGAGGCAGAGCTTGACGCAAAGCTCAGCGAGCTGTCCGGGACGGTATCAGAGATTTCATCAGCCTCCTCTTCGACTTCCGTCAAATCTGAATCCAATGCCAGAAAGCTTTCTATGCTTGAGAAGAAGCTCACCCGCCTGATGAACGAGATTGTGGGACTCAAGAAGGAGTACAAGACAGAGATGGGCAAGCTTCTTAAGGACCTGGAGGAATGAGATGGAGGACTTCAGCAAGGTGAGAAGCCGCATAGCCGGCCTCAAGAAAGAGAAAGAGGAACTTGCCAGGAATTACGGTTTTCTTGCAGAAGAGATAAAGAGAATAGTGGACGAACACGGCAATGCCATACAGGAATTGTCCAAGAAGACAGAGGAATTCAGTTCAAGGCTTGCCAAGTCAGAGGAGAAGGAGAGCGCGTCACAGGCTTCCATAGAATCTGTAAAAGAGGCACTCTCCAATGAAATTTCTGAGCTTGAAAAAAGGCTAGAAGAGCAGGGTAAATCCCTGGCTCAGTTCAGCTCACAGCTCGCAAAGGCAGCGAAAGCCGCAAGCGATGCATCTGAGGGCATAAAGCAAAGCCAAAAAACTGATAAGGGCTTCTCGGGCGCTCTGAACAACATTTCTGAAAGGCTTGAGGGACTGTCCAAGCACATTGACGGCCTCGAAGGCCGGGTAGACAGCTCAGTAAACACAGTCGACAACAAGTTCACTTCAGGCATATCACTTGTCAACAGAACGCTTGACGAGCAGGTAAGCCTGCTCAAGGACCATGACTCAGCCATAAACAGGCTTGCCTTGAGCCTGCAGACGCTCAAAAAGGACATAGAGGCAGAGAACGAAAGGATGAAGCGTGTCAGGGAAAGCACAGCGGAGAACAGAAAGAAGCTCGAACTTCTTGGAAAGCTTGAGGCAAAGATAAAGCACATAGAGCAGGTCAAGGCCGGGCTTGTGAAGGGTGTGGAATCACTCAAATCCATAGAAAACAAGATGGCGGCCCTCCAGCAGAAGACACTCGACCTCGACAAGAAGCTTACCGGAGCCGACAAGTTCATTGAAGAAAAACTGGTTGAAAAGACAGATGTCCTTGAAAGGCACCTTGAAGACAGACTCAAGATACTTGAAACCGGCATCGTCCAAAGGAACAATGATATGTTTTCCCGGATAGGCACGGACATCTCGGGGCTGAAGAAGGACTTGTCTTCTTTACGGTCTGTGCATGCAGAAACGCGCAAAAAGATAAAGCTGATAGACGGCCTGAAGCAGAGGATAACAGATATCGAGAAGCTGTCAAAGAGTCTAATGAAGGACCTTCAGGAAATTGGTACCATAAAGAAGGACATAACTGCATTGAGAAAGGATGTTGATTCCAACCGCATAAGAATGGAGGATGTCGATTCCGCGATTGACAAAAAGATAGACTTCAATGTGTCTTCAATAAAGAAAGACACCGCGTTCAATGCAGCTGCGCTCGCCAGGCTTGACGAGGAACTGAGAAAAACCACACTCGATCTCAATGCCATGAAGAAGGACACAAAAGGAACGGCCAGGACCGCGGCGAAACTTTCTTCTGACATTTCCCAGATGCAGAAGAAGCTTTCCGAGCTTGAGAAGATTCAGATAAAGCTCGGCGACCTTAGTGAAACAAAACAGTCTCTGACAGATGCCATGGAGGACAAGCTTCAGGAGAGAATAAAATTCATGGAATCCACCCTCAAGCAGAGAGCCGACAACATAGAGGCCTCGCTCAACGACAGGCTCAAGAAGGTCATCAAAGACAAAGACGAGATATCAAGGGGGCTTTCCTCCATGAAGGGCATGAAGACCGACATGGCCAGAATGGCCGAGCGCTCCAAGTCTTTTGAAAAGCAGTTCGGCGAATTCAAGACCCAGGTATTTTCAGAACTTTCCGCGCTGACAGGAAAGATAGACAGCACAAAGACAGAAGAAGGGAACAAATTCAGCACAGCCGTGAAGGCCTTCCTGAATTCAAGGGCCGAGCTCAACAAGAAGATAAGCATGCTTGAGCTGCGCGTTTCCGATTCCAACAAGCGCGTATCGGACTTCTCAAAAGTCGTCTCAAGGCTGGACCTTCTCGAGAGGAAGGTGGACAGGCTTTCCGAGAGGAATGCTGAAATAAGAAGGGACATGGACTCCCTTGAGAGAAAAGGCACAGGCGACGAGAAGGTGACAGTTGTGGATCTCGGAAGCGCAGAGAACTTGGGTGATTAAGTGGAACTGATAGAAACAGTTGCAGTTGTCGCGGCTTCTGCCATTTTTATTGCTGCCGGCATCTATCTTCACATACTCAGGCAACGCTCGGAAAGGGTTTTACCCTCGCCGTTCGTCAACCCTCCGCATAAAAGGAAAAAAACCAAAAAACCCTAAACCCTCTTTTTGGCGGATTCGACAGACCTCTTCCTTCCGGAGAGTATGAGCACGTCGCCCGGGGATATGACATCGTTCTTGTCAGGGAGATAAGACCATTTCTCGTTCCTTTTGAGTCCAAGAACACTTACCTTGCCGTCAGTGAACTCCGCCAGCGTCTTGCCCACAACCTTTGAGCGCTTCTTGACTTCCACATAATCGGCAACCTCGACGGAATCCTTCAGGCCCCTGAGTATGGTTGGGTGTATGGGTATGCCCCTCGATACGGAGTCTATGAGCTCTTTTATGGCATTGGATATGTCTTCCATGGCGCTTGAAAGCCTGAGCACGGATGTGAGCTCAAGTGCGTCCTTGGGTGTCTTCGTTGCCAGCATGCACTCGGCCTCTATCTCGTACTGGCGGACGTCTATCTCTTCCTCAAGCTCGTGTATCTTGTCCACTATTTTTTTATCCTTTATGATGAGCGCCGAGAATCCCAAAGCTATGGCAAGGTTTACCATGTTCTTCATTTCTACAATCAGGTCAACGACGTTTTTATCCTTTTCCAGAATGTCTTCAAGAATCTTTTCGCTTTTGTATTCGGACTTGGGTATTGTCACCACTCCTCCTTATTTTGATTTAACGAGCCGCTTTAAATAACTTTCTAGATTACCACTCCCGCTATTAAAAGCAGCACCACAATGCCCACAAAATCACCCACTGTGGTGAGTATGGGCACAACAACATTATCAGGGTCAAGCCCGCGCCTGTATGTGAGGTAGCTTGTGAGTATTGAACCCGCAAGCAGTATGGAAACTGTGACTAGTCCGGCAACGAGCGTTATCATGGGAAAAACCTCCACTGAGAAGGCTTCGCCGCTTATGGCATAGTTTATCGCACCCCCCACAAAACCCAGCACAGTGAAAACCACAGAGGCTATCAGAATCATAGAAAATATGTTTACGCGCAGGACGCCCTTGCCCCTGAAATGAGGCTTTATGAGTCCTGTATGAAGAGCTGAAGAAAGCCTGCTTGACATGACGCTCGATATGTTTCCGTTGACTGCTATGAAGGAAGGCACTATCACCAGTATGCCCGGAAGCGCCCTGAACAGCTCTTGGTTGTCGCCGAGGAACGCGCCTGAAAGCACGCTTATTGCGGCGCATATGGTGAGCACCGGGAGGCTCTCCTCCAGCACTTCTTTAACGTCAATCATAGCCCCAGCCCCACAACAAAGTTAACGGAAATGATGAGACATATGATGGTTATTATGTCGCCGATGCTCGCCGCAGCAGGCAGGGTGACATTGTCAGGATCGAGCCCCTTCCTGTAGCTTATTATTGCTATTCCTGATGTCGTGAATGATAGTATCACGCCTGACATCAAGCCCGTCAGGACGCATATGAGCACGAAGTTCATGAGCGGCATGCAGACGCTGCCGATGAAATGGCACATCTGCCATGCAAGCACTGAAAGTACGAATGAAAGGAACACGCTCAGCACAATGCTCACTTCGATATTCTTCTTCAGACCCTTGCTTATATGCCTTGTGGAGATGTATCCCAGATGCAGCCCCGATGCAATCCTTGCCCCGAGAGCCGATGATATGTTTCCCCTCAGTCCCAGTATGCCAGGCACGATTATCAGCAGCCCCGGCGCAAGGGAAAGCTCATCGTTGACGAATGTCCCGAGAAAGCCTCCTGTGAAGAGTTCTATGAACGCAAAAAACATTATTACCGGCAGCGTTTCAGCTATTATACGCCACACCGGATTCGTCCCGACCATAAAAAGAATTATCTGAGATGATATAAATAACGGAACAAAGGATATAGTATGGGCATGAATGACAGGGTTCTTGCCGGCGGGGTTTTCAACATGGTGCACCCCGGCCATATACATTTTCTTGAGAAGGCAAAATCCCTCGGCGGCTACCTTGTCGTGGTTGTCGCAGCTGACAGCAGGGTTGCCAGGCGCAAGCGCCTTCTAAGGACAGCTGGGGAAAGGGCGAAGCTTTTGCGTGAGCTTCCGTTTGTGGACAAGGTTGTGATAGGTGATGACAGGGACATGTCAGCGGTTGTCGCAAAAGAAAAGCCGGACATTGTGGCACTGGGATATGACCAGGATATTGAGGAAGTTAAGGGCATACTCAGAAAGGCGCACAGCGCAGCGAAGATAGTGAGAATACAACAGTTAAAGGGATACTCAACCAAAAAGTTAACAGGGGAGGAAATATGAAAGGCCAGGTATGGTCGTTCGACCTTGCGGTTTCAATGATAATATTCATAGGGGCGCTCGCTTCTGTTGTTTTTGCCTGGAATTTCATGAGCACTGGGGCATTCGAAAGCCAGGAAATGAAAAGCCTTCAGCTGAGGGCGCTGGGCATATCCGACTCACTTTTGAGAACACCGGGCATACCGGAAGACTGGAACAGCAGCAATGTAATCGTTCTGGGACTGGCCACTGACGGACTTTTGGACAGGCAGAAGGTGGAGCAGTTTATTTCCATGGACCACAACAAGACAAGGCAGCTTCTGGACCTCGGCGGCTACGAATACTATTTCGAGGTCTCAGACATAAACGGCACTGTGTACAACAATACATTGCCATCCATAAGCCCGGACGCAAAGATAATAGTGCCTTCCGAGAGGTATGCGACCTACGAGGGAAGGGCTGTAAAGGTCAGCTTTGTCATATGGTCAGAATAACCACACAAGCCCGCTGCTTGTTAAGTTCATTTAGTACCGGTCAGGTCACCAGTGAATACACTGGTGCAATTCACTATTTAAATCAAATGTTTAATCATAAGTCATGAAGAAGCAGTACGTAAATTCCTTTTCAGCAAACGGCGAACAGATTGACGACACATTTGCTGTCAAATTCAAGAAGCCGCCCGTGGCATACAAGGGCGGGAAAAAGGGCAAATGGTTCGAGCTCAGGGTTTCGGACAAGACAGGCGAGATTACAGCAAAATACTGGGGCCGGGACGAACATGAAACCGAGCGCATCTATAACAGTTTTGACAGGGGCGATGTTGTAAGGATTGCAGGCACAATCAACGAATATCCGCCCGGAAGCGGGCAGTTCAGCATATCCATAGACTCTTCACGTGGCGGTCTCAGGAAATGCAGACCGGAAGAGTATGATTCAGCAGACTTCGTGGCGAGCAGCAGCAAGGACCCCCAAGAGATGCTAAAAGACATAAAATCGATGCTCTCCAATGTTGCCAGTCCGCATCTGAAGGCAGCTGCAGACGCCTTCCTCAGCGACAGCGCATTCATGAAGGTATTCACAAAAACGCCCGCGGCAATGGAATACCACCAGAACTACATGGGAGGTCTGCTCGAGCACACACTCAACGTCATGAAGATAACGGAAGCGCTCTGCAGCGTGCACCCTGAACTTGACAGGGAGCTTTGCATCACAGGCGCGTTCCTCCACGACATCGGAAAGACGAAGGAGCTCGAGGTTTCAGGCAGCGTCATAGACGTCACTGCAGAAGGCATGATGGTCGGTCACATAACAAAGGGATACGAGATGCTCACCAAAAAGCTCGAGACGCTGGAAGGTTTCCCTGACGAACTCAGGCTGAAGCTCCAGCACATACTTCTCAGCCACCATGGTCAGCTGGAGCACGGCTCTGTCAAGAAGCCGCAGCTTCCTGAGGCACTCGCGGTGCATTACGCCGACGACGCCGACGCCCAGATAGACCTTTACCTGAGGCTCAAGAGGGAGGCCGTGACAGAAGACCAGTGGATATGGAACAAGAAGATAAACGGCCACATATACCTGAAGTAGCCTTTTTAAAACTTTCTTTCAAGATGGGTTTCATGAAAAAATCCCTTAAAGTTATATATGAAGAGATGAGATCCCTTTACGGAAAGGGCTTTGGAGCATACATGAATGCATTTACACTGGGCTCGGAGATACTGGCCAGGCCTGAATTTGATGAAGACACTAAAAAAGAGATACTCGGACTGATAAATGAAGGAACTGAAAAACTTGAAAGATACTATAGCTCACTGCCTGAGGACATCATAGAGCAGCCACATTTCGATGAAATAAGGGAAATACGCACTATCATTCCGGACCTGCTTGACAAGGTGAGATTCGTGGCTGAAAACTACAGAAACAGCGATGCCATTCCGGAACTGAAAAAATATACCGAAGACATAACAGCACTCTCAAAGGAAGTCAGCGAGAAGGCGACCTCTTGGAGATCAAAAATAAATGAAATCGGCAGGCAGATAGGAAAAGACAAAGATGTGTGGCATTACACAGAAGACCGCTAAAGCTCTATCTCAAAAATCTTGTACTTGACCTTTATCCTGTACCCCGCCGCTTTCGCCATCCTGATTATGTAGCTGTTTATGGGATTCTCTTTGCCTATGTTCTTCAGTCCGAACTCGAGCGCCAGAAGCGGGTTCTTCACGTCGACTATAATCTCCCTCGGCGTCAGCACGAGGTCGGCGGCAGGCTTTCCGTCCAGCTTAAGGTGCAGCCTGACCCTTCCCTGAAAAACCTCAAGCATATCCTTCAAGATACTCATAAGAATCCAAAAATCCGGATGACTGTGCCTACTTCTTCTTGGGAACCACTGTGAACTCGACATTCCCTTCGAGCTTGACCTTTGTTCCGCCTATATCGAATGTTATTCCATCGAGACTGACATTGGCAGAAGTTTCCTTTCCTTCAATGATGCTCAGGAACTTGACGAGAAGCTCTTCCTTGTTCTTGACAATCTCTTCTATAAAACCCATCACTAACACCTCCACTGCCCCTTGGGCTTAAATAAATATACAGTGAGCCAATTAATAAATGATATGCAGGGTGCTTTGAATGGTTGAGAAGATAGTTGTCGGCAGGGACAGGGACGACCTCAAGAAATATGGTGAGCTTGGCACAGCGTTCTTGGGCAAGCACATAGTCGGAAAGGGGGAGGATGCACACCTGACCAATCCTGTCATGATGGACGTGACGAGACCCCACGTCATGCTCGTATGCGGCAAGAGGGGGTCAGGGAAAAGCTACAGCGCTGGCATAGTCTCAGAGGAAATAGCAGCACTTCCGGAAGAGATAAGATCAAACCTTTCAGTTATCATGTTCGACACCATGGGCATCTACTGGTCCATGAAAAACCCAAACGAGAAGGACAAGGAAATACTCAAGGAGTGGGAAATCAAGCCCGAGGGGCTTCCCATACAGCTTTTCGTGCCCAAGGGATATGCATCAGACTATGAAGAGGCAGGCGTCGTGTATGACAGCACATTCAACCTTGTCTGCTCGGAGCTGGCTGCAGAGGACTGGGTGCTCACATTCGGCTTCTCATTCGTGGACGAGTACGGGACGACCATAGAACGCGTCATAAAGAGTCTCAAGAAAAGCAAGGGCGGATACTCAATCCAGGACATCATCAATTCAATAGAGAATGACAAGCGCTCGGAGCAGAAGGTCAAGGACGCCCTCATAAACAGGTTCGCTGCGGCAGACAGCTGGGGCATATTCAGCGAGAAGGGGACCAAAATGGAAGACCTCATAAAGCCGGGAACCATCTCAGTGCTCGACATCTCACACTACATGCAGATATCCACTGCCTGGTCGGTGCGTTCGATGCTCGTGGGGCTTCTCAGCAGGAAGATATACCATGCAAGGTCCATGGCAAGGAAGGCGGAAGAGCTTGAGATGATGACAGGCGAGAGCAGGCAGACCATGCCCATGGTCTGGATAATGATAGACGAGGCCCATCAGTTCCTGCCATCAGACGGCCAGACCGCTGCGACAGAGCCGCTGCTGACACTCGTGAAGCAGGGAAGGGAGCCGGGCATATCGCTGCTTTTTATAACCCAGCGGCCCAACAAGCTGCATGAGGACGCGCTCGCGCAGTCGGACATAATTCTGGCGCACAGGCTTACCGCAGAGGCTGACCTCACGGCACTGAGAGGCATAATGCAGACCTACATGCTCGACGACATACAGGAGTACATCAACGCGCTTCCCAGAAAGAAGGGAACAGCCATAGTGCTTGACGACAATTCGGAAAGGATATATCCGATACAGTGCAGGCCCAGAAAGTCATGGCACGCCGGCGGCTCGCCGACAGCCATGCGCGAGGTCAGCGTGCTGGGCTGAGCTTTTTCCAACCACAAAGAAACTTTAATGGAAGACGAGGAAGCTCTCTGATGCCCCCGCAGAAGCATTAAGGGCTCGGAAGCTACCTAGAAAATCATCCCCGCCGTCCGGGTCATTCTGGAGCGTTTTCCTCATCGCCCGTCATTCTTTTGGAAAAATGTTTTAAAAAGGCGGACATATTCATACTATGGGATTTCTTGACGCGCTCTTTGGTAAGAAGAAGGAAACAGGAAAGACCGAGCCGGTGGTTTCGGAGAAGGTTTCCCTCAGGTCTGCTGATGTTATGAAGTGGGCGCTTTCCGAGTTCGAAGGAGAACTTGCAGAAGAAAGGAAGCATTTCTCCGGGCTCGCACTCGATATAATTGAAACAACCAAAGACTTCCAGAAGCTCATATACAGCATACGCAGCAAGACATTCGAGGCAGGCGACCGTACCTATGCCGCAATCAACATGATAAAGGACACCTGGGCGAAGAGGGCGCTGATAAGCCTGAATTCATATTACAGGGACATAGATACGGAGATACTCAAGTCAGGCAACGTCACATTCGGGGATGCGGACAATGTACTTAAGGGCACGCTGAGGCTGATGAACGAGACGAACATGCTGCCAAAGCAGAAGATTGTGCTTAAAAGGTACTTCGAAGGCGAGAGCAAAAGGATGGCTGAAATACTGAAAGAGCTCGACGAGCGCATCTCGCTCCTGAAGGAAGCCCTCGAATCGGGCAGCATGCTGAAGGCAGTTCACGAGCTGAAAAAGAGAATGGATGCTATTGAAAAGGAGTCTGACGAGGCAGCAAGAATCAGGGAAAACATAAGTTCCATGAAGAAGAATCTCTCTGACAGAGAAAAGGAACTCCGCGCGGTTGAGGCAGAGATAAAGACACTTGAAAGCAGCCCGGAGTGGGAGGAGCTTGAAAAGCTCGGAAAAGAAGAGGAGAGGCTCGAAAAGAGGATGGAGTCCATCGAAAACGAAATGATAGGAAGGCTCGGGGACATCAAGCGCGTCCTGAAGCTTTTCACCCACCAGCCGGGACTTTCCAAGTCAGAGTCCAGGCTCGCAGGCGAGATATCCCGCTCGCCCATGAAGGCCATACTCGGCAGTGAAATGAGCGCCTTGTGTTCACTTCTTTCGAAAATGGCTGCAGGCATATCAGACGGCTCATTCAGGCTTTCGGAAAAAGACAAATCAAAAGCCAAAAATGCAAAGGAGCTTGTCGATTCAGGATGGATAAAGAAGACCCGGGAAGAGCTGGAAATGACAGGGAAGATGCTGGAGAGCGTAAGGGAAAGAAAGATGAAGATAAAGGTCACAGCAAAGAAAAACGAGGCTGAGCGGATGGCTGAAAAGGCAAGGATAGAAGCAGCCGGCATCAGAAAGGACATATCCCGCGCAGAAGAGGAACTCGGTGATGTCACTGCCGGCATCGATGACATGAAAAAAGAGGCCGCCGGTTACATCAGCACCGGGATGAACAGGCATGTTGTGTTAAAATGAAGGACATAACACTCGGAGACGGGAGGAAGATGCCCGTGCTGGGGCTTGGCACATGGCAGCTTTCGGGCAGCTCATGCACAGAAACTGTGAAGACAGCTCTAGAGCTCGGATACAGGCATATAGACACAGCTGAAAGATACGGAAACCACAGGGAGGTAGGAGAGGCACTGAAAGGCATAGACCGCTCGGAAATATTTCTCACTTCAAAAGCATGGAGAACTGAGCTGGATCGCAGAAGCCTCCTGGCCGCCTGCAACAAGGCCTTAAGCGAGCTGCAGACAGATTACATAGACCTTTACCTCATACACTGGCCGAATGACCGCATTCCCATAGAGGAGAGCCTCAGCGCCATGGAAGAGCTGGTCAGGGAGAACAAGATAAGGAGCTTCGGCGTCAGCAACTTCGACGAGAAGAGACTGGAAGACGCGCTTGCTTTCAGCAAAAACATAGCCACGAACCAGGTGGAGTTTCATCCCTACCTTTACCAAAAGGAGCTTCTCGGTTTCTGCTCGAAGAACAGCATCCCGCTTACCGCCTATTCGCCGCTTGCTAGGGGTCTTGTGAACAGCGACCCTGTGCTCAGGGAAATAGGCGAAAGGCACGGTAAAACGCCTGCGCAGGTCAGCCTCCGGTGGCTCATCCAGCACGGACTGGCCGCCATACCCAAGGGCTCATCAGAAAGGCACCAGAAGGAAAACATGGACATATTCGACTTTTCGCTGTCAAAAAAGGAAATGGATGCTGTCGATTCCATAAAAAAAGAAAAGAGGCTGGTGAACCCGGCCTTTACACGAATACCTTTCTTTGACAGTGTTCCCAAAAAGGCAATAAAGTTCGCAGGAAAATTCATCAGATAGTAAAAACAGCAAGAAAAGGGCATAACCTAAGGCACGAGCCTGTCAGGCGTCCTTGGGAACAGTATGGCGTCCTTTATGTCCGGCAGGCCGAGCAGCTTTTCTATCATGCGCTCCACACCGAACCCTATGCCTCCGTGAGGCGGCATGCCATACCTGAACGGCTCAAGGTAAAACTCGAAGTTTTTCGGGTTGAGACCCTTTTCCTTTATGACCTTTTTAAGTGTTGCATAGTCATGCTCCCGCTGGCCTCCTGAAGCCATCTCCATGCCCATGAAATCAAGGTCAAGACCTCTTGACAGCTTTCCGTCAAGCTTTATGTAAAAGGGCTTTATGACTGACGGGAACTTTGTTATGAAATACCATTCCACGCCTTTCTTGGCCATTATCTGGCCGAACTTCTTTTCCTGAGCATCCTCTATGTCGTCGCCCCAGTGTATTTTCTCCCCGGCCTTCTGCAGCGCACTGACGAGCTCATCATATGTCACCCTTTTCAGCGGAAGCTCCGGAACAGTTATTTTCCTGTCCAGAGACTCAAGCTCCTGTCTGCAGTCCCTGGCTATTGCGCTGACAGTATAATGAACCATGTTTTCGAGGGTTTTCATTATGTCCTCCTCGGACTCAATCCATGCCTGCTCAAAGTCCACGGAGATGAATTCAGAGACATGCCTTGATGTGTGGAATTTCTCAGCCCTGAATGCCTGCCCTATTTCAAAGACCCTGTCCATGCCGGATGCCATCATCATCTGCTTGTACAGCTGGGGGCTCTGCCTCAGGTAGGCCTTCCTGTCGTAGTACTGCACAGGGAACATGGTTGCGCCTCCCTCAGCGCCTGCTGCCTGTATGACCGGTGTGAAGACCTCGACAAACCCGCTCTTTGCGAAGTACTCCCGTATCGCCTGCACAGCCCTCGCTTTTATCCTGAAGACAGCCTGAAGCTTCGGCTCCCTGATGTCAAGGAACCTGTAGTCAAAGCGCTTGTCCTTCCCTGACTCTATCTTTCCAAAGACATCTATGGGCAGCTCCGGCTCTGAAACCGAGACAACCTCGAGCTTTGACGGCACGAGTTCTATGCCCGCAGCGGTCTGCGGCGCCTTTTTTATTTCACCTTTAACAGCAACGCAGGACTCCTTTACCAGACCTGAAAATCTTTTGAAGACTTCATCCGGCACCGCCCCTTTTTTTGCAGTGACCTGTATTGTGCCCTGGCGGTCCCTCAGAAGGAAGAATTTAAGACCCCCGAGATCGCGTGTCTTGGCTATCCATCCCTGCATAATGACACTGTCGCCGACTTTGACCTCACCGGAATATTTCTTTTCCATACACAGAATTTGCCTTATTGGTTTTTTATTTGCCTATCATGCCCCTGAGCCAGCTTCCGAGACTTTTCTGCTCCTTTTCACCCTTAAGCATGCCGTGCGTGCTCCAGCTTCTCCTGACCAGATGCTCGGGAAAGTCACTGTTCTTTGTGAGCCACTCCCTCAGCCACTTTATTGTCAGCTCGTCAGATGTATAGCCGCTTCCGAAATCTCCGTATTTCTCTCTGAGCTTCTCTATCTCATTCTCCCTTTCCACCTTGGCCATTATGCTTGCAGCCGAGACCACAGGATAGTCCCTGTCTGCCTTGTGCCTGGCGATTATCTTCGTCCCGTTTCCCGTCATCTTTCCCATAACAGCGGTGAACTTTCTCAGGTTGGTTTCGGGAGCGTCTATGTATGCTGTATGCGGGGCAAGCATCCGTATGATGTCAGCGAATTTCATGCTCTCTATGCGGTTGAGATTGACTCCCTGCTTCATGAATGTGTCTATCTTGCAGGGCCCGACCTTGAAAACGACAACGTCCTTTGCTATTTCCTCTATCTTTTCAGCCAGCTCGAGCCGCTTCTTCTGGGGCAGCTCCTTGGAGTCGCGCACGCCTATCCTTCTCAGCTTTGCCTGGCCTTTTTTGTCCACAGAAACCCCGGCGACGACCAGCGGGCCTATGATGCAGCCGCGCCCCGCCTCGTCCAGACCTGCTACAATACCGGTTTCCACAAAATCGCCTGAGTATATGTTGGCAAAGACAAGCTTTTAAAAGCACTATTGCTAATATAGACACACAGCGGGGTAGAGCAGCCTGGAGTGCTCGTTGTAACCCTTTACGCTGCGCGCAAAGCGTTACGGAAAGGATTGCGAAAGGCTCATATTGGCTTCAGGCCAGAGAGAGACCCAAAGGTCAGTGGTTCAAATCCACTCCCCGCTATTAGCCCTTTAACCCTTTTCTGTCCATACTGCCAAAAAGCGTTAACGGAAAAGACGGGTTCGGGCTGCTCAATCAATGACCCGAAGCCCGGAAGCCTTTTCTGACCGAGGCATGAAAAAGCCTTAAGGGAAACTACGCTGGCGCAACCAAAACCTTTGACAGGGTTTTGGATGGCAACCTTTTGGAAGAAGTCGGCAGACTCTAAAAGGCTGCAAGCGTTAGCGGAAAAGATGAGTTCGGACAGCGCAAACAGTTATCCGAAGCTCAGTAAGCCTTTTCTGGCCGAGGCATGAAAAATCCTTAAGGGAAAAGATGAGTTCGGACAGCGCAAACAGTT
>JAGGXP010000007.1 GCA_021163005.1 Candidatus Aenigmatarchaeota archaeon | reverse complement strand
GCTTTCGTAAAGCGTAAGCTCCTGCGTTATGTAGTTGAGGCTGGCATAGCCTTTGGTTCCCGTCACATTCAGAACCCTTATCTTCACGGGTGTTATCCAGTTCACTTCGATGAAGCCGTTGGTCCCGTTGTATTTCAGGAATATGTCGGCGTAGTCATCCCTCTTGTTCAGCAGTGCATGGCCACCAGATGCGTATATGCTGACAGGATACTTTCCCAGAAGATAGCTGAAGACGTCTATGTCGTGAACAGCTATGTCAATGACGACGTTGGCATCCTTTATCCTAGGCGGCATGATGCCGACCCTTCTGGCAAGGATGGATGTTATTTTTCCAAGACGACCGCTGTCTATTATTATCTTCAGTTCCTGGACAGCCGGATTGAACCTCTCTATGTGGCCGACAGCAAGCACAACGCCGTTTTTTTCAGCAAGATTCACGAGCTTCTCAGCTTTCCCCACGTCATCTGATATGGGCTTTTCTATGAGCAGGTTCACGCCTCTTTCAATGACATTCCTGGCCACTTCATAATGAAAGGCAGTAGGCACGCATACAGAGACGGCATAAGGCCTTTCGGTTCTTAACATTTCCTTATAATCTCCGTAATATTTGCAGCCGTGCTTTCCAGCAACTTCCCGGCCGGTTTTTTCATTCACATCAGAAACAGCCGCAAGCTCAACACCGTCCATTTCTGAGTACACCCTTGCATGGTTTTTGCCCATCACACCGGTGCCTATTACACACACTTTCATATTCTTACCTGTATTTTTTGACCACGTCAATAATTGTTTTCGCATCCTCGTCCGTGACGCCCGGATGCACAGGAAGCGAAACCACTCGTTTAGACAGCGTTTCGGCAACGGGGCAGAGCCCTTCCCTGAAACCCATCTCAAGATATGCCGGCTGCAGGTATGACGGCTTCGGATAGTATATCCTTGCCCCGACACCTTTCTTGTTGAGATAAGCAACAAACTCGTTCCTCTTGCTGGCAGGAACCTTTATCGTGTACTGATGCCACACATGCTTATTTCCATCTTCTGTGAACGGCAGTTCAATCCAGTCTATTCCTTCCAGTTCTTCTGTCAGCATCCTTGCATTTCTCTCACGCTTTTTGTTCATTTCCGGAAGTTTTTTCAGCTGCTCCAGTCCTATAGCCGCCTGCATGTTCGTCATGCGGTTGTTGAAGCCTATGATTACATGGTCATATCTTCCCAGCTGTCCCTGGTTTATTATAGTTCTTGCCTTCTCGGCAAATGCGTTATTGTCTGTCATTATCATACCGCCTTCGCCTGTGACCATGTTCTTTGTGGCATAGAACGAAAACATGGACATGTCTCCTAGTGAGCCGGCTTTCTTCCCATTGTATTCTGCTCCGTGGGCCTGGCAGGCATCTTCTATGAGCATAAGGCCATGCCTGTCGCAGATTTCCCTTATTTCATCCATCCTGCACGGCTGACCGTAAAGATGCACAACCAGAACAGCCTTGGTTTTCTTTGTTATGGCAGCTTCCACCTTTTTCGGGTCTATGTTAAAGGTCTTCTCATCGACATCCACAAAAACAGGAACAGCTCTGTTGTAAAGTATGGCATTGGAGGTGGCTATGAATGTGAAAGGAGTGGTTATGACTTCATCACCGGATGTTATGCCCATAGCCTCGAGACCGGCTGTAAGCGCCGACGTGCCAGAAGAGCACGCTATGCCGTGCTTTGTCCCTATGAATGAAGAAAACCGTTCTTCGAACTCAGAGACAACCTTTCCGCTCGTCAGAGAGCCAGACTTCAGTACAGACTCAACTGCAGAAATTTCTTCCCTGCCCATTTTGGGGCTTGCTATTGGTATCATGCATACACATAGAATAAAAGACCCATGCATATAAAAATGGTTTCCCCAAATCATGCCCATATCAGGCAGTTTATTGTCGTATCCCCTGCACAACCTTTAAAAAACATAGCCAACTGTTTATTAAAATCGCATGCACATGTGATGTTCATGAAATCAGGAATAATCGGTTACGGCGCCTACATACCACGGCTGAGAATAAAATCGAGCAGCATAGCAAGGGTATGGAGTCCGGACCCGGAAATTGAAGAAAGGCTTTCTGCCGAGAAGTCTGTGCCAAATGTAGACGAGGACTGCGCCAGCATGGCTGTGGAAGCCAGCAGGCAGGCCATACTGAGGGCGGGCATAGACCCAAGGGACATAGAAGCTGTTTACGTCGGCTCTGAGTCGCATCCTTATGCTGTAAAAAGCACATCATCCATTGTCGGCGAGGCTGTTGGAGCAACACCTAAAATGATGGCCGCTGACCTTGAATTCGCATGCAAGGCAGGCACATCAGCGATGCAGATAGCATCCAGCCACGTGCTTGCAGGACGCATGGATTACGCTCTTGCGGGCGGCTCTGATACTGCTCAGGGAAGACCCGGCGACGCGCTTGAATACACGGCAGCTGCAGGCGCTGCCATGTTCGTCATAGGCAGCAAGAACCTTGTGGCAACAATAGACGATACATTCTCATTCATAACAGACACGCCTGACTTCTGGAGAAGGGAAACAGAGGAATTCCCGAGGCACGGAGGCAGGTTCACAGGAGAGCCAGCATATTTCAAACACATAATAGGTTCAACAAAAGGCATACTGGAGAAGACCGGCACAAAGATGAGCGATTATGACTATGTCATATTCCACCAGCCAAATGCAAAATTCCCAATGGCTGCTGCAAAATATTTTGGCGTTGAAAAGGAGAAAATTCTTCCGGGGCTCCTGTTTCCAAGGATAGGAAACACGTATTCGGCAGCTTCCATACTCGGGCTGTGCAATGTGCTTGACACAGCCACACCCGGCTCAAGGATACTGCTCACGTCCTTCGGCTCAGGCGCTGGCTCAGACTCGCTGGCAATGACTGTGACAGACAGAATAGCTGATGCGAGAAAAACAGGACCTCTGGTAGAGCAGATGATAAGCAACAAGCAGTACATAGATTATGCCATTTACGCAAAATACAGAGGAAAGATAAAGGGAGTTTGATTATGGCAAGGGATGTTGCAATTGTCGGCGTCGGGATGACCAAGTTCGGGGAGCACTGGGACAAGGGTCTCAGGGAACTCATAATGGAGGCAGGCATAAAGTCAGTGGAAGATGCAGGCATTTCAGGAAAGGACATAGAGCTCATAATCGGAGGAAGCATGTCTTCCGGCATCTTTGCAGGCCAGGACCATACAGGCGCCCTTTTTACTGATTATCTCGGCCTGAACCCCATACCGTCAATACGGACAGAAGCCGCATGCGCTTCTTCATCTGTTGCGCTTTCAACAGGCATTATGGCTGTGCAGTCAGGCAGGTACAACTGCGTTGTCATCGGCGGCGTCGAAAAGATGACAGATGTCTATAGCAACATGGCCACTACAACGCTTGCCGGTGCAATGGACAGGGACAATGAAGCCAATTTCGGGCTCACGTTCCCAGGTGTCTACGCGCTCATGGCAAAAAGGCACATGCACCAATACGGAACGACCCGCGAGCAGATAGCCATGGTAGCCGTGAAGAACCACGAAAATGCCATGCACAACCCTAACGCGCAGTTTCACAGAAAGATAACCGTGGATGACGTTCTGAAATCGCCTCTGGTATCAGACCCGCTCAGGCTTCTTGACTGCTCGCCGATAGCTGACGGCGCTTCATCACTAGTCATCGTGCCTGCTGAAAAGGCCAAGCAGTACACAGACACACCCATATACATAAGGGCATCTTCGCAGGCATCAGACACACTGGGCCTCTACAGGAGACCTGACATCACAACAGTCAACGCCAATGTAGTTGCATCCAGGAATGCTTACAAGCAGGCAGGCATGACACCAAAGGACATACATTTTGCAGAGGTTCACGACTGCTTCACGATAAATGAAATCATAGCCACGGAGGACCTCGGTTTCGTCAAGAAGGGCGACGGCGGGAGATTTGTCCAGAGCGGTGAAACACAGTTAGGCGGAAAGATACCTATCAATACATCCGGAGGCCTCAAGGCAAAGGGACATCCTGTCGGCGCGACAGGCGTTGCCCAGGTCATAGAGGCAGTCGAACAGCTCAGGGGAAACGCTGGTGGCAGACAGGTTTCCGGAGCGGAAAACGGGCTGACGCACAATGTCGGCGGCTCCGGCTCCACTGTGGTCGTTCATATACTTTCAAGGAACAGGAAGTGAATTAATGCCAACGGAAAAGTCAGTAGCCCATCACTGGAGACATTTCAAGGAGAGATACGGGCTGGTTGGTTCCAGATGCGAAAGCTGTGGCTCGTATTTCTATCCGGGCAGTGTCATATGCCCGAACTGCAGGAGAAAGGGGAAGATAAAAGAACACATATTCACAGGCAAAGGCAAGGTTTATTCCTTCACAACTGTCAGGGTCGCCCCAGAGGAATTCGAGCATTACGCACCCTATGTTGTTGCCATAGTCGAGCTTGAGGAAGGGGCAAG
>JAGGXP010000004.1 GCA_021163005.1 Candidatus Aenigmatarchaeota archaeon | reverse complement strand
TATATGTCGTCAGCCATAAACCCATATGTGATTCAGTGTAATAAAAATTGATGTTGTGTAAGATTGCCAGATTGTTCAAATTTTGCGTCCTTGTATAAGCATAAGCGCCGAGGATGGGATTCTCAGCACCGCTCATGGTTCCCCTTCCAGAACGCTTGCGACAGCGTACTTTCCGGGGCGCGCTTTAGCGTGTTTACTCTCGCTAAAGGGTGCATTTGAACCCATAAGCCCAGAGGGCACCAGATATCTGGTTTTTCCGCAGGCTTTTTGAAGTCTCACACGGAAAGGGCTTCCAGTCTGGCGCATTACCAGGTTCTGCCACCTCGGCTTGTGAAATATACTTGCAGTGTTATTTTATATAATTTTAGAACTCTTCAGTGTCGCTGCCTGTTTGATACTTGCCCTTGGCTGCATATTTTAAAAAAGGGGCGGCGCACATCCTTATTGCCACGTCACTGCGTCAAATCTTCATAGGCCTTTATTACATCGGTCTTGCTTATGATGCCGGCTATGTGCAGTTTTCCCTTCTTTTCCGTGATTACGGGAATTCTGCCGAGATTGTGCCTTATCATGACATTCAGCGCATGATAGACAGTGTCATCAGGGAATACATGCGGATAATCGGGTTTTACTATATTCTTTACTTTCATGTCTTTCCGCTGGTTTCTTTCAACTCCCCTGAGGTCATAAACCTTTACAAATCCGTAGAAGCGCTTGTTCCTCCCGACCACAGGAAAGCCCGGGTGCCTCTTCTTCATCACCATTTCAAGCACATCGGATACACTGGTGTCAGGATGCACGTAAAATATGTCCCTCGTCATGACGTCCTCTACCATTACGTCTTCCAGCACGCTTTCCCTTCTGGCAACCTTGACGCCCTTGTTTTCCAGCTTAATCAGATACATGGAATTCTTCGTCAGCGCCGACGCCACATAATAGCTGAGCGCAGATACTATCATCATTGGGATTATCAGGTAGTAGTTGCTGGTCATCTCGGGAATCATTATCAGTGCAGTCATCGGCGCCCTGAATGCTCCTGCGAACAGCGCCCCCATGCCTATCAGGGCGAATGCAAACGGCTGCGTTATGATGCCGGGCATAAAGTGCTGCGCCAGCAGGCCGCATGCTGCCCCGAACATCGAGCCGATGTACAGACTCGGTGCGAATATGCCGCCGCTCGCGCCTGAGCCTATGGTAAGGGACGTCGCAATTATCTTTACAGCCCCCAGTACGATGAGGACTTCAATCGACAGCTTGCCCAGAAGCGCCATGTTGATCTCTTCATATCCGAGTCCCATGATGCCGTATTTAAGGAAGAACACGCCCAAAAGCCCAATCAGCAGTCCGCCGATGACGGGCTTGAACTGCTCGGGAAAATTCATGCCGTTGAACGTTCTTTCAATCTTGTAAAATGTCCTTGACCATACGGCCGAAAGCACGCCGAACACAAGGCCGAACACCACGAACACGGGGATTTCGGAAGCGCTTTTGAAGACATAGGGCGTGCTTGCGAACACCGGAGCAGAGTCCATGAATGCCATCATGACGACGTCGCCGACGACAGCAGAGACCAGAATGGGCACGGCAGAGACAAGCCCCACATCGATTGAGATAATCTCCATTGCGAACACTGCTCCTCCCAGCGGGGCATTGAAAGTGGCGCTTATCCCGGCAGCAACCCCGCATGATACCATGAGCCTGACGTTTTTCTTGGCCTTGCAGAAGAAGCGTCCTACGGCAGAGCCGAAGACCGCGCCTATCTGGGCAATCGGTCCTTCCCTGCCGGCGCTGCCCCCCGAACCGATTGTAACGGACGAGACGATGATTTTGACAACAGCCACTACAGGCCTCATGATTCCACCTTTGAGGTGGACGGCTTCTATAACCTCCGGAACTCCGTGGCCTTTGGCCTCTCTGGCAAACCTGTAAATCAGCGGGCCTACTATCAGCCCTCCCAAAACCGGCAGGACGATGACCCCAATATTGTAATCACCAATGTAAAATGAGATGTGCGGGAGGATGATGTCAAAGAACAGCGTTTTGTTGAATTTTATCATCCACCTGAAAACAACTGCTCCCAGTCCCCCGACAATCCCTATTGCGATGCTCAGAAAAAACAGAATGTTGTACTCTTTTACGTGAATCTTTTTTATGAATGCTTTCTGCATCATTTTAATCGCTATACCTGCCGGAATAACGGGAGCAATATATAATTATAATTCGTTCCTCATATATATTCCCCGAATCACCTCACTGATTTTCCGGCCTCTGAGCCGTCACGAATAAAAACATTTAAAAGCATGTAGTATAGTTAAATAATACCTGAAAGATGACTTGGGGTATGAGTCCAGTCGCTCAGGGACAGACCTTAAGGATTAATGGAGGTAATGAAAATGCCAGCATATGTGAAATTTGAAGTTCCGAAGGAGCTTTCGGAAAAGACATACGATGCAGTTGAAAAGGCAAGGGATACTGGCAAGCTCAAGAAGGGAGTGAATGAGGCAACAAAGGCCATCGAGAGGGGTGTAGCAAAGCTCATCGTCATGGCAACAGACGTGGAGCCTGAGGAAGTCATGATGCATCTTCCGGTGCTCTGCGACGAGAAGAAGGTGCCGTATTCATATGTTCCCTCAAAGTCAGAGCTTGGCAAGGCAGCAGGTCTTGAAGTTCCGACCTCGTCCATCGCAATAGTGCAGGAAGGGGACGCAAAGAAGTTCATAGACGAAATAGCCAAAAAAACAGCTGAGCTCAAGAAGTAGGTGTTTTGAATGGCCGTTCCGGCTGAAGTTTTGAAGGTATTGGGAAGAATGGGCATAAAGGGAGTAAGCAGGGTCAGGTGCAGGATTACAGACGGCCCTGAGAAAGGCAAGATGCTCACGAGGAATGTGGTCGGACCCATAAGGGAAGGCGATATAGTAATGGTCAAGGAGACGGAGATGGAATCCGTCGGTTCCATGAGGGGCAGGTAGTTTCGGAGGTTTTGATATGAAATGCACGTTCTGCGGCGCTGAGATTCCTAGGGGCCGGGGAAAAATGTTCGTGAAGATATCCGGCCAGGTTCTGTATTTCTGCGGCTCGAAATGTCAGAAGAACTATCAGCTAAAGCGGGACGGAAAAAAGGTAAAGTGGACCAAAAAGCACGCCGAGTTCAAGAAGAAGTAATTTATTTCACTTAGGCTTTTTATTACCATGAAAGTCCGGACAGGCCGTGGCACAAAAGGTAGCAGTTGATTTTGAATGAATTAGTATGCATGCGGGCGAACAGGAACTGTGATAAATGATTTTTCTTTAATCTCTTCCTGGTTTCTAACTGCAACGATGCCGTAAAGCACGTATATGGAATTGTCTTTGTGGACAGTTTTTAGCGACACTGCCTTTATGTTTTTCAATGATGTTTTATTGATTTTCTCGGACAGTTGCAGTGCCAGTATCTTAGAAGCATTCATTATTTCCAGTGACGTGACTTTGTTCATTTTCATATCCATATCAATAAGAAAATCACCTATTTCTACACCACCCTTTGACTTTACTCCCTCCCTGTATAACAGAAGGGAGTCATTTTCTTCGTCATAATCGAATTTTACTCTTTCCATTTGGACCACATTCCTTTTTGCATCTTATTAATTATTATTTTTGGTGTTATAACTTTTATTTTTTCACCAAGTGCAATTACTACCATTAATGTTCTCGCGTGACTTAGCTCGAAATACACTTTATATTTCAGTTCGCCTTCCTGCTTGACGTGTATTAGCTTGTTTGGATTTAAAAGATGTTTTTCTACCAAGCTTTTGTCAATACCTCTCACATTGCAACGCAATTCGGCATGTCTTGTATAGGTAACATGCTTATAATTCTTCAGCATTTTCCTTATAGTTTCCCTCTTCACATTACCAAATTGGTTTCGTCAAATAAATAGAATTGTAAATTAAACACATCGATTATAATATGTGGACACATCGACAAAGTAATTTATTTCACTTAGGCTTTTTATTACCATGAAAGTCAGGACAGGAAAAGTCACGAAAGAGTACAGGACAGTCTGGCTAGAGGGCAGCACTGTAAGAATGATAGACCAGCCGAAGCTGCCGCATGTTTTCAGTATAGCTTCCTGCAGAAACCATGGGCAGACCGCAGATGCCATACGAACCATGATTGTCAGGGGCGCCCCCGCCATAGGGGCAACAGGCGCTTACGGCATCGCCCAGGCTGCCCTCGAATTCAGGGGCAGCAGCATGAAGGCATTCAGGAAGCATATGAAAGCGGCAGAGAAGCTCCTGTCTTCTGCACGGCCGACTGCATATGACCTGTTCCACGGCATAAAGACGGTCATGGACGGCGCGCTGAGCGCCGGCAGCGTGGCCGAGGCAAAGAGGCGCGCTGTCGAGGCTGCCGGATATTACGCCGAATGGTCAGCCGAGAACTGCAGGAAGATAGGCGAATACGGCGGGAAGCTCATAAGGAGCGGCTACGGCATTTTGACACACTGCAACGCCGGCGCCCTTGCCACAGTCGATTACGGCACAGCGCTCGCTCCCATAAGGCATGCGCATCATGCAGGGAAGAAAATCCATGTGTTCGTTGACGAGACAAGGCCGAGGGGGCAGGGCGCGCGGCTTACTGCATGGGAACTTGCCATGGAAGGCATACCCCACAGCCTCATAGCGGACAATGCTGCCGGATACTTCATGCAGAGAGGCGAGATAGACATGGTCATAGTGGGCGCTGACAGGATAGCGGCAAACGGCGACGTGGCCAACAAGATAGGCACCTACGAAAAGGCGGTCGTCGCGAAGGAGAACGGCATACCGTTCTATGCGGCAGCACCTTCAAGCACGTTCGATTTCAGTTGCAGGACCGGGAAGTCCATACCCATAGAGGAGCGCCCGGAGGAGGAGGTACTGTACATGTTCGGGAAGCCAGACGGGATAATGCTCGGAAAGCCGCGCGTCAGGATAGCTCCCAGGGAGACGCATGCAAGGAACCCTGCTTTCGACGTCACGCCGGCGAAATACGTGAAGGGCATAATAACCGAGAAGGGCATCTTCAGGCCGTCTCAGATAAAGAAGCTCAGAACAGGATAATTCACTCCAGTGCTTTTTTGACAGCAGCTCTGGCAAGAACGTCCAGAGGATCGGTCATGCCGTCCTTTCTGTCATTATCAAACAGCACCGACAGCTCGGTGCAGCCAAGTATGGACGATACACCCCTGGTCCTGAATTTGTCAGCTATCTGCGTTATTTTTTTGCGTTCACTCTCTCCGAAATTTCCTGCCTTGACATGCCCGTAAATGACTTTCATTATTGTTTTCTGTTCTTCCTTTCCGGGCAGCAGGATGTCTATGCCCCTTGCTGAAAAGCGCTGCTGGTATATGCCTGTCTTCACTGTCCCGTCTGTGGCGAGCAGCGCGGTTTTTTTCACGCCTTCTCCCCTAAGACAGCGTGCTGTCTCATCAATCATGTCCAGCACGGGAATTCCCACCGACCGCCTTATGTGCTCTATGTAATGATGCGCTGTGTTGCACGGGATGATTATGAAGTCAGCTCCTGCGTTTTCAAGCACCTTTGCGGAACGCTGAAGCTCATTTATCACAAAGTCATCCTCGCCATTTAGTATGCTTTCAGTCCTGTCTGGTATCCGGGTGTTGGAATATATGACAGTGGGTATGTGTTCCTGGTCCTTCTTCGCAGGGGTGAGGTTTACTATTTTCCCGTACAGTGACAGTGTTGCCTCCGGGCCCATGCCGCCGAGAATGCCTATGGTCTTCATGAAGAATAGAGTGCCGAGCAGATTAAAATTTAAGCAGTCTCCTTGTATACTAGTTATGAAAATCAGGGCAGTCATATTCGACCTGGACGGCGTGATAGCGGACAGCGAGCCGCTTTCAGGTGAAGGCACCAAGATGGTGCTGGAAAGGCACGGCATAACGATGACAGACATGGAGAGAAAGGAAGCCATAGGCAGGCGCCTGCCTGACATATTCTCGGACGTTCTCGAGGTCCGCGGCAAGAAGCTCAGCATAGAGGAGCTCATGAAGGAAAGGGACAGGATTTTCGAGGGACTGGTCAGGAAGCATCTCAAAGCCATACCTGGCTCGCTCGAGCTTCTGCAGTGGCTGAAAGATAATGGCTACAGACTGGCCCTGGCGACAAGCTCGCACGGCTCGAAGATGCAGCTTGAGGTCGACCATCTCGGAATAGGGAAGTTCTTCGATGTCGTCGTGTGCGGCGACGACGTCAGGAAGGGCAAGCCCGACCCCGAGATATTCCTCAAGGCTGCTGAGAAGCTCGGCATGAAACCGGAAGAATGCGCTGTCGTTGAGGACTCTGAGTTCGGCGTGCAGGCAGCAAAGTTCGCCGGCATGAAGGCTATAGCATTCGACAGCCCGAACACACACAACCAGGACATCTCGGGAGCCGATGCCATAATAAAGGACATAGGCGAAGTCAAAGAGCACCTGGAATAAACTTTTTATTTCAGGTGCTTCTGTTATTGTTATGCCGTTGAAGGGTTACAGGGAATACAGGCGCAGGGAATACTGCAACGCCGTGCAGTGCCCTGTGCAGATGATGCTCAACAAGCACAAAGAAGGCTCTGAAGAGTACGAAAACATACGCAACATATGCAAGACCAACTGCATACACACGACATATGAGTTCCACCACTGGCTCATTGAGAACGGCTTTGAGATAATCAAGAAAGAGGACAGGAGGTAGTTTTATGGACTGGGGAATGAGGAACAGGCTTTCAAAGATAATAAATCCGAAGGACGGGCGGACGCTTATGCTCGCCGTTGACCACGGATATTTTCTCGGGCCGACGACAGGCCTGGAAAAGTTCAGGGAATATGTGGAGCCGCTTGTTCCGTACGCGGACACGCTGTTTGCGACAAGGGGCATGATACGGAGCTCCATAAATCCGGACATAAAAACGCCCATAATGCTCAGGAATTCCGGGGGCACCAGCATACTGAACAAGGAGCTGCTTCACGAGGGCATCACCGTGGACATAGAGGACGTCATCAGGATGAACGCCGTCGGGATCGGCTATTCCATCACGGTCGGCATGCCGTGGGAGCGCGATACCATTCTTGACTTCTCAAGGGTAGTGGACGCCTGCGAGAGATACGGCCTCATAGCCATGGCGGTCACGGCAGTGGGGAAAGAGCTCAAGAGGGACGCCAGATACCTGGGGCTCGCAACGAGGATGGCGGCCGAGCACGGCGCCCACATAGTCAAGACATACTACTGCGATGGGTTCGACAAGGTCGTGGATGCATGCCCTGTTCCCATAGTGATGGCAGGCGGCAAGAAGATACCGGAAATAGACGCGCTTACCATGGCCTACAACGCCATTCAGGCGGGCGCCGCCGGCGTGGACATGGGGCGCAACATATTCCAGTCCGAAGATCCTGTCGCGATGATAAGGGCTGTCAGGGAACTCATACACCACGACGCAACTCCTAGGGAGGCCCTGCAGTTCTACGAAGAGCACAGGCAGGCATCCGGAAGCAGGAAAAAATCCGGCATAGCCGCAGACGACACAAAGAAGATATAAGCCGCAGCAGTGCTGAAAAATATAAAAAAGAATAAAAAAATCCACGTCTTTATGTTGCAAATTCACTTCTTTTCAGCTTTTTTCGGGCGGAGGATTTGAATTCCGCTAGGCGCGAATGCGTACTGGTAGACGGCCTTGAGCGCCACCACCAGTCCTGCCGGTGCGACGAATGCAGTCACGTTCAGCACCATGTTGTTCAGGAAGGTGCCTATTACAGGTATCACCGTAAGGTTCGCCGTGCCTATAAGAACCACTGCTATTGTCGCTATGAGAAAGCCGGTTGTGTTGTCACTGCCGATGTTTATAAGTCCTACCACAAGGCCCAGCACGACAACAGCCAGTGTTATGTATCCTGCGGTTTCCGCAGCTGCCTCGGTTATGGGTGCAGAAGCGAATCCGGCGATAACAGCAATGGCCACGCCTATCAGAAATGCGAGTCCTCCTATTTTTTCGTAGGCCATTGTATTCACTGTATAATACTTGTCCGGGCATGCCTTTATATGTTATTTATTAAAATTGCAGGTATTAGAGATGTTATGAAAGTCGCGATGTACTACAGCAACCATGATGTGCGTCTTGAGGAGATGCCGAAGCCCGGTATAGGTAAGGGTGAGATTCTCCTGAAGGTAATCTCCAGCGGCATCTGCGGCTCTGACATAATGGAATGGTACAGGATAAAGAAGGCGCCGCTGGTTCTCGGGCATGAAGTCGCAGGCGAGGTAGCGGAAATCGGTGACGGTGTTTCCGGTTTCAAAAAAGGCGACAGGGTCGTCGTCACGCATCATGTGCCCTGCGGGGAATGCCACTACTGCAGGGACGGAAACGAAACCATGTGCGAGACGCTGCGCACGACAAAGTTCTACCCGGGCGGGTTTGCCGAATACATAAGGGTGCCGGCGGTAAACGTGCAGAAGGGCACACTGCACCTGCCTGACAATGTTTCATACGACGAGGGCACGTTCGTCGAGCCTCTCGGCTGCGTCGTGAGGAGCCACAGAAAAGCGGACATAAGGAAGAACCACACGGTCCTCGTGCTCGGTTCGGGGCTTTCAGGGCTGCTGCACATAAAGCTTGCCAAGGCCGCGGGATGCGCAAGAGTCATAGCCACCGATGTCAGCGAAAGCAGGAGGCAGGCGGCAGAGAAGGCGGGCGCTGACCTTGTCCTTGACGCCGCGGACGACGTTCCGGCAAAGGTGAAGGAATTCAACAGCGGAAGGCTTGCGGACAGGGTAATTGTCTGCGCAGGCGTCATGCCGGCTTTCAGGCAGGCACTGGATTCTGTTGACAGGGGAGGCAGGCTGCTTTTCTTCGCACCGCTCAGGCCCGGAGAGGAGCTTCCTGTGCCTGTGGAGCACATATGGAAGAACGGCATAAGCATCGTCACATCCTATGCCGCTGCGAAGGACGACCTCGAGGAGGCGCTCATGCTCCTGTCATCCGGCAGCGTCACTGTAAGCGACATGATTACGCACAGGCTGCCGCTGAAGAAGGCAGGAGAGGGATTCCGGCTGTTCGCAGACGGAAAATCACTGAAAGTAATAATAAAGCCTCACCAATAATATATCGTGGTCTGATGGAAGAGAAATATGTGGGCAGGAAGTTCAGGACTGAGTTCAGAAGCGACACGCCGCCTGAGGACTCCCGCATATACGAAATAATAGACCTCGGCATGAGGTTCAGCAAGATGGGCCTGCTTCCGGCAGAGAAAGGCGGCCATGCAGGCAACTTCAGCTTCAGGAATAACAGGGGATTTGTGATAACAGCCGGCGGCGTCGACAAGGGCAGCCTGAAGCCCAATGATTTTGTGCAGGTTCTCAGGTGCAACACCGACATAAAGAAGGTTACTGCCGAGGGCTCAAAGCAGCCGTCATCCGAGACATTTGCCCATCACCTCATATACTCGGAGAGGCTGGATGTCAACGCCGTAATCCACGTGCACGACTCCGCTGTGCTGGAAAAGATGGACAAGCTGAAGATAAAGAAGACAGAAAAGAGGCATCCCTACGGGACCATAGAACTCGCTGAGGACATACTCAAAAGCCTTGGCAAGGCCAAGTACATAGCAGTGAGAGGGCATGGCGTGATAGCTGTCGGCAAGAGCCTGTGGGAGGCCGGCAAGCTCGTAGAAACGTGGCATAATGCAGCTGTGCATATATGACTACTTTACATCGACATCAATTTTTACCTTCACGTCAACCCTCGTGCGCCTGAATATGTTGTAGATTATTATCCCTACGAATATCAGAAGCGCCTCGAATATGAGTATGTTTATGTCCGTGTAGATAAGCATGGCGATGCTTGAAAGCAGGCCGAAGAGCGCCAGTACAGGGAACCTTCCTATGTTGAGCGGAATCCTGAATGTTCTTTTTTCCCGCGGTTGCGTGTACCTGAGGACTATCACCGAGAGGTTGACAAAGACGAATGCCACGAATATGCTTGTTGTAGTGACATTGGCTATGAAGCCTATGTCGCCCGCGAACAGGAACCCTATTGAAAGCAGCATTGTTATCAGGATTGCTATGTAGGGTGTCCTTGTCTTCGGATGCACCCGCGACAGGAAATCCGGCAGGCTCCCGTCCCTTGATATGCCGTAAATCATCCTTGACGCCACTATGAGGCATATGAGTATGGTATTGCCTGTTGAGAACAGTGCCACAATGCTCATTATGATGGCCGCCCCGCTTCCGAGGGTGTTGTCTATTATAAGCGAGAGCGGCGCGCCTGATGATGCAAGCGCTTCCCAGCCGACGATGCTGACAGCTGCCAGCGCGACCAGAATATAAAGGACAGTCGACACTGCAAGGGATATGAGCATGGCTTTCGGCACTATGCTTTTGGGATCCCTGGTTTCCTCTGACATGTTGGCTATATCCTGAAATCCTATGAATGCAAAAAACATCAGGGCCGCCCCTGCCATCACGCCGGTGAATCCCTGCGGAGAGAATGTGAGGTCTATGGAAGGATTGAAGAACATCAATCCCACTATCACAATTGCCACGAGCCCGCCCCCCTCTATGAGGGTGGCCACGATGTTGAAGTTGCTCGACTCCTTTATGCCCCACAGGTTGAGAGCCGAGAAGACAGCTATAATGGCAAGCGCTGTCGGTATGACAGGCGCGGATGCCACAATCTTCTGGAAGTATCCCGCGAATCCGAGAGAAACAGCTGACGCCGCCACTATCAGGGACAGGATGAGCACCCAGCCGACGACAAAGGCCACCTTCCTGTTGAATGCCCTTTTCGTGTAGTTGTACTCTGCCGCTTCCTTTGGCATCATCGAGTTGAGCTCGCAGTAGCTCAGCCCTGTGAATGCTGAAACGACAGCTGCTATGATAAACGAGATCCAGACAGCGTTTCCTGCGAGCCCTGCTCCCTGGCCGAGAAGCGCATAGATGCCTGCGCCAAGTATGATGCCGACCCCGTACATCGTGGTCTCGAAGAGGCCGAGGCTTTTCTCGAGCCGCGCGTTGCCAGTTTTGCCCATATCAATGAATTGTCAGAGGACGTTAAAATTAGTTGCACATGTGGAAAGTACCGTTATTGGCGCTTTCTGAAAATTTATATATCATCAATATATTGTTGATATATGGTAATGGTAAACGTCGATGACAATCTTTACAGTGAGATAGCACGCATAGTCAAATCACACAAGATAGAATTCCCCACCATAAAGAACTTCGTGGAGAGGGCAATCGCAAAGGAGATAACATCCATAAACGAGCGCGACGCCCGGCGGAAGAAGACGGAAAAGGAGAATCAGAGGGTAAGGAAAATCTTCTCACTGATTCTGCAGGGAAAGATGGACGAGCTGAAGAAACATCCGGACCCTGAAGAAAGCTTTGCCGAGATCCTCGGAATAGAAGAGAAGGAACTGAGAGACAGGCTGGAGCACATAAGGATGCACGACAAGTTCGTTCCGCACGAAAAGGTCATGGAAAGGGCAGGACTCCTGCCGCGCAGGCGCACCGGCGCAAAAAAGAAAAAGGGCAAATGAATCCGGAAACGTTTCAGACGCCGAACATGCGCCTTATGTCTTCCCTCGTGTACACCCTTCCGTGCCTTATGTCCTCGAGCGCCTCTTTTACTGCCTTCCTTTCCTCTTCGGTGAGCGCATCATTTTCATCTTCTTCGCGCATAAAGAAAAAATATGAAGGAATTTTAAATATGGATATAAAGCCAGACGATACTTGGGGTTTTCATAAGTGGAGAAAAGTTAAAGTAAATTGGAATTATTTATTTGAATTAATTTTTAGAAGATTTATGACTTCATCTAAATTATCTGAATTTTCTATTGTTAATTTAAAACATTCACTATTATAGAAATTTTGAATACCTTTACTTAAAGTAGAAATTTTATGATTTTTAATTATTTTTTGTCCTTCTGAATAAGGCAATGTAATTACTATGTGTAATTTGGTTTTCCTTATTTGAATATAAGCAAAATTTCTCTTTTTAACAATTGAAATATAATAGTGTTGAGGATTGAAAATCAATTGATTATCTATTTCTAATAACTTTCTCTTAATTAAATAATATGCTTTTTTAATTTCTTCATTTGCGGATTCTAAATGATATTCTTCGTCATATCTCTCTTTTATTCCACCATTTGGTGAATCAGCTATTTCCACTTCCTCAAAAGATGGTGTTAAAGTAAGAAGAATGTTATTATCCCTTCTGTATTGATTCAATAATTCAACTTTTACTAATTTATCCCATTCAATGTATGCTTTTTTGGCTTCATCAATTTCAGGTTTATTTTTATCAATAACTAAAATAATATTTTGGCTGTTTTCAACTGCGTCAGTAATAATTTTATATATTTCCTTCTTCCCTAAAATTGTCCTGAATTCTTTTTCAATTTCTTTGTTAGTATTGACAGTTTCAAAAAGTCTGTCTATTAATTGCTTTCTATTCTCTGAATTATTAAAGAAAGCGATAAATTTTGTGATTTGCGGGAAAATATGCTTATAAAAATCATGTTTAGCTAACTCAACTTCAATCAAATAAAACTGAGGATTATCTGTATCTTTAATATCAAAAAGAAAACCATCGGGAATGGCATTGCCTAATGCTTGATTTTTTATTTTTGTTTTCTTAATAAATATGGTTTTGTTTCCAAAAAGAATTTTATGATTTTTAATCATCAAATTTTCTAATTCATCTTCTTTTTTGAATTTAATTTTTGAACATTTTCTACCGTTGATATAGATGACAGTTTCCATATTAAAAAGATAATTAGTGATATATAAATAGAATTTATTTTTCCTTATTTGTTTTAGCTTTCTTAACATTTAAAATTAATAAACAAAATCCTTTCACTCAATCCCCCAAGACCTGCACAACGACTTCCCTGCTGCGCGGACGGGTGTCGAAATCCAGCACGACTATCTGCTGCCATGTCCCAAGAAGCAGTTTACTGTCCTGGAATGGTACTGTAATCCCCGGACCCATGAGAGTCGCCCTGACATGGGCAGCGCCGTTGTCGTCTCCCCATGTCCTGTGATGCTCGTACTCGGCGCCGTAGGGGGCGAGTTTCTCAAGGACGCGCTTTACGTCCTTCACGAGATTCGGCTCGTATTCGATGGTGCTCACCGAAGCGGTCGAGCCGTTGACGAACACTACGGCAGAGCCTTCCTTCTTTCCGGACTTTTCAACTATTTCCTGAACCCTGTCCGTTATGTCTATGATGTCTCCGAGGCCTTCACTTTTCACGGATATGCGCTCTGTCTTTGCCATGATTATTATTCCGCGCAGGTCATTAAAACATTGATTCCCTCAGAGGCTATCTATGGACCTTTCGACAGCCTTGTACCATTTCCTGACTATGTACTTCATCCTGGACTTGATTTCATCCTTGTTGTCAGGCGTGTACAGGAAGATGTAGCCCCCTTTTGCAAGGTTCTTCTGGGTCCTCCTGACAAGCCCTTTCTGCACAAGCCCCTTGACGGCCTTCTGAATAGATGTCCTTTCAAGCCCCATTCCGGCTGATATGCTGCTGACAGTAAGCGATGAGTTTTTACTCATAAGGAATATAAGGAGATTGTATTCGGTCTTGTTGAGGTCGAATGAGCATCTTATCAGCTCCTCCTCGCTTATGCTCTTGCATGAGAAGGTTATCATCTAATCACCGAACTGCTTTTTGAGCCCGTTAACCACGAAGCAGGCATTGTAAATAACATCGATGCCGTTTTCCCTGCAGAATTTCACAGCATTTTCGGACTCCGAGCCGGGCTGCATCCAGACCCTGCCTATGCCGAGCTTTGCGCACTGCTCAACCACTTTCAATGTGACAGCCGGGGGCACGATTGTTATGACAAGGTCAGGCTTCTCCGGAAGGGACTCAAGGTCCGGATAACACTTCTCGCTGTCTATATTTTCATATTTAGGGTTTACGGGATACGTCCTGAAGCCTGCTGTTCTCAGTTCATTGTAGACCTTCCGGCCCCACTTATCATGGCTGGCGCTGACCCCAACAACTGCCACTGTGTTTTTCCTGTCGAGAAAATGTTCCATTTTCATAATACCTTCACATCCTGCTCTGGGCATCCTGAGCCGCCTGTATCAGCGGATGGGCAGTCGGGGGCGGTGTAAGTCTGGGGTGTGTGGCAATCTGCAGGGTTTCAATCTCCGTCACGGTGACGTTCTTCTGAATGGCCAGCCCTATGGTGTTTATCAGCTCTCCGGCAGATTCACCGCCGGCCACCTGCCCTCCGAGCAACATACCAGATTCCTTTGAAAATATGAGCTTTACACGCATTTTTGATGCCCCCGGCATGGCTCCAGGATGCCTGTCAGCAGCTTCCGCGTTCCCCACTACGATGTCGAAACCCTCTTTCAGGGCGCTTCTCTCAGTCAGCCCCGCCGAGGCCAGCGCGAGTCCGCCTGCCTTCGTGGAATATATGGCTATTGTCCCGTGGCTTTCCCTCAGGAGCTTGAGTTTCCAGAGGTTGGCTCCCGCAATCCTCGCCTCTGCTGTTGCAGTCGATGCCAGCATGATGTTGACCTTATTTCTGGTGAAGAAATCCTTCTTCTCGGCGCAGTCTCCGGCAGCGAATATATCCGGCTGGGAAGTCCTCATGTATTCGTCAACGATAATGCCGCCGCTTTTTCCGGTTTCCAGCCCGGCCGCTTTCGCGAGTTCGGTGTCAGGTACTGCACCTATGCCGAGAACGACAACGTCCGCTGGCATATTCTTTCCCTTTTCAATGATGACAGAAGTTACTCTGTCTTTTCCTTCAAATCCTTTAACCGACGTGTTGGTAAGCACTTTCACACCCTTCTCTTCCAGCTTTTCCATTGCCATCGAGGAGAACTCTTCATCAAATGAATTCGCAAGTATGCGTGGCATCTGCTCTATCAGGGAGACATTAATGCCTTTTATACCGGACAGCTCGTCTGCGAACTCCACGCCGATGAAGCCGCCGCCTATTACAGCCACGTTCTTCGCTTTCTTGAGGTCAGCGTAAAGTTCTTTGAGGGGTTTCATGTCTTTCAGAATAGGATATATGCCATGTTTTTCTATCCCGGGTATTGGCGGAACCTGTGGCATGGAGCCCGTCGCGATGATGAGTTTCCCGTATCCGTATTTCGTCCCGCCGCCTGTTTCCACTGTCTTTTTGCCAGGCAACAGCCTTTCAACCTTTTCGGCTATCACCTCGATGCCGTTTTTTTCGAGCGGGGCGTTTCCCAGCGCATTGTCCTCGGGCTTCTTCAGCGTGCTGAACATGTACGGGATGGCGCACGGTATGACGCTGTCTTTAACGCTCTTGAGCAGCATGACGCTTTTTTTCGGGTAGTATTTTTTTGCAGTCACGGCGCTGACCACGCCTGCCGGACCGCCGCCCACGACAATTATGTCATATTTTTTCATTCTACCGGCCTCTTTTATTTTTGCCACTCCGTCCTTTTATCATTATTCATATTCATATACCTGCCATAAGAAGAACAGCTCCTATTGATAAACCAAAAGCGAAGTTGAACACCTTGATTTTCAATGCATCATCCAGTGAAAATCCTATAATCGGAAGCAAGCCATGCCCATCCTGAATAATGGAGTTTGCCAGCAGCACTGAAAACGGAATCATACCGTGCGAGAACATGACAATGAGAAAAACATTCGGTCCTGATATGGGAAGCACGCCTATGAGGCTTGCTATGAAAAGCACATAGAACATGCTTATGCCTGTTAGATGCAGGTCAATCTGGCCTTCAAGCATCTGTATTACGAATATAGCGGCGAATATCCAGATGAATATCTTCCATATATGTTTTTTTACAATATGATTGACAATGTGCTCCTTAAGGAAATGCCCGGTCTGGAATTCGTTTTTCGGATGATACGTGATTGCGCATTTTTCGCAGAATTTCATTTTGGTTTTCCTGCTTACAGTGTCTGCCATGAAAGCGCCCGCAATCCCGAGAACGAAAAGCAGCGCGGTCATTCCAAGTACTATTGACCATGATATCTCCCCCTTTGCCGCCATGCCAAGCATAAGGAAGGCCTCGTCGCCGCTCGTCGCTATCATTGTAGCGGTTATACCGCCGAATCCCAGAAGCCCGGTCATGTACATAGAGTCCATGGCGAACGAGCCTATACAGCCCGGTATGATGCCGAAGAATGACGCCGTTACGTACTTGACAAGCCTGTTCTTCTTCAGAAAGTTCAGAAACCTTCCCTTGAATTTCAGGACAAGAAACTCTACGATAACCATGAGAACGAAAATTATGAGCGTTATCTGCACGCTCTCCGTAAGGCTCCCCGTGAATATTTTTGCAAGGTCCATTTCCCAGCACCTTTCACTTTTCCGCCTTGTCTATTATATGTTCGGCCACTGCCATAAATTTGCCGTCCAGATTGCTGTTTCCGTATGAATAAAGCGGCTTCCCATCTTCACCCGAAAGTACAACCTCCCTGCTCATGGGGATATCGCCAAGGAAGTCGATGCCTTCTTTTTTGCAGAACTTCTCAATCGTGCCCTTTCCGAAGATATCGCCTGACATGTTTTCTACCAGTCCTATAATCGGGATATTCATTTTTCTGCAGAAATCAACCGCACGTTTCATGTCAAGCATGGAAACATGCTGCGGGGTCGTTACTATCACAGCTCCTGTGATGTCTTTAAGCAGCTGGGCTGCGCTTATGTGCTCGTCTCCTGTTCCGGGTGGGAAGTCAACGATGAGATAATCAAGCTTCCCCCAGTTCACTTCTTCTATGAGCTGTTTTATGGCGTTGTGCTTCATAGGGCCGCGCCATATCACGGCGGAGTCGTCATCCATGAGCCCCGCGACGGAAACCACTCTGAGATTCGGCTTTGCTTCAATAGGAATTATTTTTCCATTTTCCATCGTCATTCTGTGGCCTGAGAGATGAAGCAGCTCAAGCATGTTCGGGCCGTGCATGTCGGCATCGAGCACACCGACCGAATGCCCCTTGCCTGCGAGGAAGAAGGAAAGATTGGCAACTATGCTGCTCTTGCCTACACCGCCTTTGCCGCTCATTACCAGAATCGTTTTTCTCGTGGTTATCACCGTGATGCATGGATTCAGGATACTCTTCCGCGTCCCATGCCTCTTCCTCGTCCCTGGCCTCGACCCATGCCTCTTCCTTGTCCGCCTCTCCCGCGTCCCATGCCAAAGCCGCCTCCGAAGGTTTCGTTGCCAGCTTGGCTTGCATAGTTTCCGTCAATAATAATAGCCTGACGGGGACACGCATCCGCAGCCTGCTTCAGGCACTCCGCGTTTTCATCCTTTATCGAAGCCTTTCCGTTCACCATCTCTATGCCGTCCGGGCATACACTGGCGCATATTCCGCAACCTATGCATCTGCTGGTGTCTATGCTTGGCTTTATACCAATACCAATCCCCTCCTTTCTTTCTTATTTTCTTCTTCGATTATTTCATTGATGTTGTCTTCGATTATTTTTGCTGCATTTTCTATCACCGGCTCTCTGACGACAGCAGAAACGAATTTGTTCCTTATCCGGACAATATTCGGACCAAATATTCTGCCGACTATGACATCAACACCGCTCAGGACAGATGCCACAGATTTGGCCTTGCCGGGATCTCCATGGACACGCGTTTCGTCTTCATCATATCTGACATTTCGCCTTTTTTCTACAAATGACATCTGTCCGTCTGCATATTTCCATATCATGTAATACTTTGCCGCGCCTACATGGTCGTCTGATTTTATGTGCTTGCCATCGTCAGTGCCTATTGCAAACACCACTGTTTCCCTGATGTCCATTATGGCATCCTGAGGGCAGTTTTTCACGCAGATGCCGCAGGTTGTACATTTGCCTTGGTTGACAACAGCTATTCCTTCTTCTATGGAAAGCGCATCTGAGGGGCAGTTGCTTATGCATATCCCGCACCCTACGCATCTATTCTTGCTTATGCTTATCATGCTTCTTCGCTTCCCCGAGTACTTCTATGGTTATCCTCGCCTTCCTTGTCATGCCGATTTCAGGAACGAGCGATTCGAGCATGCCACCGAATTTGTCATCCTTGTCCCTGAAGCCGAGATGCACATACTTTCTGTTGCCCATGTCTTCAATCTCATGAAAGAGCTCACCTTCAATGGACTTTTTTGCCATGCTAAAACTTCCACCCATCTTTTGCTTTCTGTATGAATGCCTGTTTTTCCGCCTCCGTCATTACAACGGTTTCCACCTTAACATCCCTGCTTATGTCCCTCAGTGATTCTTTTATTATGCTTACAAGCTGGTCCAGTATCGGTATTTCAGGGAACGGAAGAGCCAGAACGACCGAAACATCAGAATCCTTTACATTCACATCCCTTATCATGCCGAGTTCCGGCAGGCTGCTGTTTATCTCCGGATGCACGGTCTTGTTAAGGGCCTTTTCCGCGTCAGCTTTTGTTATAACCATCGAAATCCCTCCTCAATCCAGCCTGCCTCTGTACCGCTCGGCGCTGAGTATCCGTTTCGCGGCCAATACATATGCGGCATTTCTCATTGTGAAGGATTCCTCGCTCTTGTACAGATCGTACGTCCTGTTGAAGGCGTTTACCATCCTGTCCTGAAGTACCTTTTCAAGGTATTCCATTGACAATATATTCCCGGTCCTGTTCTGTGCCCACTCTTCATAGCTGACCACGACACCACCGGCATTTGCAAGTATGTCCGGGACAACGATGACGTCTTTTTCGTGGAGTATGTCGTCCGCCTCGGATGTAACAGGACCATTGGCAAGCTCGAGTATTATGCCGGCCCTGACACTCCCGGCGTTCTCCTTTGTTATCTGGTTTTCAAGCGCTGCAAGGACCAACACGTCAACGTCAAGCTCCAGAATCTGTTCATTCGAAATCTGCTCGGCGTCGTCATATTTCACAACGGTCTTTTCTTCCTGCTTTGTCTTCATTGCCTTCTCTATGTCAAGACCTTGTTTGTTGAGTATGCCGCCTTTGCTGTCGCTCACCGCGATTATGTCATATCCCTCGTCATGAAGCATCTTGGCTATGTTCATGCCTGCGTTGCCGAATCCCTGTATGGCAACAGTTGTTTCATCAATCTTTCTGCCAAGCTTTTCCATAAGAAGGTCAAGGATTATCTTCCCGCCTTTTGATGTGGCATCAGCCCTCAGTTCGGAGCCGCCCAGCTCTATAGGCTTGCCTGTTATGAACCCGGGCTCGTGCTTTCCCTTGATTTTCTCGAATTCGTCGAGCATCCAGCCCATTATCTGGGCATTCGTGTAGACATCAGGAGCTGGAATGTCCTTGTCCTGCCCCATGAATTCATGGAATGCCTTCATATATGCCCTGCTCACTTCCTCAAGTGTTTTCTGGTCAAGCTCCTTGGGGTTTATCTTCACCCCTCCTTTAGCTCCGCCGTAGGGAAGCCCTGCAAGTGATGTCTTGAAGCTCATCCAGAATGAGAGCGATTTCACCTCGTCTTCTGAAACCTTCGGATGGAACCTTATTCCTCCCTTGCTCGGCCCGAGCGCGTCATTGTGGACAATCCTCCATGCATCATATTCTTTTCCCCTGACCCTCAGTTTGGCTTTTCGCACGGCTTTGTGGCTGAGCAGCAGATTCATTTCTTTGTCTGACAGTTTCATGTACCCTGAAACCTTTTCCAGATTGCTTTTGGCGTTTTCAAATACGGACATGCTTATCCGTCTCCTTTTATCTTTTCATAAGCAGTAGTGGCTGCTATTGCACCCTCAGCTGCGGCTGTTATAGCCTGCTTGAGCGGGTTGTTTGTTATGTCACCTGCTGCAAAAATGCCGGGCACCGAGGTTCTCTGCATCCTGTCAACAACTATGTGCCCTTTCTCGAGTTTTATATCAAGCTTCTCGGCAAGTTCTGTTATCGGTATGAGGCCGATTTCCACGAACACCCCATCAACAGCCAGTTCCTTCCCTGTGTCCAGCTTTATGCTCTCGACAAGGCTGCCGCCCTTTATCTCAGTGATATTTGAATTGAAGACCGGCTCTATCTTCTTCTCAGCTTCCACCTGCTTTATCCATGCAGGTTCGGCCCTGAAGAAATGGTCCTTCCTGTAGATTATGTAAACCTTCTTTGCATATTCAGCAAGAAGAAGCGCTGCCGTAAGCGCGGCGTCGCTCCCCCCGACAATCGCGACAGTCTTGTCTTTGAAAAAACCTGCATCACAGGTCGCGCAGTAGCTGACGCCCTTTCCAAGGAATTCCTTCTCGCCTTTTATGTCAAGCTTCCTTTTCTCTGTGCCTGTTGCCAGAATTACAGTCTTCCCGTGATAAACGCCTTCGGTTGTTTTTACTTCAAAGACATCATTTTTGCGGACTTCCTCCGTTCTCTCATTCCTTATTTCCACTCCAAGGCTCTTTACCTGGTCAACCATTTTCTGGGTAAGCTCCATTCCGGAGATGGACTTGTATGTGGGAAAGTTGCACACCTTGTGCGCCTCTGATATCATGCCGCCTGAGAGTTCGCCGATGACAAGCGTTTTCATGAGATAACGCCCGGCGTAGACTGCTGCAGTAAGCCCTGCGGGACCTGAGCCCACTATGATAATATCATAGACTTCCCCTTCCATACAAATCACCAATTATGCTTTACCGATGTTCTTCTCAAGCCATGATTTGACCATTGGCTCGGGCATCGCACCGACAAACTCGTCTGCCACGCCGCCATCCTTGAACATCTTCACGCTCGGTATGCTCATCACGGCATACTTCTGGCTTGTCACAGGGTTTTCGTCGACATTAAGCTTGGCTAGGATGAACTTGCCGTTGTATTCCTTCGCAAGCTTCTCCAGTGTAGGTCCAAGCATGAGGCAAGGAGCGCACCAGACAGCCCAGTAATCCACAACAACCGGGACCTTCTTTGACTGCTCAATGACCTTTTCCTCGAAATTGTTGTCATTTACCTCGATTTCAACTTCCATCTTATCACCTTTTGATTTTTCCATAAACTGCTTCATCTTTTCCTGGCGTATCCTTTCAAGCTCGTCCATGGGTTTCACGACCTTAAGCCGATAGTGAATATCTTAATCACTTCTGCTTTAAATAGGTTGCGGTTTAGTGAAATAACGATAGCCGAATTTTCACACCCGCTTCCCTGCAGCCTTCATAAAACATATATTAATGATAATATAAGTTATGATAATTATAGGTTGTGTTATGAAAATATCATTCGCATCCGAGGACGGAAAAGGACTTGACAGCATGCTGGCGCATCACTTCGGCAGGTGCCCCTACTACATCTTCGTTGAAGTCGATGGCAAAAAGACAGGGAAAGTCGAGAACATGAAAAATCCATTCTTTGACGGGCATGAGCCCGGGATTGTCCCCAGTTTCATTGCTGAGCAAAAGGCAGATGTCATTGTCGCGGGCGGCATGGGTCCGCAGGCCATAAAGTGGTTCGAGCAGCTTGGCGTGAAGGCAATCACAACAGAGCCTAAGAAGATAGGAGCCATACTCAGCGATTATCTTGAGGGAAAACTGTCAGAGGCAGAGCCCTGCGATGAACATGGATAGACATCAAGGATTTAAACTCCCAGCACATCTTTGCTAATTAAATGAAAATATGGAGGTATGATGATGCTGGGAATTGCCGTAGCGGCCGTACTGATATTCATAATATCCCTAGTGTTCTCGATGTTCGGGAAAGGGGGAGGGGAGCTTTACCTGCCGGTTCTGCTCACTGTGATGAGCATAGCATTTTACGCAGCTGCGGGAGTCAGCCTGTTTCTCATATTCTTCCAGAGCATCTCAATGATTTTCGTGTATTCACACAAACACAGACTGGTCGACTGGAAGGTCGCCATAGTGCTGGCATTGGTCGTCGGCGCTTCATCATTCCTCGGTGGTTTCATATCCGAGGGCATACCTGCCCTTTACCTGAAAATCACGTTTTCCCTCTTCCTTATAATCTCAGCGCTTCTGCTGTTTTTGAACAAGAGTATAAAGGTCGAGCTTGGCCGGTTCGGGATATGGCACAGGAAGTTCAGCGGCGGTGAATATAACCTGCACATAGTATATCTGGTTGTGCCGGTCGCGCTTGCAGGCTTCCTTGCAGGGATGATAGGCATTTCAGGCGGAGGACTCATCGTCCCGATAGCCGTGCTGCTCGGAGGTATGCCCATACGGATAGCTATGGGAACGAATACGTTTCTTGTGCTCGCTTCCTCATCCATGGGTTTCGCCGGGCACGCCGTCAACGGCGGCATAGACTGGATGCTCTGCACAGTTCTTGGCATCTCCATTCTGGCCGGCTCGCAGATTGGCTCTCATATGCACGCTAAGGTGAATGAACAGTCGCTGAGGCTCGGGCTCGCCGCCATACTCATATTTGCGGCTTCATGGATGATACTGAGAATGATGATGTGATAGCGATACTCCAAAGAACAGGAGAAAGAATTTTTAAACCCTGAGACGCATTTTCATTATTGGTTTACATGGAAGCGAAAGCGAAGGTTGCGGTTATCGGAGGGACAGGTCTCGCGGATCCGAAGGTTTTCAGGACGCTGGAGGAGCTGGACGTCGACACACCGTACGGGAAGCCGTCAGACAAGATAAAGATAGCAGACTTCAACGGGACGCATGTGGCGTTCCTTGCGAGGCACGGAGCAGGCCATACCATACCGCCCCACAAGATAAACTACCGCGCCAACATCCACGCGCTCAAGAGCATAGGTGTGGAGAGGATAATATCTTTCAGCGCGGTTGGTTCGCTCAGGGAGGACATGAAGCCGGGCGATGCCGTAGTGCTCGACCAGTTCATAGACATGACCAGGCACAGGCAACTGACGTTCTACGACGGTCCCAAGGTCGTGCATATATCAGCCGCCGACCCATTCTGTCCGGACATGAGAAGATGGGCAATAGAGACCGTAAAAGGGCTGGGCATCCCTTTCCATGAGAAGGGCACCTACGTCTGCATAGAGGGGCCGAGGTTCTCGACGCGCGCGGAGTCTCTCCTGTGGAGGAACATGCATGCAGATGTCGTGGGCATGACACTCGTGCCGGAGGCGCAGCTCGCGAGGGAAGCCGAGATATGCTATATTTCAGTCGCAAGTGTCACAGATTACGACGTCTGGGCGGAGAAACCCGTGAGTGCAGCCGACATAATCCAAACAATGAAGAGGAACGAGGACAATGTTCACAGGATACTCAGTGAGATGCTCCCGAAAGTAAAAGAAGAAAGGGCGTGCATTTGCGCTTCTGCCCTGAAAGAAGCGGAGCTGTAAGCATGGAAGAGATAAAGAAGAAGATACGCACCATACCCGACTGGCCCAAGAAGGGCATCCAGTTCAGGGACATCACCACGCTCATAAAGGACCCGCATGGTTTCAGGGAGACCTGCAACAGGCTCTACGAGCACTACAAGGATAAGGACATAGATATCATAGCCGGCATAGAGTCGCGCGGCTTCATATTCGGGTCGGTCCTCGCCTACAAGATGGGGAAGGGCCTCGTGCTCCTGAGGAAGCCGGGAAAGCTTCCGGCGGACACCGTGAGGCAGGAGTACGAGCTGGAATACGGCACCGATGCGGTTGAGATGCACCTCGATGCCGTGAAGCCGGGAGACAGGGTCCTGATAGTTGACGACCTTCTCGCAACCGGCGGCACAATGGAAGCCGCAGCAAAACTCATACAGAAGCAGGGCGGAAAGGTTGTCGGCTGCGCGTTCGTCATAGAGCTTCCGGAACTCAGGGGACGCGGCAGACTAGGGAACTTCGAAATTTTCAGACTCGTGGATTTTGAAGGCGAATGAGTTCGTTTCCAAGTTCGAACTTTTCAAAAAGCTCTGCCGCGTAAAGTCCCATAAGGCGCCTTGGCATGGCTTTCTCCACGTCGCCGTTCAGAGTCTCCATCCTCTTTTCCACATAGTTTTTCAGGACGGGCACAAGCTCCGGCTTTCCCATGAATTCGGATACCATTTCCTTTGCAAGACTTTTGTATTCGCCCTGGGTTATGTCGAACTGGTCGTACCCGTATTTCTCAGCCATCCTGCAGATGTGGTGATAGCTGTTGAGACGGTCCTCGTTCAGAAGGAAGTCGATGATACTTTCCGGTGTCAGGGAAAATATGCTTCTCAGTGCCTCTGTGTCGACAGCTCGGAAGTCCTCCGGCTCCCAGTAGTGCGGTTCAGGAGTGCCGTTCCTGTATTCAGGGAAAGCTGTGTAGAAAACTGCGTCCCTCAGATACTTCCCTGCAGGATTCAGACTTGAGCGGTTCATTTAATATTATGGAAACAGGGAAATAAAAATTTAACAGTTGCTGCAGTCCATGGGCTGTATGCGGGGATACGGGCAGAAGCATGGTCATGATTTTTAAGGCCATGTCACGATAAGATGAAAATGGCAGACATTGTCAGACTGAGGGCGCTGACATCTTCCACACTGGCTGTCACGTTCCTTATGGTTCTCGTGACAGGCATCGGGCTCTACTTCGCACCGTCAGGCAGGACAGCGAGGATTGACAACTGGCATTTCTTCCTATGGAACAGGATGCAGCTCGAGAACCTCCACACAATTGCCGGATTCCTGATGTCGGCTGTTGTCGGCATTCACCTGATTCTCAACTACCGCATGTTCGCAGGCGAGCTCAGGTCGCTGCTGAGGAAGCTGCTGAAGAAGCACTTCGGGAAGACGTCCGGATAGTATCAAGTAATAAGCCAGAGTATAAAATATTTTCTATGCTGATGATTTATTACGTCATAGCTGTTGCAGGATTTTTAATAGGTTCATTGGCAGGCCTGTTCGGCATAGGAGGCGGTTTTCTCATGGTGCCTTTGCTGACGCTCATGGGCCTTCCCATACATGCTGCCATAGGGACAAGCCTTGCATGCATAGTCATCGGCTCTCTGGCTTCCTCTTACGGGCATCTCAGGAAAAAGCGCATCCTCTTCAGGGTTTCGGCGCTGAAAGAACTCTTCTCCGTGCCCTTTGCCGTTATTGGGGCATACATGACGATACTTTTCACTACACCGCAGCTTGCGGCGCTCTTCTCCGTGCTGCTGGTTTATGTCGCCTACAGAATGACTAAGAGGAACAAACCAGCGGAGAACATCAGGAAGTTCAGGATAAGGTACAGTGGCATTCCCCTTGTCGGTGCGGTTTCCGGGTTCACATCCGGCCTGCTGGGCATAGGTGGCGGCATCATGAATGTTCCGCTGTTTTACGCGCTCGCAGACATGCGATGTATTACGCTGTAGACACGTCAAGCTTTGCGCTGCTGTTCACGGCCCTCGCAGACGCCTTCAGTCATTACACCCTCGGGCAGGTCGATTTAACCACAGTCATTCTGCTGGCACCCGGGCTTTTGGCAGGAGGCTTTGCAGGCGCAAGGCTCAGCCACAGGATACATGCAGACAGGCTCAGAAAGCTGTTTTCACTCCTGCTCGTTCTGATGGCAATTGTTATGATTCTGAAGCAAATATGTTTACTGCTTTCTGTATCCAAACTTTTTTTCGTAATTTTTGTGGTCGAACCATTCGAGCAATATGGCAAGGATTCTAACTTCATCCTTTGCTATAGTGTATATGAGTCTCCATGCATTGGGCATGTCGTACTTCCATAGATTATCAATCGAATATTTTTTCACATAATCATTTGGCCACAATTTCTTGGGTATTTTTATTCCACAAAATGGATTTTCTTTGAGGTCATTTGTTGCCCTCTCCAGAAATTTGAATAACTGCGGATTTTCTGTCTGTGCCTTTTCATACTCTTCTCTTGCTTTTCTATCAATGAATCCCACGAATACCTCAGTCATTTCAGAATCAGCCCCTCTTTCGCTATTCTTTTTATCAGTTCGGGATTCCATATCCAGACTATCCTTTTGTCTTTATCCATCATTATCTTTCCCAGATTAATCAGGTAATCAATTATAATGCTGAACGTCTGATACATGACTTTTTTGGGCAACGAATTCCAGAGTTCCGTTTTTGTCGGGTAGCAGTCGAGTTTCTTTATAGTTTCCTCTACCATAATCACTGTATCCAGCCTTGGGTAGTGCAGAATTTCCTGTGCCATATAATTATATATCTTTATATAATTTATAAAGGTTTTGTTGGCAACCTATCACGACAACTGCACAGCAAACTTCACGACATCAGGATTGCAGCTGCCGGGATGCTCCCTGCACCAGGACTCGCACTGCACAGCTTTCTCCATTTCTCCATAAGCGAGCCCGCACATGTCGCACAGGAAATACGTCCTGCCGTTTCTGACTTTCTTTGATACCATGCTGTAACATCCAAGTGCATATTATAATTCGTCCAGCGGGCTTTTGACCCTTTCCAGAGTTGTCCCTGCCACATGCGTGTAAATCTGGGTGGTTTCCAGTTTGGAGTGCCCGAGTAGCTTCTGGATTATCCTGATATCGGTGCCGTTCTCCAGCAGGTGCGTGGCATAGGAGTGCCTCAGCGTGTGAGCGCTTGCCTTCTTTTTTATTCCGGACTTTTTCAGTGCCTTCTCAAAAACCTTCTGGATGGTCTTCAGCGACACTTTGCCATTCCTTCCGTGAAAGATATAGGTGCCGCCCTCAAGCGAGATGAAGCTTTTCAGGTCTGCGGTCAGGCTGGCGGGCAGCGGGACTATCCTGTCCCTCGCGCCTTTCGAATTCTCTATCCTGACAACCTTCCTGTCGAAATCTATGTCCCTCACTTTCAGGTTCTGCAGTTCGGAAATCCTCAGACCCAGACCGTAGATGCATCTTAGCATGAGCCTGTGCTTTGGGTTTTCGAGGGCGCCGACTATGCGCTTCACCTCCTGCCTGGACAATACCGCCGGCATCTTCTTCTCTTTTCTCGGCCTCCTGATGTCCAGATTCTTTCCGTAAAAACCGAATGCGAATTTCAGGGCACTCAGGATAAGATTAAGGCTTGTGTTGGAAGCGCCCCTTTTGTTGAGAAGAGTCAGATACCTCTTCACGTCAGCGCTCCCGGTTTCCGATATCGCGGTTCCAGCGAATTTCCTGTACCGCCTGAATACGCTGAGGTATGTTTTCTTCGTCTTCGGCCGGAAGCCCCTCGAGCACATCTCGTCATAGAGGCGCCCTGTCTCGCTGTCTCTGTCTAATGCGCTATTACTCTCGTCATCATAATATTGACTCATCATAATAATGATTATAATATTCATCATTGTTATTATACTTCATGATAAAATTATACCCCTAAAGTATAAATTTTTAGGGGTATATGGAGTTATGTCTAATTCAGAATTCGGGCTAAAAGGTAGAAACCGAAAGATTTATTCTTGCTTTCCTAACAATGCTTCTTGTTGAGCAAGTATTGCTTCGTTTTGCTGGAACAAAGCTTCTTTATATGTTAGGTTAGCTCCATGTCCACCATACCAATTATTCTCTGCTGAAAGATGAAGTTCTTCAGCGTTTCTTAGATATTGGCTAACATCAATTTCTAAACCTCTTTGCTCCAATAATTCCATATTATTT
>JAGGXP010000028.1 GCA_021163005.1 Candidatus Aenigmatarchaeota archaeon | reverse complement strand
GCTGCCATAACCATGGCTACCATTGCTGCGCTTCAGAACCGCACGATAAATGACTCAGTCTTCATAACAGGGACAGTCAACCACGACGGCAGCATAGGCCCTGTGGGGAACGTCCTTGAGAAGGCCATGGCATCGAAAGAGGCAGGAGCCTCGCTCATGCTAGTCCCGCTTACCCAGTCAAGCGAGGTCACCTACAAGAACAGGGAATACTGCGAGAAAATAGGATGGGTAGATTTCTGCACAACAGAGACATATCCGGTGAATGTCAACATAAAGGACGATGCTGGCATAGAGGTAAAGGAAGTCATGAGCATAGAGGAAGCAATGAAGTACATGCTTGTCTAAGCAGCACTCGAATCTTTTTAATTACAATCAACAACCAGAATGTATGATAGACATACATGCCCATCTCTGTTTCCGGGACTTTGCTGAAAGCAGGGAATCCATAGCCGACGAATGCGAAAAGGAAATGCAGGCAGTAATAGTCACTTCCGCGAGGCTGGAAGAGGGCATATGCGCCCTGGACTTGTGCTCGCGCCACGAAAAGCTCTTCCCGACAATAGGCTTCCATCCCGTGGAGGGAGGCACGGAGGTCAGGCGCATAATGGAGCTTGCCCGTGAGAGGCAGGACGAAATAGTCGGCATAGGCGAAGTCGGGCTCGACTACCACTGGGTCAGGGACGAAGCGAAGCGCAGGCAGCAGAAAGAAGTCTTTTCGGGATTCATAGAGCTCGCGGAAGAGCTGAAGAAGCCGCTCGTGCTTCACTGCTGGGACGCAGAAGAGGATGCATTTGAAATGGTGAGGAATGCGAATGTCCCTGTCATTTTTCATTCATACACGGGGCCGAAAGAGCTCGTGCCGGGGATACTTGAGCACGACAACTTCTACATATCTATATCCACGCACGTGCTGCTTTCAAAGCATTTAAGAAAACTGGCAAAGCTTGTGCCTCTCGAGCGCATGACACTTGAAACTGACGCGCCGTTCCTTTCGCCTTACAAGTACATGCAGGCCAAGGGCGCTGTGGGCAAACTGAAACCGGGTTTCGACCCGGAAAAGAATTATCCATGGAACATACAGTTCTCGGCAGAGAAGATAGCAGAACTGAAGGGAGTGGACACAGCCGATGTCATCGCGAAGACGTCGGCGAATGCCCGGCTGGTTTTCGGGCTCAGGATATAGGCTCGTAGTAAACGCCCGGCCGTTTGCCTACGTAATGCTCAAACTTCTCCACGCAGGCACGTATGTGCTTCATCTTCCTTTTTGGGACATCCCTCATGCTGAAGATTGTCTCCAGAGGCGGGCCACCGTATCTGGTCATGTGTATGTAATTGGCATTGATTTTTTTGCTTCTGAGGTAGTCGCTGATATCGAGCGTGGCGTCAAAAAGCTTCTCGTGTTCTGAAACAATGCGCATGCTGACCTTGTACTTCATGATTATAATTCCCAGAAAGATTTTTAACGGTTCTCATGCCGCCATGAAAACCGGCACATATATAAGCAGACGCGCAAAAACATTAACAGTGATTTTTGTGACTAGGATAAACGCCTTCGAGAAGCCGAAGCTCAGGAATCCTGTGCTTGTTGTCGGCCTCCCCGGTGTAGGGAACATAGGCAGGGTGGCTGTGGGCTACCTCGTAAGCGAGCTGAAGGCCAAGAAGTTCGCAGACCTCTACTCGAAGTGGTTCTTCCCGTTCGTCGTCATACATGACAAGAACAGGGCAAGCCTTCTGAAGAATGAATTTCATTATTACAAGGCAAAGAGTCCCGGAGAGAGAGACATGATATTCCTCGTGGGCGACTGCCAGTCACTTTCTCCGCAGGGACACTATGAGGTGCTTGAAAAGATTCTGGACTTCGTCGAAACCCTGGGCGTGAAGGAGATACTTACGATAGGAGGGCTCGCCACGGGCAACCTTGACTCATCCAGCAAGGTGGTCGGCGCGGTTAATGACGAAAAGCTTACAAAGGATTATAAAAAATACAATATTGACTTCAATGTCGCTGAAAAGGTGGGCTACATTGTAGGAGCCGCAGGTCTGCTTCTCGGTCTTGGAAAGGAGAGGAACATGAAGGGCGTATGCCTTCTCGGCCAGACGAGCGGCTTCCCCATAGTCACGGATCCGAAGGCAGCAGAGGCCGTCCTGAAAGTTTTCGTGAAGATATTTGGCCTCAATATAAAGCTGGCAAAGCTTGACAAGAAGGTCAAGGAGATGGAGGAATTCATGAAGAAGGTCGAAAGCCTTCAGATGAAGGCCGTCTCCGAGCTTGCAAAAGCGTCAAAGGCGCCTTCCTCAGGCGAGCAGCTGAGATACATAGGTTAAATATTTATAAACAAATGTGCATGTAATAATATCTTCGGTGTTTTTATGAGGCCAAAGGAAAACTACACGCGTTATGAAAGGGTCAGGATACTGGCAGCAAGGGCACTTCAGATTTCTCAGGGCGCGCCGCTTCTCGTGAAAGCGTCAAAATCGGTCTCAAACCCGCTTGAAATTGCAAAAATGGAATGGGAAAAGGAAGTCATTCCCATGGACACCCGCAGAAGGTTCAATTAGGATGCCCCGGACCGTTGAAGACATCTATTTCATACAGCCTTGAAAGAAGCTCTTTTTCAGATTGCGGCATTTTGAAAGATTCATTGTAGACATGCACTATCTTGTTTATCTCCCTTGTGTAAACCTGGTTCTTCTTTTCCTTCTTTTCATGCTCCAGCTCTTCGGTGCCGGTCTTGTAGTCCCTCCAGATTTTCTTGATTTTCTTCGTTTTGTAAACTTTCTCTATCTTGTTGCTTAGCCACCCGCTCGCTATGCCGACCACGTAGGGCAGATGCATTCGCGCTTCCTCGCTTATCTCTATGTCAAAAACCCTTTCAAGAATCTTTGTAGCGCCGTATCCCACAAACCCGACGGCCACGTCCCTTACTCCGTCGGCTATCTGGCCTGCTGTGCTTCTGCTCATGAGATTTTCCGTCTTTTCCCTGTATTCCTTTTCAAGGTTGTCCTTGAGCTTTTCGTAGTTCCTGTCTATCTCCACAGTCGAATTGGCAAGATTTTTGGCTGTCAGCCTGAACTTGTTCATGTACGCCGACTCATAAGTGTCCTTCGGGAATTTCCTGCACGAATATTCGAAATGTTCGAGCATCTCGAGAGCCTTTTCCTTCTCCTTCCCCCGCAGTGAAGATATCTCCCTGTAGGCCTTGGCTATGTCCCCGAGGTGCATGGGGCTGTAAATAGTAGGATGAAGCTTCATTTTTATCCCTGTTTGATAATAAACATAAAGTTTTTTAAGGCTTGATGCCGGTTGTTTTTTATTAAGCGCGCCGGACAAATCAATAATATGATACAGAACATGAAGCTGTATGTGACCCTTACGGGAGCAGGGTCGCAGGCGCTTCGGGTTCGCCTCTGGACCCGTTCTTCTGTCTCCTATCAGGCCACCGTCCCCATGCCAAGAACTGGCGTCAAAGACATTAACAAGCTGCGTTCCGTATTTTCATCCATAAGATCCAACTTCACGGGGCTCAATGAGGAGGACTGGCTGTCTTTCGACGCGCTTCTCGAGCAGCTGCTTGAAAAGGACGATACCTGCAATGCGCTGCCCCTCGCCATGTCCCTTGCATCAGCGCGGGCAGCCACAACAAACGAGCTGTGGAAGCTGAACGGCGAGACAAACAAATTCCCGTACATAGCGGCCGCAGTCACCCGGGGAAACGTCTGGCGCGAATTCATTTTCCTTCCGACGCAGGAGAGGACGATAACGGACGCTTTCAGAGCAATTGAGGAAGCCTCCAAGGTGCTGGGTCACGCATTCAAGGAGCACGGCGTCCTCAGGGGTTCGGATGCCACGGGCGCATGGCTCTCTGATTTGGGCGAAACCGAAACGCTTTATCTCGCCAATCAGGTAGCGAGGGACTGGAACATGGGTCTCGGCATACGCTTCGGAGCCTCATCCTTCTGGGACGGTCGGTATTATGACTACAGCAGGGACCTCGGCAATGTCATAAGAAATAAGAAGCTCACAGAAGACGAACACACAGAACTCGTTTCAGCTGTCATGGAGCACTACAACATCGAATATGCCGATGACGCCTTCAGGGATGATGATTTCATGTCTCACGCAAAACTGCTCCAGAAGTTCAACAACGCGGTAATTTCCGGCACAGACCTTTTCAGGGCGGACATTTCAAGGATAAAAGAGGCATACAAGTTCAGACCTGTAAACACGATAAACATAAGCCCCGGACACATCAGGACAGTAACCCAGCTGCTTGAGATAGCGAAATTCGCCAGAAACAGGAGCATAAAGCTTTCACTTTCGAGGCTTCCGGCGGAGACAGGCGACGACTGGCTTTCCGATCTTTGCCTGGCCGCGGGTGCCGATTTCATAAAACTGGGTGTTGGAGGCGTCGGGAACACATCCAAATACAGCCGCCTTCTGCAGATGTGGGAAGATGCGACATCACCGAGAATAGGACGCTTTTTCTAAGAGGTTTCGCTTCCAATCCAGTCCAGATACTTTTTCGAGCCGCCCAGCGGCATGGCTATGAGTTCAGCCAGCTCATAGGGGTGTTCATTTTTCAGAAGCTCGCCTATCTTTTTTACAAGCCTTTCCCTCGTCTTGATGAAAAGAACAACTTCTGTGCCTTCCTCTTTCTTGCCCTTCCACCAGTACTTGCTGGTTATCCCCGGAATAATGTTGACACATGCAGCCAGCTTCTTGTCAAGTATGGCATCGGCTATCTTCTTCGCGGTCCTCTTGTCAGGGCATGTGGTAACAGCCATCACATACATGAAAGCACCTCGGGAAGCTTTGAAACGTCCTCGACAACATAGTCAGCCCTGAGCTTCACGGCTTCTTCCTTACCGAGTGCGCCTGTCAGCACTGCCACAGAGCGCATGCCGGCTCTTTTTGCTGCCAGCACATCTGACGCCGCGTCGCCCACGTAAACGGCCTCCTCAGGCTTCACATTGAAGTGTCTGATGGCTTTTATGAGCATGTCGGGGCTGGGTTTCCCCTTCTTCACATCATCTATTGTGACAATGAACCTGAAGTAGTCGGCCAGCCGGAATTTCTTGAGGAATTTCTCGAGCATCCTTTTCGTGTTTCCGGACCCGACGGCAAGCGTGAACCGGCCTTTAAGCTCGTCAAGTGTTTTCCTTGCACCTTTTATTAGCTTGAACGAAGAACCGAAATCCTCGGATGACGCAAGGTCAATGAAGTTGGAGTATATTTTTTCAACTGTGCTCTCGTCATTTGTTACTTCCGGGTATGCTGCCCTCAGAACATCGATGTAAGGCTTTCCGTAGTGTTCTTTTATATCATCGTAGGCTACATCCTTCTTCAGGCCGGTGGCTTTGGCAGCGCGGGAATATATATCCGCCCATGCCTCGTTGGAATCCACCAGCACCCCGTCGAAATCAAAGACCACAAGCTTTATCATTATATCACAGGATAATCAACTTCTTGTTCAAAACTTTATAAGTTTTAGCCGACGACAACTGTCCCGTCAAACTCCTCTCCGTTAACAATGTCATGGATGTTTTCAAGGTTTCTGATGTCAGTTATGACAGTCTTTATGCCGGTTTTCTTTATTATTCTCGCAGCGACCGGATCTATTATCGTTTTCGTGCCGGGCTCCACATTACCTGTATCAACCATGGCGAGCAGCTCATCTGCTGAAATCATAGGTATGAAGCGCGCCTTCCTGTCCTTCTTCGGGTCTGATGTGTAAACACCTTTCACATCAGTGCCTATGACCACGAGATCGGCTCCGGAAGCCTCGGCACACTGAAGTGTTACTGCATCGGTTGTCTGGCCGGGCCTGAATCCGCCGAGAACAACTATTTTTCCTGTGCGGAGAGCTTTCACTGCCTCCTCTTCGTTTTTCGGTATTTCTCCGAACGCATTGTCGCCAAGCTCGTCTATCAGAAACCGGGCATTGATCCTTGACGCTTCTATGCCTATACTGTGGAGTTTGTCTTCGGATGTCTCACCCTTCTTGACGGCAGCCTTTATCATGCTCCTCGCGAGCCATCCGCCTCCGACCACTACCAGCACCCGGTTCTCTTCAGTGAGAGCATTCAGGGTTTCAGAGAGATGGCGAACGAAATCCATGTCAATCTTGTCACCCGGACAGAACACGGAACCTCCGACTTTAATTGCTATCTTCATAAACAATTAATAGGAAACATTCTTAATAGTTTTCATGGACAGGGGAAAAATTCTGGGTTATACCGCTGTCGGAACTGTAACAGCGCTGATTTTATATTTTACCGCGGCTATAATGCTGGCGCTTTATTCTTAGTCTCTTATGCACCCGCATTTTTCTGCTGCTCCTGCAACTGCCGAGGCCACGACATCTGAAACGCCGTCTTCAAGAATGCTTGGGATTATCCTGTCTGCTGAAGGCTTCCTGACAATGGATGCAAGGGCATAGGCTGCCGCCAGCTTCATTTCATCATTTATCTTTGTGGCTCTGGCATCAAGCGCTCCCCTAAAAATGCCGGGAAACGCAACAGCGTTGTTGACCTGGTTGGGGAAGTCGCTTCTTCCTGTCGCCACTACAGCCGCTCCTGCCTTCTTTGCCTTGTCGGGCATTATCTCCGGAACAGGGTTCGCCATGGAAAAGACAATAGGCTTGTCTGCCATCGACCTCACCATTTCCTCTGTGACTATGTTGGGCGCGGAGACGCCTATGAAAACATCAGTACCTTTCATTGCATCTGCAAGCGTGCCTCTGAGCTTTTTCCGGTTAGTGATTTCCGAGAGCATTTTCTTGTACTTCTTCTCTTTTAGGTCTTCCCTGCCCTCATATATTGTGCCCTTCCTGTCGCAGACAATCACATCACCGACTACATTGACCAGCATCCTGGCAATAGCGGTTCCGGCAGCGCCTGCGCCGCTTATGACTACTGACATCTCTTCCGGTTTCTTATTCACCACAGTTGCCGCATTCAGCAGAGCAGCCAGCACCACCACGGCAGTCCCGTGCTGGTCGTCATGCATCACAGGTATGCCTATGTCCTGCAGCTTTTCCTCAACCTCAAAGCATTTGGGAGCGGCTATGTCCTCAAGGTTGATGGCGCCGAATACCGGCGATATGTTCTTTACATCTTCTATGAAATCCGTGTGGTAGCTCTCAAAACATATGGGAAAAGCATCTATGCCTGCGAACTTCTTGAAGAGCACGGCCTTGCCTTCCATGACAGGTATGGCGGCATAACCGCCTATATTGCCGAGTCCGAGGACAGCCGAGCCGTCTGTCACTATGGCCACAGTGTTCTTCTTCAGTGTGTATTTATAGGCGAGGTTTTTGTCCTTGACAATCTCCCTGCAGACTTCTGCGACCCCGGGTGTGTACGCCATGCTGAGGTCATCGGCGTTGCTGATGCCAACCTTTGAGCACACCTCCAGCTTGCCTCCGTTCTTCTCGTGCATCTTAAGAGACCTTTTGTATATGTCGTCAGCCATAAACCCATATGTGATTCAGTGTAATAAAAATTGATGTTGTGTAAGATTGCCAGATTGTTCAAATTTTGCGTCCTTGTATAAGCATAAGCGCCGAGGATGGGATTCTCAGC
>JAGGXP010000016.1 GCA_021163005.1 Candidatus Aenigmatarchaeota archaeon | reverse complement strand
ATAGTTATGGAGTACTCATTCACCAAGAAGATGTCGCTAGTCCATGGACATGGGATGGTGCAATAGCCACATGTGAAGGAACCGGCTGCAATATAACGATATCAAAGATATGCGAAAATTGCAGCACTCCCTCACCTGGAATCACAGTCAATTCGACGATATTAGACATAAAGGCAGGTGAATACAACTACGTACACCTTGATCCACCAGGATCTGGCCCATCACTCGGCTCGACATATCCCTACTACAGAGACGTGATAGGCGACTACAACACACTCACTGTCAATGTCACGGGCAGGAACTACACAGGCGGACTGAACCCCCTGCAGTATGTCAACGTATCGTTCATAAGGGACGACGGGATTGCGGCTGCGAGCAATGTCACGAACAGCACAGGCATCGCAACCATCTCAGTGCCTGACGGCGTGTACAACATATCAATAGACGGCACCGGCATGGGCTATGATGTGACACTCGTTGAAAATGTCAAAGTGGGCAAGTTTGTGTTCTCTGAGGGAACCACTGACACCAGCGGCCAGTACCTTGCAATAGTCGACGGGCAGCCGCTGCACGCTCCACTGTCGCCACAGCAGGCACCGGGATACGGATATTATGCAAGGATAAAGACAGCGGGGTACGGCGACTATGACACACTTGAAGGAGGCGATGGCATATTCAGGGGAACATACTACGACAGCTATGCCTATCAGGGCTTCATGATAAACCAGAGCTTCAGGAAGAGCTTTTACGGGCTCGCTCAGATAAGCGGTTATGTGAAAGACGAGTACTGCGTTGCGCCTGCATGCGAAGCAGTCGAGGGCGCGACAGTCCAGATAAAGATGCACGGCTCCGGCGAGACACGGTACTACAACATCACGCCGTCAGACGGCTTTTACAGCATCAATGTCAGTCCGTACAGCCCGGATTCTTCATGGAACAGCCCGGTATACAAACCTTATGACATAGGTGTCTACAAAGGCGGTTGTTACAACAACTATGAAAGCGCCTCGGAAGGCTACACCTCAGGCATAACATTCTCTGAAAGGGAAAGCAAGTCAAAGGACATAAATCTGACAGGCTCCGGACACATAAGCGGCCGTCTTTACAGGATAACGACAGAGACAGGCGTTTCCGGAGCGAACATAGAGATGCAGTACAACAGCAATGCCTACTACAGGAGCGACCCCACGAACGAAACAGGGCATTTCAGTATGATAATCAGCCCGTGCTATGCGCCCTACAGCATACACACGCAGCCTGCCGGCTCCGAGGCATACGCTGCCGGCTCCTACACAGGTTCGCAGGAAAACCTTGAGATACCGATTTACGACACGGGACAGGGCGGGTTCAGGGTCACCGTTGTCAATGAAACAGGACAGCCGATTCCGTTTGCGAATGTAAGCCTCATAGGCCCGCCGCCTGAGCATTACCTTGTCACAGGCGAAGACGGCACGGCTTACATAACAACCCTGGCGTCGTACACAGGAAACAACAACTACTATGACTACAACCTCACAGTCGACGCCAGCCACCTCGGATACGGCATAAACAGCACCATAGTGAACATAAACAAGGGCAACGTGACGGAATTCTACACGACGCTACCGGCGACTGAGGTGAATATAAGCCTTGACAGCGACAGCGGTGATGACATAGACGGCATGAACGTCACGATGAACAGCAGCAACTTCGTGGGATACACTGTCAACGGAAGCGTGCTCTTCTCGGTCGTGCCCACAGGGCTTCACAACATAACACTGTGGGGAGAAAAGACCCTTTCCTATTACAACGGCAGCCAGAGAGCTGACGAGCTCGTATTCACAATAAACGTGACAAGGGGCGACGCCGGAAGCGTGAAGCAGGTCGGCTACGTGCTCAACGAAACGCGCGCCGTGATAAATGTCACCAATTCCACCGGCACACCGCTGGGCAGCATAGACGTGACATTGTCCAATTCCACTACAGGGACATACAAGGTAACCACAGATTCGGACGGCCTGGCGCTGTTCAGGGAAATAATACCCGCCTCAAATTACACGGTCACATTCAATTACACGGCGCTTCAGTCAATGGGATTCATAACACCACAGAGCTTTACTATAAATGTCACATCTGGAAACGATGAGAACAGCGGCAACAAGATAAAGTCAGCACTGCAGGACGTTCAGGTGAGATTCAATATAACAAATACAACGGGTGATGCTCTTTCCGGAGTTTATATATCATTGCTGGATGGTGATGATACCGCCTTTAACGCATTGGGACAGTCCCTGAACGGCACGACCAATGATTCTGGAATCCTTTTAATCCATAATGTAGTGCCAACCATGCTCAATTATACGATATTCGCCAATGACACTGGTTATGGTGTGTGGATGAAAGAGATAGATGTCGGAATGAATAATTCATTGAATGTAGTTAACAGAACACTGAGCCCGCTAACCGTTAACATCCGGGTCTTCAATAATACCATCTGTAACACTACACTCGGCACCTACTGCAATATTGAAGAGAATGTAAATGTCAGCATCCTTTTCGATGGTCATATAGACCAAAATGCCACCGGAGATTACCTGACGACAAACATTACCAGTGCATCAAACTATACGCAGTTTACCCATCTTTACATCCACGACGGAAACTACACAGTGAACGTCACATCACCAAGATACTTCAACGAATCGGATACTTTCCGGTTCGAAACTGTGAATCCTGTTAAAACAGCATATGATTTCACATATCATCTGAAAGAAAGATCCCTGACCGTCTGTGTTAGATATGCAGGTGCAGTCCTTGATGAGGGCGTTGACATAAACCTTACCGAGACTGTAACAGGTGCAGGTGTCATAGGCACCAACGGCAGCCTAATAACGGCGCATCATGACGTAACAAACTGTACAACATTTGAGTATATTCCGGACGGGGAATATATGATAGCCATAAATTCCACCTACTACTTCCTGCCAGACAACTGGTCATTCAACTATTCTGCTGGCATGGGCGAATATGTGAAGAACATAGCGATGCCGGAAGAAAGAAAGATAGATATATACCTCAAAGGCCCGGGAGGTGCTGCCTGCCCGATGGTTGAAGGGGTAAATGTGAGCGTGCTTGACAACGATACAGGAGCGGTGATAACAAGCCTTAACGGCACAATATTGGCTGTGAAGAACGTGACATGTTATGTCAGTTTCACCAACCTTCCTGATGGCACTTACAATGTCACACTTTACTCAAACTACTCATTCGTTCCCGACCCATGGCAGTTCAACACTTCAGATATTCTGAAAGGTGTAAACAGCCACACATTTACGATGATTGCAGACAGGAAGATAACCATAAACCTAACCAACAGCACGGGCGACGATCTCGAAGAGGGCGCCAACATAAGCATACAGGACGCATCAGGCAATGTCGTCTGGAGCACAAACAGTTCATTCTTCCTCAATGCCACTGATGTCAACGATTCAGTGATATTCACACACATACCAGACACGGCATTCTCCATAAACGTCTCGTCAAACATGTACTTCAATGCAAGCCAGCTGTTCAGCACCACCAACATAACTGAAGACGGCATAACGCAGTTCAACTTCACCCTCACAAGAAGGAGCATATACGTTTATGTGGAAAATTCCACCCACGATGACCTTGAATACGGGGTGACGGTGAACCTGACGAACACCGACGGCAGCACAGTCTTTGATACACAGGGCAGTCCGATAACTGGCTTCACGGGTGTGAAATCTGCCGCAGTATTCAACTATGTTCCAGATGGGAATTTCTTCCTGAATATTACATCAGGCAATTACTTCTCACAGTCAGACTCGGTATCAACGGCAGATATGATAGGTGGAAACAATAACTTCACATTCATCCTCTACAGCAGGAATCTTGATGTGAGCCTCTATGACTTTGCCGACAGGGCACTGCTCTCAGGTGAGAACATGACAGTGGGTGTTTACAATTCAACCGGACTCGCCTACAACACCACATCAGATCCGCTCAACGGCACGACTGTCACGGGGCTCATGGGCTTCACAGGACTGCTTGACGGCATGTACAACGTGACAGCCAATTCGACCAATTCGAGCCTGTATGTAGAAACCAACGAAACATTTGACCCGCAGGGCGGGCAGTCATCATCTGTCAGTATATACATGAAGAAGACCCAATACGGATACTTCAACGTCACGGTCTATAAGCAGGGCATGACGACGCCGATAAGCGGAGCGACTGTTCAGCTGCGCAATGCAAGCGCGTCTGGAAATGTAATAGATACCGGGACAACAGACGGGAGCGGAAATGTCATACTTGAAGTTAATACAAGCCTTTACGATCAGAGCGAGAAGAACATGACTTTCACTGTTTCGGCCAGCGGCTATGACACGAACAGCTCAACAGGCTATTACAATGTCACAACCCTGGGGGTCGAGAGCGTAACAGTGACACTTGCGGCAACGCCGGCACCACCGCCAGTCAATACAGGAGGGGGCGGCCGAACAACAGGCGGCGGCACGACAGGTGGTGCTCTGGTCTCGGAAACCATACAGCTGGGGACAGTGTCCGCCGATGTCCCGAAGAAAGGAACATTCAAATACGCGTCGGTGCACAGCATAGAAGACATAACTGTTCTCGCTGGACAGGATGCAAGCGGCGTCTCGGTTACTGCCAGAGCCTCGAGCAGACCGGCAGGAGCCCCGCTTCCGGTATCATCATCAGAAGGCAAGATCTACAGGTATGTGGACCTTTCGGCACTCAACCTCCCAGACAGTGCCATATCCACGGTCACCATAACATTTGCAGTTTCAGCGTCATGGCTCAAAGACAACGGCATCAGCTATGAGGATGTGCATCTGTTCAGGTACAGCAACGGTGCCTGGACGAAGCTGCCCACGACATATATTTCCAACGACGGAACTTGGTACCTCTACAGGGCGGTGTCGCCGGGCTTCACAACCTACGCGATAGCCGGATACTACAAGAAGGAATACGACTTCCAGGCGACCATTTACAAGACGTCAATGAACGCCAACGACTGCAAGACTGCATACGTCACTCTGAAGAACACGGGAAGCGGCACGCTGACGAACCTGCACATTGAGGATGCAGAGCTTCCGTGGGGAAGTGTAATGCAGACACTTCCGCTCTCCGTTCTTCCGTCAGGCACACAGGACAGGATAACCCTCAGGATATGCGCAGGCAGGGACGCGGGGAGGGGCGAGCAGAGCTACGAACTTAGCGTTTCCTCTGACCAGCTCACCAAGACAGTGAGCGCTTCTGTGGAGATTCTCAAGACATATCCGGAGATTATTGAGGAACAGCTGAAGGCACTTGAAGCCGAGCTGGATGACCTGAAATCTGTACCCATGAACGCCACGGAAGCCGGATACTACAGGCACGCAGCAGAAAAGCTTGAGGAAAGCAGGAACGAGCTCAGCAGGCACAACTACGACAGTGCCCTCAGCAGCCTGAGCACGGCAAAGAACTATCTTGACAAAATAAGCAGGGAAAAGAAGCCCGGGTATCTCGACAGCATGCTGATATGGCTCATGGCAAACTACCTGTTCGTGATAGCAGGGCTAATCATTGCAGGCATGAGTACATTTGTCCTCTTCAGGAGAAGGATTGCCAGGGAGCTTCCCGAGCTGCCCACAGGAGGAGAACTTGTCGGCGGGGTGATGAGGATAGGAGAGGAGACCATTGGCAATCTGATGTCCATGGCAAAGGACCTTGAAGGCAGGGTTGACAGTGTCGACTTCGACTCCCTCGGCGACGAGCAGAGGAAGTGGTACAACCGCGTCAAGCTTCAGATAGAGGGCATAAAGAGAAGCATAGACAACGGAGATTTCAAGAAGGCACAGAGGCATGTCAATGACGCCGAGCTCTACATGAAGATGCTAGAGCTTCACTCGGCAAGCGAGTAAGGTGCTCTTATGGGAGTCAATCTCAGGGAAATAGCGTCGCCGCAGAAGATAGAAATCGAGTCCCTCGGCGGAAGGGTTCTGGCCCTTGACAGCCTCAATATCATATATCAGTTTCTCTCGATTATACGCGATCGCATTACAGGGGAGCCGCTCAAGGACTCGAAAGGCAACGTGACGTCACATCTTTCCGGACTGTTCTACAGGACCATAAGAATCATGGAGGCGGGGATAACGCCTGTTTTCGTGTTCGACGGAAGGCCGCCTGAATTCAAGAGAGGCACGCAGGAAATTCGGAGGCAGATAAAGGAGGCTGCAAGGGAGAATCTCGAGAAAGCCGTCAGGGAGGGTGACCGCGAGAAGATACGACTGTATTCCCAGCAGACCTCGCATGTCACAGACGAGATGCTCTCAGAGGCCAAAAAGCTTCTCAGCGCCATGGGTGTGCAGTATGTCGAGGCACCAAGCGAGGGCGAGGCCCAGGCATCATATATGAACAGCAAGGGTCTCGTGTACGCCTGCGGCTCGCAGGACTGGGACTCACTTCTCTTCGGGGCAGAGCGGCTCGTGAGAAATCTCACCCTCAGCGGCAGGAGAAAGCTTCCTGGAAAGGAAACATATATCAGCATTTCCCCGGAAATGATAAGCCTGAAGGCCATGCTTGATTCCCTTTCGATAACGAGGGAACAGCTCGTTTTAGCGGGCATATTGGTGGGAACGGATTACAACCCCGGCGGCGTGAAGGGCATAGGTCCGAAGAGGGCTGTTGAGATTGTAAGGGAAAAGAAAACACCCGAAAGCATCTTCAGCGGCATCGAGTGGGAGTTCGACACGCCGCCTGAAAAGATAATTGATTTTTTCATGAATCCGCCGGTGATAGATGTGCAGATAAAGGCAGACGCACCGGACGCAGAGCGTGTAAGGGAGATACTGCTTGGCCATGACTTTTCAGAGGAAAGGATAGCCAAATCCCTCGAAAAGCTCGTCGCCCTGCGGAATGCCGGCAGGCAGTCGAGCCTCCAGAACTTCATGTGAATTTATTTGTCTACGCCGAAATAATATTATGTCCGAAGGGCCCCTGATAGTAATATTCAAGATGGTAGCACTTGTGATAGACAACACAGTGGGAACGCTTACGAGCATCATGGGCCTCACAGGCGACTTGTTTTCCTCGCTTTCAGTTGTCCTTTCAGTCGGCGGCGGGATCGGGGTTGTTGTTTTTGTGGGGGTGCTTGGAATAGCGGGATTCTTTGTGTTCAAGTTCGTTTTGGGCTCCATGAAAACACTCGGCATGCTCATACTGGTGGCTCTGGCTATCATAGCCTTCCTTGTTGTAGGATTCAGCATATTCTGACAGGCAAGGCATGATGCCGATTCAGATGCTAAAGACGCATCTCAGCATAAGCAAACTCCTAAAAAGAAGCAGATTTACTTCTTTGGCGTTATTCTCGGCATGGGCATCGGAGGCGGCAGCTGAAGATCCTCTGCCATCAGGGATGCTTTCAGGAGGCAGTGCCTGAACAGATAGTTAAGCACCTCGAGCGAGACCTTTTCCGGCAGTCTTTTGTTCTTTTCGAATTCGTCCAGTACTGCCTTGTTCTTATCTGCGACGTACATGAGACTTCCTGCTATCGATATGGTCGCGAAGCCCGGATCATAACGGGTAATGAATTCGAATTCTATAGCCAGTGCCTTCTTTGTCAGGTTTGTCACTTCAACCTCTTTTACACCCGTGATTACAGGGCTGCTGTTGACCTTGACTTCCTGCTTCGGGGCTGCGCTTTCCTTCTTTGCCTCCATCCTGTTAAAACTCAGTCCTATTACTGGCATTTTTTCACCTTTAGTAAACCATTGCATTGTAAATATAAAAACTTATGTGGCCCCGCTGGGACGTTATGACTAACGTATTTATATTATCGCTTCAAATGTTAAGCAATATTCAGATACTTTAGGTGATTAGTTGTGAAGGTTTTGGTACCACTTGCGGACGGCTTCGAGGAAATAGAAGCCATGACAGTAATCGATGTTCTCAGGAGGGCAGGAATAAAGGTGGCGACTGCCGGTATTCCCGGGACAATAGTACAGGGAAGCCATGGTGTGAAGGCCATAGCGGATATAAAGCTCGATGACGCTGATGAGAAGGACTATGACGCCCTTGCTCTTGTCGGCGGCTCACCGGGATACACGAATCTGTCAAAATCAAAGAAGGTGCTTAAGATAGTGGGCGACTACCAGAGGGACGGCAAGCTCGTTGCGGCCATCTGCGGAGCGCCAACGGTACTGGCCGAGGCCGGCATTCTCACGAACATAAAGGCCACTGTATACCCAGGGCTTGAGAAATATATACCCAAACCAAGGAACGACAGGGTGGTTGTCGAAGGTAATGTCATAACATCGCAGGGCCCGGGAACTGCAATGGAATTCTCACTCAAACTCGTTGAATACCTCGCAGGAAAGGAAACCATGAAGAATGTCAGGGAGCAGCTGCTTTTCAGGTGATTTCATGCTGAGCGACAACGACTTGAGGGTTCTCGATATAATAAACAAAAGGCTTCTTGCCAAGCATAAAGAGATAAGGGAAGCTGTCGGCGAGGCCGACGGCATAACAGAGTCTCTTCAACGGCTGATGTCGTCAGACTGCATAAAGTCAGTGGAGCCCATGGGTGAGCGCTGCTTTGTGATAACACAGAAAGGCACCCGCATCCTCAGGGACGCGAAAAATCCCGAGAAAAGGGTGCAATCCCAAAGCCAGCAGGGATTCATGACTTCATAAAAGCCATTTAAAAAATCCGGATGCATTCTATTTATCAACAGCCCTGTCGTCTAGGCACCCTTTTCTGACCGAGTGGCGGGAACAAGTTCCCTTGTCTCCGCTCAGGCGGAAACCGGGGCAAAAGCGCGCACCGGAAAAAACAGAAAGGGGCGGGAAAATGGCCAAGGATGCCGGTCTTTGGAGCGCTGCTCCGAAGAGTTGATGCCTTCGGGCGATGACAGCGAAGAAAACCGGCGGCGGCGGTTCGAATGAACCCTTTGGCACAGGCAAGCGTGCCAAAGCCTTCACGGAAAGTAAGCTCCCGCGAACATTGGTTCAGAAAATCCGCCCAGGGCTATTTTTTAACGAGAAAACCCAATGATGCTTATGGCAGAACGGAGGAAAAAAGCTTACAAGAACACAGGAGTGAACATAATCAGGATATTCCGTGTGCTGAAATCATCGGCCGAAGACGGCGAGGGATTTCTTACAGTTTCCGAGATAGCCCGCAGGGCAAATGTGCATAAATGGACAGTTTCAAGGACGCTTGACCTTTACATGCATTCGCTTGTTGATGTCGTCCAGCCGCAGGAGCTGGAGGCACTGGGTATGCAGGTGAAGCTGGTCAGGCTCAAAAACCCTGATATGACAGCTGAGCAGGTAGTGAACTATTTAAAAATGAGGAGCAAAATAGATTCATGAAAATCAACAAGCAGTTTGTGTTTTCCGTTTTCGTTGGCTTCATGATGATAACGTGGGCCGTCGGCATTGCGCTGAGCTCTCAGATACATACAAAGACAAATTCCTTCAGCGTTTCAAACTTCTACGACCAGCTCCTTACGGCAAAGGAGAAGGTAGCGATACTGAGGTCGGGAAAGGTTCTTATAGAATACCTTTACCTCTTCGGGCCCGATGCCGAGCAGAAGAAGGCAGACTATCAGGCTTTTGCATCAAGGTTCAAAGACCTTGTGGTTGTCGAGGCAGTAGCAGTGAGCTCCGGAAACCAGACACTCGACCAGATGATAGTGCCCACAGGTGATGTCATACCACTTGACAACGTCTCATCATCGGACCTTATTGACGTCTTCTGCAAGAACAGCTATGTCCAGCCAAAGGAATGCCTTCTGAGGGAGATATAAAAAACCTTAGAGCGAATCCCTGACTTTTCTGAAATCTTTGATGTTAGTAATCTTTCCCTGCGCGAGCTGCTCCCTGCCGCCGCCCCTGCCGCCGCAGACCGAGGTGACCTTTTCCATTACCTGCCCGGCATCTCTGACCTTGCTCATGGTGATGACATCTCCGGCATTGTTTGCGAGCACCACTGTAAGTTTAGGGTTCTCTTCAAGCAGTTTTGAGGCAGTATTTATCATGTACTTCCTGTCACCTTCAATAACCTCTGCTATGATGCCTTTTGAGGCTTTCATGAGCAGGTCTTTTGACAGTTCCCCTGCAGCTCTGGCCACGGCATTTTCTATGGCTTTTCTGGCTGATTTCCAGTTCTGGAACACATAAGAAAGCGCAGGGCTGATAGCGTTGAATGTCATCGGTTTTATGTTTATGTCTGCAGCCATGAGGTCGGCTATGAATTTCTCTGCTGTCTTGTTAAGCATGTCTATGCCGACAGAAAACTCATGTGCAGCCTTCCTCATATCAGCCACGGTTTTGAACTCGTCTTTGAGGCTGAAACCCGGGGCAAACCTGACGAAGCTTAATGATGACAGTCTCTTGTGAACTTTGGATGCCACCGATTTTACCTCCCTGATGTATTTGTCAGCGGCTTTTCCGGCGACCATGGTGAGCCTGACAACACCATCCTGAAGCCTCTCTGTGGACGTTATCACTATCTTTCCTGCATCCCTTGTGTTGCTTAAATGGGTTCCCGCACACGCCTCTGTGTCCCAGCCGGGCGTGCTGACTATCCTTACATTCCTGTCCGGTATGGCGCCGCCCTGGTATATGCGCATGCCGTACAGCTTCTCGGCCTGAGGCCTCGGCATGAATTGCTTGCTTATTTTTACACCTTTTTTTACAATGCTGTTTGCAAGCTCCTCTATTTTTGAAACCTGTTCAATGGAGAGTGCATCATAATGCGTTATGTCCAGGTGAGCTTTCTCCATACTTTTGCCGGCGCCCGCCTGCCACACATGGTTCCCGAGGAGTTTTCTTGCAGCGCCGTTTACAAGATGCACAGCTGTGTGATGCTGCGCGTGCTGAAGCCTGCGCTCCCAGTCTATTTCGCCTTTCACCTTCTCGCCGGGCTTAAAACCACTATCCTCCATTCTATGCGCTACAACAGAGCCGAATTTCCTGACCTCTTGCACAGGTTTTCCGTTGAGCGTTCCGGTGTCGTAATCCTGGCCACCGCCTTCTGGATAAAAGAGAGTTTTGTCAAGTATCACCCATTCCGCCTTTCCGTCCTTGACAACCTTCAGAACCTTTGCTGTGAAACGTCTTTCATTCTCCTGCTCATAGAAAAGCAGTTCTGTCGCGGGCAGTCCCCTGACATCAATGGATTCTTTCTCATCAGTTTTCACTTTTTCCTTCATGTGCCTTCCTGAAAGCGTCTGATAGAAGTCTGATGGTACGCTGACCTCGAGCCCTTCCTTTTCAGCTACGTTCTTTATCAGTTCCGGTGTTATTCCCTGAGACTCATAGAGCTGGACAAGCCTGTTGTTGTCTATCTTTTCACCTTTCCTGAACATTTCCCTGACAACAGAAGTCCCCTTGCGGAGCGTGTTTTCATATCTTTTCTTCTCGACATCAAGTATCTCCCGGACTTCTGGCAGCGATTTTTCAAGCTCGTGGTTGAGCGGCTTTAGGTAACCTGCGTGCATCTTGCACACATCAAACAGGTCCACATCAAGGTTGTACTTTTCAATTAGACTGAGCGCCCTTCTGAATATTATCCTCAGGTTGTAACCACCGCCTACATTGCTCAGGAGCCCGCCGTCTGAGATGGCGTAGAGCAGCGTCTTGGTGTGATCGGCTATGGCGTAAAGCGCCTGCATTGGCTCGACATTCCTGTTAAGCTCGTCAATATCCACCTTCAGATGCTTTGCTATCTTTCTTCTCGTTCCTTCAACATTGTGAATCTCCTCTATGTCCAGTCCTCCTGCTATTCTGGCATACCTGCTGAATATGTCACTGTTCAGGTCCACATTTTTCTTCAGGAATTTCATGACAGGCCCGTATACCACATCGTATGCAGTCGGCGTTCCCTGGCTGAGCCATGTGAAGCGCTCAAGGCCTGCGCCCATGTCTATGACCCTGTATCCCATATGCTTGTATTTTTCCGGCGTCCCGACAAATTCAGTGAAGACCGCATTGCCCAGCTCGAGCCCGCCTGTGTAGTATTCAAGGGAATAGCCGAACGCATTCGGGCCTGTCCAGACATCCTCCATGAAGGTTACATCCTTTGGATTGATACCGAGAGCTTCCGTCAGCATCCTGTAGTCAAGGTCAATGCATTCATCCTTCCAGTATCCTTTCTGTCTGCCGTTGACCTTCTCGTAAATTGAATGCTGGCCTATCATTATGAAGTTGGTCATGTGCCTGCCTGTGACGCCGACATTCTCTATGTCAGAGAACCTCAGGCACACCTGCGGTATTATCACCTTTTCAGCCGGTATCTCGAAGACAGTCCTGCCTGCCACAGACCTCTGGAATGCAACGATGCTCGCTACTGTGAAGAAGAGCCCCGGGAACCACCTGCACACCACAGGATAGGATGGTATCGATTCGTGGCCGTTTTTCACGAAGAACCGCTCGATTTTCTGCCATGTCTCGATGTAGTCCATGCCCTTTATGGGCGGGTTGCCTATGAAGCTGTACTCCTCGCACGGCGGATTCGGGCAGTGTGTCCTTTCGGGATCCATTGTCCAGAAATATGAGCCGCATTTTGGGCATTTCCTTCTCTCGAATCCCATCTTGTCGAACAGCTTAACCCTGTAGTACTTGTCGGGATTCTTCCCGAAATCGCGCTTCAGCTTTTCTTTCGCGTTCATAGTTATATATACGCCAAGAACAGTTTAAAATAAGAATAAAATCAGAGCCGAAGCGTCTTTTTCATGTAGTGTTTGCTGAAAACTTCCTGTATTATTTCCCTGCTCTGCCCTATGTATGTGAACGGGTCTGTTATCTCCTTCAGAGTTTCCTTGTCCAGCCTGTCCATTACTTCTTCATTTCTCAGCAGCACGTCAATAAACTGCTCACCTTTTGTATACGCTTCGGTGGCGAGACGTCCCATAAGGTCGTGCGCATACTCCCTTGTCATGGGATCCTTTACCCTGTTGTGGTCAGTGAGATATGTCATCACCTGCTGGGATGTCACGACGCCTCTTGTTCTCTCCACCCGTTCCATTGTGGCCTTTTCGTCAAGACCGAGCCAGTAAACGGTGCCGGACATCCTTCTTGTTACATGGTCACCGAACTTGAAGCTCGAGCTGAATATGTCCCTGTCAGATGCGGAACCAGACAGATCCCTTGCATACCTGAATTTGTCAGAACTGATTGATGTCATAAGATTTCCGCGCATGAGATTGGCGTACGATTCTGTCTGCTCCTCGGCGGTCGGGTTGCCGCCGACCATGTCCTTCTGGGGCATGGCCGATGAACCCTTCCTTTTTTTCGGGTTTTCATCCCTGAATATGGATACATCGCTTCCCTTGCCCCATGCTATGTAGAATGCGAGGTTATTCATTGTTTCGGCTGTCCTGGCCAACGCGTAAATGATGTCTGTAAGGTATTCCCTTCCGGGTATCTGAGCATTTGCATCCATGTGCCCTATTCCGAGGCGTCTGCAGTATTCGTCCTGAAGCTTCATGCCGTCAACGCCAAGGGCTGTTGCAGAGTGGTGGTTTCCCGTGGCATCCGCCCATTTGCCTTTTACAGAATTTCTGTATACGAATGAAAGGAAATCAAGATCTGACTGGAGCATTTCTGCGTAAAAAGACAGCGGCCTTCCCGCCATGGTCGGAAGCGCGTCAATCCAGTGGCTGGTATCCATATGAGGCACATCTGACCAGTCCATTGATTTTTCTATTGTTATGTCCCTGAGGTTCTCCAGCGAATCTGCCATGACCTCAAGAGAACGCTTTATCTGAAGCGCCTTTGCCGTTTCCGTGGTATCTGCGCTCGTTCTTGCCTTGTTTATGTGCGCAGCAGCCTCTCTGCTCACATTTTCGCCGAGCGCCCTGTTTATGGCAATAACATCGTGTCCTGTCTGTTCTTCTATTTCCCTTATCCTGTTGGGGTTGATGACAGAAAGGTTCGCTGTATTGTATATCTCATTTGCATGTTCAGGAGGCACCACTGAAGGATAGAGGTCACTCATTGTTTTTACAGCTTCTGACTGTGCCCTGAGGCTGTACTCAAAAGTCTTTTCAGGTCCCCATATTTTTATCATATCATCTGTGCCATAACGTCCTACATGAAGAAATGGCGCATCTCTTTTGGGATCCACGTTTCTGGGTTTTGGCTGTGTTTTTTCCATAACAATGTTTGGCAGTTAAATTTTAATTTTTAAGCATTTCATATGGGTTTAAATTTTTCCTTCTAATTATGCTTATGGAGCTGGAGAAGAAGGCATTGAGCATAATAGCGACAGGAAAGACAGCTAACATGAATAATGTTGTTGCACATGTGCTCGGTGTTCCTGAACTCGAAAACCTCTATAATGCAGAGCTGATTTCAGGGGCAGGGCACCGCAGATTACACTTTTTTTAAACCCTTCAAAAAAATGAAAGGGGCTACAGCGCCATAATAACTGCTGATGATTTTGATCCCAGAGGAAGCAGTATTAGTTCAGCTGTGAGAACGCCGGTCTTCTTTTCAAACGGCATCCAGACAGATGCCATGTACAAGCTTTTCAGGGATTACAGGGAGTTCCCGGACACTGCCATGAAATACGCGATGGAGTCCCTTTTTATTGACAATGAAAATCCACGGTTGATTGCGGGTATAATGGACAACATCCATCCCGGGCCGGTCATTTCACATTTCCGTGCAAAGGCGTATTCCGAAGACCACCCTGATATCCAGCCAGAAAAGATGCTCACTTACGGCTACGGCTCGAGCAGCGGATTTATGAATCTCGAGGGAAACAACGCGGAGCAGGTGGCAGAATATCTGTCTGAACTCTATAGGGTTTCTGATGTAGTGGCAGTGGGATACTGCAGAGACGCTGGCTACAGATGGGAACTCGCATTTAGAAACCTGAAATAAGTATTTCACTGCTTAATTGCACCGTAGAATAAGATTAATTGCGCAGGCAGAGCAACAACTAAGTCCGCCTGCAGATGAAATATTAGTGTTTGTGGACTTAGCCGAAAAGGCTTGAAAGTCCGCCGGCTGCTTCTTCTGCCTTTGCTTCTTTTTCCTCTTCGCTTGGCTCGTCTTTCTTTTCCTCAGCAGGCTTCTCTTCTGCACCGCCGGATGCCGGTGCTGCCGGAGCAGCTGCCACTGCAGCGTTCTTGATTGCCTCTTCTATGTTCACGTCCTTGAGGCTGCCGACAAGTGCCTTTATCTGGGCCTCGTCAGCTTCTATGCCTGCTGCATCGGCAATCTTCTTGACGCTTGCTTCGTCTATTGGCTTCTTGGCCGAGTGAAGCAGCAATGCCGCGTATACCAATTCCATAATATTTCCTCCATTTTTCAAATACTATCCCTTTTTCTCTTCTTCGTCAGTGTGTTCGCCCTTCTTTTCATCTTCCTGCCCGCCGGGTGCGGGCTCTTCGGTGCTTTCTTTCTCAGCCGGCTGCTCAGCCGCCGGCTGTTCTGCCGGGGCTTCCTTAACAAGAGCCCTGAGAGCTTCCGCCTCTGCATTCGCCTTTGCAAGCACCGGTCCCACTGTCTCGGATGTCAGTATGCCCGCTTCAGTAGCGAGTGCTACAGCCTCTCTGTGCGCCTTTGTCAGCAGCACAGGAACAGTTTCCGGTGTTACGAATCCTATGTTCACTGCAAGGTTGAATGCATGAGCATAACCTGTCTGAACCTGCTCAACATAATGCTCCTTTGGTATGAACAGCAGATCCTTGTTGAATATCATGCCGTCATCCCAGACTGCAACCAGGTTTAGTGATATCTCCATAGGCTCTATACCGAGCTTTGTGAGCAGGTCCGCGAGCTGTGCGCTTATGGTATCACCCTTCTTTGCAACAGTCGAGGCCTTTTTGACAACTATCTTGTCACCCTCAACACCAGCCTGTATCTTAGCCCTCTGGAGGTCTCCTATTGCCGGGCCTGGCGGAAGGTTTGTCGGCCCTTCGGGAACAACGATGTCATCAGGCGCTGTGTCGCCGGCCTTTGCACCAGCCTTGGATTTTGAGGCAGCTATGACTTGTGCCAGTTCAAATGGGTTGCCTTCGCTGAAAAGCAGGGCGGGCTGGTTCTGTATATGTTCGGCCAGCTTTGCAATGTTGCTCTTTTTTGACTTTTCAAGTGCGAGCTTTATCACCCTTTTCTTGACCATCCTTATGACAGCCTTGCCCTTGAGCTTCTCTTTTATCTGATGAAGCTGCCTTGCCGGAAGCTTGTGCATATCCAGCACACCGACTACCGGATACTTTTCAATCTGCTCCACGAGGCTTTTTAGGGTTTCCGCCTTTTTTGCTGATACCATAAACATCACACATTAAGTTTTACGGGCTTCCCCATCGTAAGCTTGAGCGATATGCTCTTTATGTTGTTCTTGCCCTTGGGAAGGTGCTCCTCCACGAAGCTTATTGCGGTTTCCACGTTCTTTTCAACCTTTTCGTCCGGCATGTTCTCGTTTCCAACCGCTATCTGTATTACAGGCGTGCTGACAAGCCGTATCTTGACGGACTTCTTTGCCCTTGCCAGTATACCCTGAAGGTTTATCTTCGGGGGCAGTGGCTTCGGCATCTTCCCCCTCGTTCCAAGAACAGCGCCCAATTCCTTACCTATCAGCGGCATGAGAGGCGCCTCGCCGAACCACCAGTCGTACTCAGAGGCGAGTTTCTTGAGCCTTTTCTTGTCCTTCCCGAGCTTGGCTATCTCGTCCTTTGTTATGGCGAGATCAGCGTGTTTTTTCGCGTCCGCGAAGAGCGAATCTCCGACAACAGCTGTCTTCAGATCCCTGCCCACACCTTCCGGCAGAAACAACTCGAGATTGAGCCTGTTTTCAGGCTTTTTCAGGTCCATGTCCCTCAGTGCGAAAATTAGGTCCCATGTCTGGGCGAATTTCCTCGGCTTTGAATTTTCCTTCGCTTCCTTAAGTTTTCCCTTTATGCTCATATCAACTCCTCCTACCGAAGTAGTGAACGGAATTAACTAAATATGACAACAAGTATATTTAAATATTTTTCCTTCTCCTTTTGAGGGTGCCGAGGTTGTGGGTTTCCCTGTCCATGAGATAAATCACCCTGGGCTTGAGGTCATGTTCCACATTCGGGAGCCTCGCAAGGAATGATATCACGACAGACCCTATCCTAAGCAGCCTCGGGTCCTCTACATCATGCTTGAGGTCTATTTTGCCTTTCTCCTGAAGGAGGTTCCAGAAGTACCTGAACTCCTTCTTGTCTATGAACCTCTCCTTTTTGGTCATTTCCGACCTGAGCTTTATGCCGTTGTTCCCTATGTCGAGTATCTTGTTCTTCACACCCCTCGACAGCGTCTTGACATAACCGTCCTTTTCAGCCATGGTGGTTATTTTCGACCACACGGTGTCAAAGAAATCCTTTGCGTTATCGACAGCATCTGTCACTATTTCAGGGACAGGTGAAATGGCATCCTTCTGGGAAACAATGGATCTCGAAAGAAGATTCAACCTGTTCTCAACATCTATTATCTTTCCTGCAAGATCCCTGTAGTGCCTGTCCATTTTTTCATCGAGGAGCACTTTTTTGTTTTCCATCCTGTGGAACCTGTAGTCATGAAGGTCCTTTATGCCCTGCGTCAGCTCGTACTGGTTTCCGAGCCACCTCTTGATTCTTTCTATGTTCTCGGAATTCTTTGTCATGGAATTCCTGTTTTCCCTGTGCATCAGGTAGTCTCCGAACCTTGCCAATGCAACTGCTATAAGAGCAAATCCGAGAATGACAGCAACTGGACTGAAAAACCACAGATTGCCCATTACTATGGCCGCCTCAAGTAAAACAAACATCATCCAAAATGTTTTATCCCATTTGTGCATAAGTCAGTATTCAATAGTAAATAATTTAAACCTTACTGTAAAACCAGCACGCTCTAAAGCCTATTCGTCGCCCTCTTTTTTGGTCTCATCAGCTTCGCTTTTCTCTGCGCTCTCTTCAGAAGATTCTTCCTTCTTTTCTTCAGCTGCTGCGGCTTCCTCTGCTTCCTTCTTGTGCTGCTCGGCAAGCTTCTTTTCCTCTTCGGTGACCTGGCCCTGTCCTATGGTCACTCCCATGCTCCTTGCGGTTCCCTCTATCTGGTTCACGTAAACGTCATCATCCGACCCGAATTTGGCGCGGGCTATCTTCTTGACCTGTTCTTTGGTAAGGTCGCCGACCCTGTCCTTGCCGGCTGTTCCGGAACCCTTCTGCAGACCGATTTCCTTCATTATCAGCGCAGAAGCAGGAGGCTTTCCAACCTCGAGCCTGAATTTCTTTGTCGATGTATCAACTATGACCTTTACAGGAACCTTAAGACCGGCAAGCTCCTTTGTACTTTCGTTTATCGCATCAACCACTTCCTGGATGTTGACGCCAGCCGGTCCGAGTGCAGGTCCAAGAGGCGGGGCTGCTGTTGCCTTGCCCCCCTCGACGACCACATCTATTGTCTGCTCTGCCATTATGAATCACCATTCCCCCTTTTGGTCACCCGGATGAATTCAGTTGCAATTGTAACGGGTATGGGTATGCTCGCCTCCAGAAGTTCTATGGTCACTTCGTTCTTTGTTTTGTCAATCCTCTTGATTTTGCCTTTCTCGCCCTTGAATGGTCCGCCCATTATCTCCACGACATCATCTATGTTCAGTTCAACGTCATTTGTTTTTGTCTGCATAAAGTGCTCTATGTCTGCAATATTGACAGGCTTCTCTATGAGACCCTTTGTGTGCATCACTCCCCTGAGTGCCTTGTGTATGTCAGAGGTTGAGCCTTCTATGAATATATACCCCTTAAGCTCCGCAGGATGTATGATAGCCTTCACATCAAGCTTTTCAGCTTTGATTCTGCTCTTGAGCATATCCATGACTATCTCTTCCCTTCCGCTTGTAGTTCTGAGTGTGTATATCATCTTATCTCCTTAAAGCCCCAAAAAGGCGAATAACAGGAAAATCGCGAATCCTATTATTCCTATTACCACAATGCCTATGACACATATCCTTGTTGATGAGAGATATTCATCTTTGCCAGGCTTCCGCGCCACCTGCAGTATCCTCTTCCATTCAGTTATCTTAGATTTTATGTCCAGTTTCATATTAATACATTACCCGGATTGATATATTTAATCCTGACCTTATATTTAAAAATAAGAGTGTCCGGGTTACTTGCTTACGAAGTCTATCCCCAGAACCTTTTCAATTTCCTTCTGCTTCTGCTGCGAATAGGTCTTTTCCGGTCCGTATATCTGCGATGACTTGACGCCGGTGACTATCAGCATGGTTCTCACGCTGTCGCCGAGCGCCTTGTCTATCTGGGCTCCCCAGATTATCTTTGCGTCCGGGTTTATCTTGTTGTTCACAGCCTCCACTATTTCCTGGCACTCCTTGATTGTCACACCCTCTCCGCCTGAAACATTTATGAGCGCACCTGAAGCACCTTCGATAGCAACGTCAAGAAGCGGGTTTGAAAGCGACTTTTCAACAGATTCAACAGCCCTGCTTTCCGAGTCGGATTCTCCCATGCCTATCATGGCAAGGCCACCTGAACTCATGACTGCCCTAACATCGGCAAAGTCGAGGTTGACAAGGCCGGGCTTCGTGATAAGCTCTGCGATACCCTTTACCGCGTTGACGAGAATTTCGTCAGCAACCTTGAATGCCGTCAGAATGCTGACATCTGGAACAATTTCAAGAAGCTTGTCGTTCGGTATTACGATGAGCGTGTCCACAACGCTTTCGAGGTTTTCAAGACCTTCCTGCGCGTTCTTCAGCCTTGACTGTCCCTCCATGACGAAAGGCATGGTCACTATGCCTACGGTCAGCGCCCCGACCTTTTTGGCTACGTCAGCCACGATGGGACTTGCGCCTGTTCCGGTGCCGCCGCCGAGACCGCAGTTTATGAAGACCATGTCTGCCCCTTCGAGGGCCTTCTTTATCTCTTCCTTGGACTCCTTTGCGGATTCTGCACCGACGCTCGGGTCCGCGCCTGCGCCAAGACCGCCTGTTATGTCCTTTCCTATCAGTATCTTCTTGTCGGCGTCCGTGTAGAGGAGGTCCTGAGCGTCTGTGTTGACTGCAACTGTCTCCGCGCCGACTATGCCTACCTGCATGAGCCTCGATATGGTGTTTCCACCACCTCCGCCTACTCCTACAACCTTAATCTCTGCCTTCCTTGATTCAAGAATTCTTCTGAGCTCCTCATCCATCTCCCCGTCTCTGTCTATTGTCTGGGTGTGCTCGGGAGCGGACCTCGGTTCCATGGGCACTGGCTCTGCCTCCAGCGCGGAATTTATGATTGATTCTGCAGTCATATGAACATCCCTCCAAAGTTTTATTGAATATGCATTAACTATGCAATTCGGTTAAGATTCAAGGATTTTTAAACTTAACCTATCAGTTCAGATGTTTATGAATAAAAAATGTAACTTAGATATTTAAGCATTTGCACGGGTTGCCGGTTTTTTGGCATCCAGCGCCTTGGCCGGATGCCGCTTATTTCCCTTTGCTTCCTCTTTGGTTTTGAACTCGACTGAATCAACACCTTCGCACCATTTCTTGAGTGTCTCGCTGATAAGCTTCTGCACGAAGTCCGCAGTCTTGCTTTCTGTTGTTATGACAGCCTTTTTTGCAGTCACACTCACCGCGCCTTTTATGCCGTAGTAGTCCAGAAGTGACTCCACCCTCTCTTTGGGTGTCTTTATGAGCCCGGTTATCTCCACATCATAGCTCAGGACTTTCCCGGCCATCGGATGGTTGTAGTCAACTGTTACCCTCCCGCCGGCTACAGACAACACCTTGCAGTGCCTGTTGTCTATATCTATGGGCAGCCCTGGGAAGGGGGTTATGTTCTTTTCGACAAACTTCTTGTACGGGACGACCCTTATCAGCTCCCTCTTCTTCATGCCGAAAGCATCCTTGGGGATCACATCGAATGATTTTCTTTCACCAACCTTCATCTGAAGTAGGTGTTTTTCCACGCCGGGTATTATGAACCCTGCCCCGAGAATGACAAGTGACGGTCCATAGCGCTTCTTACTGTCATATACATCATGCTTCTTCGCGTCTTCCTCGCGTGTCGCGCCGAAGACCTCACCGGTCGCTTTCACCCTTTCGAGTGAGTGGACCTTTATCCAGTCGCCTTTTTTCATGAGATTATAGTTTAAGAGCCGAATTTAAAAAACTGCCTCCTCTTTTTCACCCTTATGCCGAACAGCCACGATGCTATGAATCCAGCAAGTATGATGAGCCAGTAGCTGGCAAATCTCCATATTAATACCCCCGCGGTTGCATGTATCGACGGCATCCCAAGGAGCCCCAGCACGAGTATAGCCGATGATTCATAAAGCACAAGGCCGCCCGGAAGAAGAGGAATGCTCCCCGCCATAATACCCACACCAAGGACAGATGCGGATTCCTGAAGCGATATCTTGGCGCCGAGTGAGAGAAATATGATGTATATGGTCAGCACCTCAAGGAACCTTTCGAATACAGCAAGTCCGAGACTCTTTGCGAGGATGTCCCTCCTCCTGAGCGAAATCTTCAGGTTGTCCCTGAAATGCAGACTGTCCTTTTGCAGGTTCTTCAGCGTGCCGCGCTTTATTTTTCCCGCTATCCGGGAAACATTACTGGTGACGTAATTAAGGACCCTCTTTTCATAAACCATGTAAATCCCGAGCGTCAGCGGCAGCATGACCACGCTAAGTATGAGCCACAGCGTGAACCAGTCAAGAATGTTGAATATGGAGAGGCTGAATGCAGCGTAGTATATGACGAGTAGTACGGATATAAATGTTATTATCGTGTCCATGGCCACGCTTGCGAATATCTTTCTTTTGGGAGCGGCGATGTAATTGGAAAGCATGTATCCCTTCACAGGCTCACCACCGAACCTTACCATAGGGGTAAGGTAATTTATGAAAGCACCTATGAGTGCAAACCTGAACACGACGGAGAGCCTGACCTCAATGCCGACGCTCCTGAGCAGCAGCCTCCATCTGGTGCTGTACACCAGCAGGGTTGCGAACGGCAGGAGAATTATCAGCCCGAGGAAAAACATATTCATCCCTGACACAACTGTTGTTATGTTTTCAATACCGGCCCATTGCTGGACGACGATGACAAGCATCACGAGGCTGAGCAGCATGAGTGCAAACATTTTTTTCATAATAATATAAGTAAATAAAATCCTATAATAGGCTTATGTTGGGATTTCTGTTTGCCCTTACATCTGCGCTGCTTTTTGGAGTCTCTGCAGTGATGCAGAAATACAGCATGAAGCACATGAGAAAGTTTTCAGTCAAGCGTATCATCAATATGCGGTTCTGGCAGCTGTCTGTGCTTTTAGGGCTTGGAGGCATGTTTTTTTACCTTGCTGCCATGAGACTTGCCAACATCGCAGTGGTTCAGCCGCTGGCGTCTCTGTCCATTGTCATCACTTCAATTGCCGGCCACTTAATCTTCAATGAAAAAATAGATACAATGTGGTTTCATATCATATTAATAGTTGTGGGGGTGGTTCTGCTATCTCTGTGAAAATCCAGGAGTCCGTGGTCAGCGGAACTGCGCTGGGGATTTCGGCTTTCATAGCCAGAACAGTCATGAAAGACATGACAGCAGGCATTTCAATGCTTCCGGCATTCCTCCTGAACCCTCTTTCATGGTTCTTCATGGTACTGGGTGTTTATGGATTCATACATCTCCAGGTAGCTTTGTTCAAGGAAAGGATATCCTATGTCATCCCATTGGTAACGGCAATATCCATAGTGACACCCGTCGTGCTTTCCGTGGTGCTCATGGATGAATTTGTAAGCCCTGTGAAGTGGCTGGGCATAGGGATGATACTTACGGGCGTTGTGGGCATAAGCAAAAGAAAAGGTGAGAAAAGCATATTCACAGCAGCTGCGCTGTCACTGAAAAAGCAGTTCAGATGACTTCTATGCCAGGCTTGCCCGGCATCGCCTGGCCGGCTTTCTTGGATGCGGACTTCTCGGCCATCTCCACTGAAACAGGACAGCCGAACTCTTTCTGAATGGTCCCTGAAATTTCCTTGAGGAGCTCATATTCCTCTTTCTGTGAGAGGACGCTGTCCGGCACCCTTTCGGGATTTTTGACAAGCACCGGAATCAGCCTGCTCATCTCCTTTCCATAGACCTTCAGCTCACCGGAAATGACCGAACTCATAATGTCCCCGATGTTTCTGGTTTTTTTCATCTCCTTCTTCAGTATTCTGGCGAACCTGTATTTCCACTTGTGCGCTGTAGTGAGCCTTATGCCCGTGGGCTTTATGCCCGCCAGCTTGATTACATTGGCTATGTCTTCTGACAACTTTGAAATGATGTCCTCCATTGAAATAGCCTTCGGGTCAATATTTTTCGCCTTGGGCCATCTGGATGCAGAAACAAGACCATCCATTCCCATTTTCTCCCAGAGTTCTTCTGCAGTATGGGGAGCAAACGGCGAAAGCAGCTGGACAAGTGTTTTCAGCGCATGACCAAGCAGCCCCCGGTTCGGGCTGCTTTTCGCGTAGGCAGCGAGGTGGTTCGAGAATTCCAGCAGGCTGCCTATGGCGAGGTTGAACTGGAAGTTCTCTATCTGCCTGCTCACATTTTTTATTACAAGTGCCGTCCTTGCCTCGAGTATCCTGTCGTTCACGTTCCCCGGCTTGGCTGTACCATATTCTGCCTTTTTCGCATTCTCTGAGACCAGCCTGAATATCTTCATGAGGAAGCGATAGGTTCCCTGGACACCCTTGTCGCTCCATTCAAGCTGGCTCTCCGGGCTTGCCACGAAAAGCAGGAACAGTCTCGCGGTGTCTATGCCGTATTTCCTGGACATCTCTTCCTGAGTGACGACATTGCCGAAGGATTTGCTCATCTTGTGGCCGTCTTTGTAGACGATGCCCTGGTTGAACAGCCTCTGGAACGGCTCCTCAAAACCGACGAGCCCCTCGTCCCTGAGCACCATCATGAAGAACCTGGCGTACATCAGGTGCATGACCGCGTGCTCGACACCTCCTATGTACTGGTCAACGTTCATCCAGTAGTTTACATCGTCTTTGCTGAATGCGAAATCCTTTGCGTGCGGTGAACAGTACCTGAGGAAGTACCAGCTCGAGTCAAAGAATGTGTCCATAGTGTCCGTTTCCCTTTTGGCCTTACCTCCGCATTTGGGACACGTGGCATTCACGAAAGCGGGAGAGCTTATCAGCGGGTTGCCCTTTCCTGTAAACTTCACCTCTGTCGGAAGCATGACAGGAAGTTCCTTTTCATCCACAGGCTGCATGCCGCATTTGTCGCAGTAGACGACAGGTATGGGCGTTCCCCAGTACCTCTGACGCGATATCAGCCAGTCTCTCAGCTTGTATTCGACAGTGGCTTTTCCGATGCCCTGTTTTTCGAGGAACTCTGTTATCTTTTTCATGGCTTCGCGGTTTCCAAGACCGCTGAATTTGCCTGAATTCACCATGACTCCGTCTTCTTCATACGCCCTTGTCATTTTTTCGGGGTCCAGGTCTCCATTCTGGTTCTGTATGACCACCTTTATGGATATGCCGTATTTCTTCGCGAACATGAAGTCCCTCTGGTCATGCGCCGGAACGGCTATTATGGCGCCTGTCCCGTATTCCATCAGGACAAAGTTGGCCGTGTATATGGGTATTTCCTCTTTCGTGACGGGATTTATGGCATAGCGCCCCGTGAAGACTCCTTCCTTTTCGCTGTCTTCCGAGGTCCTCTCGAACTTCTCCTTCAGTACCACCCTGTTTATGAAATCCTTTACAGGTCTTTCGTATTTCGTGCCTTTGACAAGTTCCATGAGGTCTGGATGTTCAGGCGCATAGACGAGGCAGGTTATGCCGAAGAATGTGTCTGGACGCGTGGTAAACACCCTGAGCTTCTTGCCGGATCCCTTTATGGGGAATTCTATTTCCGTTCCCTCAGACCTGCCTATCCAGTTCTCCTGCATCTTCTTGACATTCTCGGGCCAGTCTATCTTCCCGAGGCCCTTCAGAAGCCTGTCTGCATACGCCGTTATCCTGAGAAACCACTGCTCGAGGTTCCGCACCTCCACGTCCGTGTCGTCGTGCCTCCAGCATTTTCCGTTGACCACCTGCTCGTTCGCCAGCACCGTGTTGCACTTCGGGCACCAGTTCACAGGCGCCTTCTTCCTGTAGGCGAGCCCCTTTTTCAGCATCCTGAGAAAGAACCACTGGTTCCATTTGTAGTATTCCGGACAGCAGGTTGCTATCTCCCGGTCCCAGTCGTATGAAAGTCCAAGCGCCTTCTGGTTTTTCTTGATACCTTCTATGGCTTTTTCGGTATACTTCTTTGGGTGGGTCTTGTGTTTTATGGCTGCGTTCTCCGCCGGCAGGCCGAATGCGTCATAACCCATAGGGTAAAGGACATTAAAGCCGTTCATGCGCCTGTACCTCGCGGTGACATCGCCCATGGAATAGTTCCGTATGTGCCCCATGTGCAGGCCGGCCGCGCTTGGATACGGAAACATCTCAAGAACATAATACTTCTTTTTCTTTGGGTCCTTGCCGGCCTTGAATATACCAGCCTTTTCCCACCGCTTTTGCCACTTTCTCTCCATTCTGGCGAAGTCTATTTTGACCATGTTAAGTATATTCTCGGTGAGCAACATATAAATTTTAGAAGCTTATTAATCAACAACAGGCCCCCGTAGCCTAGTTTGGATAAGGCGTCGGCCTTCTAGTCTCGCACTAGAAGATTCGAGTTTGCCTGTGGCGAACTATGAGAGAAGACAGCCGAAGATCGAGGGTTCAAAGGCACCCTTTTCCATAAGCATACATGGAAAAGCGCGCACCGGAAAGTACGCTAACGCAAAAATGAAAAGATGCTGAGTATCCCCCCGGGGGCATTGATAGCTATGGTATTCAAGCTCGTCAGGGCAGGAAGAAGGATAGCTGAAGTGGAGAAAGGATTAGATGGCAGGCTCGAGATGAGCAGATATCTTGAGAGGAGGCAGCGCAGGCCGCTGCATCCGCTTCAGGAAGACATAGAGATACTCAACAAGTACATAGACTATATCCGGTTCTCGAGGCACGGCTCTCTTCTGCGCAATGCGCCAGCTGTCGGGGAAAGAGAGGAGCAACAGCCCATTAGGGGGAAGACAACGCTGCCTGTTGCAACAATTTCCGATATTCTCAGAAGACCTGAAAGGTGGTCAGGACAGCATGTAATCGTCGAGGGCTCGCTCGAATGGGTCAACAGCAGCAGGAACGGCGAGCACTGGCACAGGTTCGCGGATTCAACTGGCAGCATAACAGCGGTCAGCCCGAAGAGCATACCACACAAAGAAGGGACGCTTTTCGGCATAGCCCGCCAGACGTCCGTGGGCAGACAGTTATTTCTTGAAATACGAAACTTCCATCCAACAAAACTCTATTTATAGCAGCCTGTATTAATCTTATTATGGACAGCAGGATAGCCTTTACTGCACTTTTCGTTTTTATATTAATTTTTGCCGCTGCAGCCCATGCACAGATGCTGGCGGCAACCACAGCTTCCGGGGAAGCAAAAACGGAGAACAGCACACTGGATGTAGAGTCATTCTTCAGCAACACCAATGAAACAGACGTCAGCAACATGACTTATGACGACCTCAGGACACTGTACATGAATTATATACGTATGGTGGATATGATACTGGAGTACCTCAATGTGCCTCCTGAGGAAAGGCCTTATCCCTTCAACAAGACAGATGCGGAACTCTACGCTCTTCAGAGCACGAGCCTTATGATGGCTCAGAATCTCAGCTCCTACATAAATCTTTACAACATTACCGAGACACAGAACGAGACACCTTCTCTGTCACTCAACGGGACAGGGATGACAGCCAATGAGACTACTGCCGTGCCTGTGAAAAATCAAACGGACTTCATGTTGTCCAATGAAGACATAGCTGCCAGAGAGGAAATGATAAGGTCCATAAAAACAGACGAGTGGCTCAACTACAGCAGCCACACGGAATTTCGCAGGGCGCTCGGCTACGTTTATGAAAAACCGGAAATCCAGAAGACTGTGACAGACAGATACTCCCTGATAAACGTAAGTGTGATTGATGCAGGCAGGGCTGTAAAAATAGATGTCGGTGGTCAGGAGCAGATGCCGCTGACTACAATAGACATGGCTGTAAACACACAATCAAGAAACCTGGAGATAAAGGTTGAAAGGGCTGAGGCCCCTGAAGTTCCGAATGAAAACCTGACAAATGTTTACAGCTACCTTAAAATAGAAAAGAGTATGATAACCGACAATGAAATAGAGGATGTCGGTTTGGAGTTTGTCGTGAGCAGGTCGTGGCTTGATGCAGAGGGCATAAATTACTCGGATGTCAGGCTTTTCAGGCTCGAAAATGGATGGAGGGAACTGCCCACAAGGAAGATAACAGAGGATTACAGCAATGTGTACTACGAGGCGATATCACCGGGGCTTTCCTATTTCGCCATAGGCATAACAGCCAATCTTCTGGCACCGCTTGAAGTCGAGATACCCAGCAAGAAGGAAACACCGCTTGAAGGCTCCGGAACTCAGGCAGGAAGCGGAAAGGATGATATAGTCATAATACGCTTCAGCTGGGTGCTCGTTTTGGTGGTGATATTCATCGTTCTCATGCTCAGATACACCTACATTACTGGGCGTATCAAGGGGCTGCTTAAAAGGGAAAGCGAGGACGACCTAACCCAGATGCTGGATGATTACAGGAACCAGATGAACGAGGCCATGAACAGGTATTTCAAAAGGAAGATAACAGAAGAGCAGCTCAACGAGATAGTGAATGACATAAAGAAGAAGCAGTTCTCGGTTGAGATGCGCCTGAAGGCTCTGAAGGAGAAGAAAAGCAGTCACGCCTGAGCCAGCAGCTTTGCAACCTTCTTCTGCCCTATGCTCAGCACGAAGGGTGCGAGCCTCGGCCCGTAGTCTTTGTTTATGAGTATTCTGTACATGGTCTGGAAGAATGTCTTGGGCTTGATGCCGTGCTTTTTGCATGCGCCGAAAAACAGGTCGACGAGCTCCTGCTCGTTCATTTTCTTTGACTCGAGGGACTTCCTTACTTCGTCTATTACAGGTCTGATATCTTCAGGCGCTTTGACTCCGGGCTTTTCCTGAAGCTCGAACCTGTATCTCTCCGGAGCGTGAAGCTCTGCCCAGTTTCTGGCAAGCACAAGCCTCTCATTTATGTATTTCTCCTCGTCTTCGCTGATGTCTTTTTTCACATGGCCGGTGCGTTGGAGGATAGCGATTCCTTTTTTCTCAAGCTGGGAGCCTGCTACCTGCGCAACTGCTACGGCGAAGTCAAACGGGACCTGGACAGGCGGCTTTTTCGGGGCATTTATCTGGCATATCTCGTAAAGCCTCTTCATGTGTTCTGTGTCCTTTTCGTTTTCCTCTTTTCTCAGACCGAAATAAACCTGCTCGTACTTGTCGTATTCATCATACATGTTCGGCAGGTCAGTCCATGAAAAGCTGCGTGTTTTCATGAGCTTTTTGTTGTAAAAGAACCTGAGCAGCTCCGGTGTTGCCACTTTCAGCCAGTCCGCAGGATATACGATATTGCCCTTGCTTGCCGACATCTTTTCATTGTCTATCATTATGTGCTCGTAGAATATGGGAACAGGCATGGGAAATCCAAGAACCTTTTCCACAATCTCGCCGTTGACCCACCACGCTGAATTCGGAACCTGATACTCCTTTCCGGCGCCTTCACTGGATACCTTCCAGAGCGCCCATTCAGCAGCCCATTCACCTTTCCAGACGAGCTTTCCGTTCCCCTTCATCGGGTCATTCGCCCCTTCATATCCGCATCCCTCGGCTTTGTTGTTTTCAAATTTGTAGTCCTCGCACTTGTAAATCGCCCTGCCGTTCTCAAAACCGGTAACATTCGTTGTTATTATCTTTCCGCAGTTATCACACACAGGCTTCCAGGGGCTCCAGTCTGCAGGCAGGGGCTCTCTTCTGTATTTGTTCTGTATTTCTCTTACAAGCTCCACGTTTTCCAGTATCTTTTTTATGAACGGCTTGAAGGAACCCTTTTTGTATTCCTCCCTTGTTGAGTATTTTTTCATGGGAACGGAAACGAACTTTTCCAGAACCTCGAAGTATTTCTCCGTGTGCAGCTCTGCATAGCTCTTGTGCGTTCCCGTGGGATCGGGTATGTCTGTCACCGGCATGCCTATGTACTGGCTGTAGCTTTTCGGCACACCCTTTGGCACCTTTCGCAGAGGGTCCATGTCCTCTGCGACCCATATGAACTCAGCCTTCTTTCCATGGTCCAGAAGGGCCCTGACGACGCTTTCGCCCCTTATGGTGTCGCTGAGCCTGCCGATGTGGAGGACACCTGATATCGAAGCCGATGTCTTGACGACATATTTTTCAAATTCGGGCATGTTCTTTTCAATGTAATGGAACTTCTTTCGCCCGGCTATCTCTTCTGCGAGCTGGTCAGCCCAGAATCTGGACGCATTTTCAGCCATAACATAAAATAGCAGCCCATTTTTAAAATACCCTGCTGAAAACAGGTTATGAAAATACGGGTCCGCGTCACGGTGAGCGGTCTGGTTCAGGGTGTCGGCTTCAGGTACGCTGTAAGGCGCGAGGCCTCACTTGCCGGTGTCAGGGGCTATGTGAAGAACCTCCCAAATGGAAAGGTTGAAGCCGTGTTTGAGGGTGAAGAGTCAAAAGTCATGGAGCTTGTCGGTTTCTGCGAGCAGGGCCCTCCCGGGGCTGATGTCTCGGGCATAAATGTCAAAAAGGAAGGCTTTGCCGACGAGTTCATTTCTTTCGAGATACGATATTAGCCCACGAGAACGCCTGAAGAAGATGGTATCAGCTTCTGGAAGTCGTCTGTGTTTATCTGCTCTATGAGCGGCCGGTCTTCGGGTGTTGATTTGTAAATCAGGGATTCTTTCACCTTTCTGGCAAGCTCCGGTGCCGGCGTATCGCCCGGTTTTATGGTCACGAAATACTTGCAATATGTCCTTATGGCCATGACGGGCCCGGATATCGCCTCTGCCTTCTGGAGATGCCTGTCCACTATGACGCCTATGGCAATCTTTGTCTCCACATCCCTGAACCACTGCCTTTCCCCGTATATCATGAACGAGCCTTTGGGCAGGTTCATTCCGCTTGGAGGGGTTTTCGAAACCTGATTCGGCCTCACTGCATAGACATCAATTGAAGCCAGCCCCCTGCTCCACGCCTTCGAGCAGGCTGCGGCGATTTCAGACGCCTCTTTCATGACCTCTGGAGGCACACTTTCGCCTTCCTTGAGGCCGGAGAATTTGGTGCCGCGGGGAGCCTTTGTCTTCACGACCACGAATGCGGAGCCTTGTATGTCCGTGTGGAACACCCAGTCCGTCGGATCCGTGTGCTTCTTCACAAGCCTTTCGTTTGTCGTGGCATCCTTTCCGGCCACGAGCAGGAACTTTTTCGAGGAAATGAACCACCTGAACTTTTCGTACCACTTTCTCCTTGGTTTTCTCACCTTCTTTTTTACAGGAGATGTGCTCTCCGGGGGCATGGTTTCAATCATGCCCAGCTCTGTCTGCTTCTCTGACATCGCGGTCTCCGCACCCTCGTACTTGCTCTTGGCCTTTTTGGAATCCTCATAATGCATTGCAGCATTTTCCTCGACACTTTTCGTGAAGTCGAGCTCTATTTCCTTTCCGCCGAGGTCCACTCTGACAGTTCCCTCGTGCTCGTTTATGTCAACTATGGATTCAGCTTCAGGTGTCGGCTCGCTTTTGACACGCTCTTTTATCTCAGACCATGTCATGCCTGCTGCCTTTGCCTTCTGTATGCCGTTTAATATATCTTCCACTGTTCCGTAGAACCTGTATATTGTATCAGCCTTCTCCTTTTCTGAAAGCCTCTTTTCCTTCATCTTTTCAACAGATGCCTTCTGCCTCTGGATTATCCTTTCGATTTTGCCTTTCTTCTCATCAACAACTTTGTTTTCCTGCTCCTGAACAACCTGTTTTGTCTCTTCGGAAAACATCTCGCTGAGCGGCGCAGAGAATGAAGACCACTTGCCTTTTACAGCCTCCTTCTTTGTTATCAATGGGAACGGGAAGACTGTGCCGTCTTCGTATGTCACAGGCTGTAGATGCCTCTTTCCCATGTTCCTGATGGCGCTGTAAAGGGATTCTGCCTCAGCTTTTGAAAGCTCACTGCATGGTTTGTTTTTCTCAACATCAGAGAGAGCGCATATCTCATTGGCGTAGACAGAGCCGAAGCCCATCCTCGCAACAGTTGACACAACAACATCGCCTTTGGAAATGATGTTCCTGAATGTCTCCAGTGAAATGTTGTAAGGATTTACATTTTCAGGTGGGTACCTGTAAGGCCTCTTGGGAACAATATCCCTGTCCTTCCATTTCTGTATGCTGAGAGGCATTATCACATTCATGAACCTGTCGCATAGTATGAGGTTGCCTGGAGGCACGAACTCGAATATGAGTATGCTGCTTTCAGTCTCTATTTCTATTATGCGGTCGAAGCCGTGCTGGCGTATGTCCTTTATGGTGGCGCCTGCCAGATGCTTCCTGAGGAACATGCAGAAATTGGGAGGGGTTTCCGGGGCCTGCTGCTTCTGCTGAGCAAGGAACATCTTCTCCGAGTCGCTGTAAAGCCAGAAATTGCCTTTCGTGGAAACGTATATCTCGAAAAGGAATTTGTTGCTCTTTGTTCCGTACTGGTAAACCTTCCTGAACTTTCCTCCCAGGACAGATTCCCTGAGCTCCCTGATAATGAAGTGGAAATCAAGTGATTTCAGCTCTGCCATAATGAATACATTAGGCTTTCATGAAATAAAAACCCTGCTTAGGCCAGCTCCCTGAAGAGAACATATAACGAGCCGTCTTTGGTTTTCCGCACGCTGCCTATAATCTTCGCCTTCTCCGGCTTTATTTTACTGTAGCTTGTCAGAATGCTCCTTCCGCTGCCGTCAAGTATCTTGTACCAGTAAATCTGGGTTTTGCCCTTCTTGAGGAACTTGAACGGTATTATTGTGCAGTCAAGCATAACATCCCTTCCCTTGTGCTTTGAAAGGTCCCTTATTCTTACCACGTGCCTTGGAATTGGTTTCATTCGACGCGCCGCCGGAGCCCTTCCGGCATGCTTGATTGCTGCGGGAGACCTGATTAATATGTCCTTGAGTTCCGCCTTTTTGACGAATCCCGAGAGCGAGGCCTTTATGGCCTTTATCTCTCCCATTATCTGTTTGACATTCTCGGTTATTATCGCGTCCTCTTCCACCGAAACGTCATCTATCTTCGCGTTGAGCCTCTTGTACAGCGTCTCCAGTTTTCTGGAAAGCTCGGAAATTTCTTTTTCAAGCTCATCTATGCTCGCGTTTTTGGGGTCAGGGCTCTGCTCATAATCAGTTTTCACAACTCTGCGGTTTTTCATTGACATTATCGATGTTTTCAGTTCCTCGATGTCGGCGTTGACGTTCTCGGCCTCCTTCTTAGCATCAGGATACGCGGATTCCTTTATGCGCTCCTTTACTTCCGAAAGCTCGCGTTCAGCTTTTGACTTCAGCTTTTCGTAGCTGTATGCGGGAAACTTCGAGTTGTTGCGCGCCTCGTGTATGGAATTCAGGAAAATCTCAAGCTCCTCCTTTTTTCCGAGGAGCTCCTCGAGTGTCATCATCTTCTTTTCAGGCTTTAATATGTTCTTTGGCAGCTCTTTCGGCTTTGCCGGTGCAGCCGGTTGCCTGCCTTTTTTTTCGCTCCCGGATTTCCTTGTTCCGAGTATAACAGAAAAGTCTTGATCAGCATCTTCGGGAGTTTTGCCGGCCATATCTTTATTTTGGTGACAATCTGATAAAAATGATTTCAATAGCCGGGATATTCTGCCTCCGGATTCCTGTGAATTATGTTTTCTATCGCTTCCTTCAGGACCTTGACGGGATTCGAGTTGCTCTGATATTCGTCGTCTCCAACCCTTACTGTGAAATATTCAGAGGCGGCGGAGGCACGATACCTTATCATTATCTCCTCGTCCTTGCTGAGGGATGCATACCATGTCAGATGCGTCTCGTTTCCGACATCTTCCATGCTCGGTGAAAGACCGCATGATATGAAGGCTCCCCTCGGGACGGTGTCAAGTATCAGGACGTTTTCCATGTCCTCCCCGCTCCTGTTCTTTACCCTGAGCGTCACTTCCTGCCCGTTGACTTCCTTCTTCAGGGACAGTTCGGGGAGGTTTTTCCAGTAAAAGATGCCTGTCCCCCCGCCAAGTATGATGATCAGAAGCAGTATGAAGGCGGTCATGTCAAAGCCCGGCTTCACCTCAAATGTGGCTGTCTGCCTGTCATAGCCCGCCATATCCGCTGTTATTGTCACAGGCCCGGATTCCTTTGCAATAAATGCAGCTGAGCCGAATTCGTCAGTGGTCAGGCTTTCCGTAACGCCTGACTTGTATTCTACCCTGAGCTTTGCGCCTGCAACCGGCTGCCCTTTATTGTCCAGCAGCACGACCTCAAACTCCTCACCAGCTGTAACAGAGTCGGGGGCTATTATCTTCAGCACCTTCTTTATGCACAGGTGCTGTGATGTGTCGCATTCTTCACTCATTTTGCAGTCAAAATTCGAGCAGCATTCGAACTCGTTGCATGTATGGTTCACAATCTCGCCGCATTCACATGATATGGCTATGCATTCATGATTGAGGCAGTGCTGCGACTGAAGGCAGTCATCGCTGCCGCAGCACTCATACATCATACACGTGTGGTTTTCGGCGTACCCGCAACCCGGGCAGGACAGTTCCTTGCATACCCCGTTGCTGCAGTATTCAGTACCGCTGCACACCCCTGTTTCATTGTCCTGGCATTCGACATCCATGACGGTGAACGACTTCTCTGCGCTTGTGTAAAATCCGGAGCTGTCGTTGCATCTCACCAGCAGCTCGTGGCTGCCGGCTGCCATTCCGGTGAGGTTGTAGTTCCAGAGCGCGCCTGTGTATTTGTTTGCATCGTAAGGTCCGCTGGAATCCATGTAGAACAGGCAGGCATCTGCACCGGGACTGACATATATCGTCATGTCTATGGCTTCGCCCTTCCAGTATGTCCTGTTCAGCGGCGTCTGTATGGTCACAGACATGCCGGATGACAGCACAGTGAAGTCAGCTTTACTGAAAACCATGTCACCTGAGATGTTGCACCACACGGTCACGGTATGGTTGCCTTCTCCTACAGATGAAAGGGTATCATACCATGATGTTGAGGAGACATTTTCCATCGTCATGTTGCTCCCGCCGTCAAGGGAAGCCCCGCACCATTGGGCAGGATTGTTTGTCGTTGCATTAACCGGTATGTCGGTGGCTCCGTACGATGAACCGTCTTCCGGCTCTTCTATTGAAACCACTGCCTCCGGACCAGCGGTCGTGAACCAGACAGTCTGATTTTCATACCCAAAAGATATGTCTATTATCTTCACAGTAATGCTGTGCTGTCCGTATCCGGTCACGCTGAATGTGGTATTGCCTGAAACACCCACAGGAGTCTGTCCATCCAGCGAGTAGCTTATGTCAAGAACATCAAGCTTATGCTCAAAATTGAGCGCAAGGTCGTTTTCGTAATAGGTCGTGTTTTCAGGCATGTTTATCTTTATGGGTGATGCATCAGTTTTGTTGACTGCAAGTACAGGCGTTCCGCCCGTATTTCCTGCCTCGTCTGTGCAGTTTACCCACCATTCATACCAACCGGCCGGGCTGACGGGAAAGCTGAAGAATGAATCGGATGACGCATTTTCTGCTTCAACTGTCTGCATCTTTGTGCCGTTCAGGTAGGCAGTGCAGTTGGACCTTCCGGAAAGCCCGTCAGTATAGTTGAACGGAATCAGAAAGTTTATGGTGCTTATATTAAGACCACCTGCCGGGACATGCGGAACGTAAACAGACGGCGGCAGCCTGTCAGCGAATAAAGACCTCGTTTCCGATGTCTTTGATGTCCCGTTGGTGCATGCGATGTTCCACAGGTTCAGACCTTCGCTGAAATCCGCATCCGCGTATATCTCTGTTTCTGTATTGTTGGCAGCATTGACAAGCCCACGAACAGCACCGTTTATTTCAAGTTGGCAGTCTGCTGTGGCGTTTTCAGCATCAGTGAAAATAAAAACGAACGGCATCTGCGCATTGGTTTTGTTGGTCCATGCATTGTCGCCGGGTGAAATCAGCTCCACGGTTCCTGTGAAAGCACATGATGCCTGTGCGAATATAAGCACAATGACAAAAGCAAAAAGAAAGGATTTTACAGGCCCCATAAAATATATTTCATTCCCGGTTCATAATAAGCTTTCAGTTTCATGCGCTTCCGGCTGGATTCCCTGCTTCTCAGCGCCGGCATTTGATGAAATCTTTCTGAACTTTTCAATCATCTGTTCCCTTATCCTGTTCTTGTCCGCGCCGAAGTACCTTTCAAATTCCTGCGTAAGAGACAGCATTCTCGTCCTCTTGTGCCTTTCCGACTTCACAAGACCCCGCCTTATGAGAGCCTTTATGTAGCTGTAGCTCTTGTTCCCCTGTATCTTTATTATCTCCGACTGTGCTATGGGTTCCTTGTAGGCAATCAGCGCAAGGGTCCTCTTCTGGCCTTCGGGTATATCGGCATATGGTGTCAGGCTGGCAACCTTGTCGGTGTGCTTCCTGTCCACACGGAAAAGCCATCCTTCAGGGGTCTCTGCCACGTGTATGCCTCTGTTCTGGTATTCGTTCCTGAGTTCGAGCAGTTTTCCCTTTACATAACCGAGAGAATTGACACCTGTTATCTTTGACAGCTGTTCAATTGTGAGCGGCTCAGATGACATGAACAGCGCCGCCTCTATAAGCCCCTTGTGCTCGTCATCCGATTGCATACCTTCCGTCACCAGTTATTGTCTTTATGTGCCTCATCTCCGCAGCTGACCTGAAAAAGCTCAGCGCGGCAAAGTCCAGTGATGCTATTATGGTCAGCTTGAAAATCACCGGTTCTGTGGAATTATTTGTGAGCAATTCTATTAATGTTTGGGTTGACATGAAACCTGTCGCGAATATGAGCAGCATGCCGAGCGTCATGTCAACAGCGAAGCTCTCTTCCCTCTTCGAGCCTATCAGAAGCACGACAGACATGGCGCCGTAGCCAACTGTGAACAGCGTTGAAGCGAAAAGGTCCTGCCCCTGCACAGCCACAGACGCTATCAGGCACACCAAGACAAGGATAAGAATGCCGTAGTATCTCATAAGGAATAATTACCGGAAATCCATAAAAGATTAGCGCTTTTTGATGAGTATCTCATCGAACATGTCTTTCTGGAGGCATTCGACCTTCTTCTGGTTGTCCAGATGTATGAGAGGCATGAAGGCATTAACCACATTTTCCCTCTCCCACTTGCCGACAATCTTTGAAAATGGCACGTGCTTCTCGTCAATCCTTTCAAGTATACCCGTTATCCTGCTGTAAAGCTTCTCTATCCGTGCACCGATATCGTCTGTCTTTATCTTTATCTTCCCGCGGGCTCTCTTTATTTTCATGTCCCTTCTCTTCTCAGTTGCAAGGACCTTCCTAAGGGAATCGACAAGATCCGTTATCGTTATGCTCCTTACGGGCTTCCTTTTCGGGAGGGCCTCCATGGGATCCACGTCCTTCTCGGAGATTTTCGGCTCTTCATCAAGGACAGCATCATCGATGCCCTCAAAGTCTATGTAGCCGCTTTCATCAGGGTCGGCATCCATCTTCATTATCTTGATGTAATCGGATTTCATCCTGAGCAGTATGGCAGCTATTATCACCCACTTTGCCGGAATCCTGAAGTCGGGGTCTTCAAGATTCTTTATATACTCCGAGAAGCCGACGGAAAGCGCGGCTATGTCAAGGTCCCATGGGTCGAGGTTGTTCATTGCAACCACCTCGTACATAATCTGTTCCCATGTGTTCTCATGCGGCAGACGTTCAAGAATTTCCTTTTCACTTCCGTGGCCGTTGTTTTTCATATAGTACATTATTATCTGCCGGCAAATTTATTAATCCAGGCGCGGCCGGGTTGATGTGGATTTTTTAAATCTGCCGGCCAAATACGAGATATGGAGATAAAACATTTGCGTGAGGAAAAGGCAGTTGACAGCCTCATAGAACTTCTGAAGGAAGGAAAATACAAGAAGGCCACAGTAAAGCTCGGTGAGCTTCGCGGCATGCCTGAAGATTTCTTAAAGCTCTACGAGTATCTTGCCTGGGAAAGCCCGCTCAGCAAGGTGAAAATCAGGGTAAAGCCTGTCAAGGCAAAGATACAGTGCCTTTCCTGCGACTGGAAGGGGGACCCTGAGATACTGAAGAACGGCGTCCGCTGTCCCCGCTGCAAGGGCGATGTAAAAATACTCAGAGGAAACGAGTTCAGCGTTGAACTGTGAATGTTGCGTGAGAAAATTTCTTTATTATTGTTACCAGAGCCTCCCTGCTTTCTGAATAAAAGAGGTGGCTTTTACATCTGCAGTCTGAGCATCCGAAGCCTTTGACTGAATCAAGACGCGCACCAAGCCTTTGGGCTGTCATGCATTCGAGACTCTTCATGCCTTCTGCTACAAGCACATCAGTCACTTTTCCCTTCTTCAGGAGATAGTCTATGTGCCAGTGAAGTGTCTTTTTCCTTTTCAGGTGATACGAAACGCGTTGCTCAATCCCGTTCATTGCAGAGCCAACATAGGCGTAGAAGCCTCTTCTGAACAGCAGGCTTCCAAGCCTGCCGACAATGATTTCCTCTGGCTTTTCCAGTTTTATTATGAGGATGTACGCACCTTTCATAAGAATCCGAAAATCTGGCCGACAAGGAACACATCAAGCAGCAGCAGTATCACGACAAGAGCCGTGCCTATGACATTGCTTATCCAGTTGTTCGTGTATTTCCCCATGATGGCCTTTTTGTTGCACATGAACAGGAGCATCAGGGCAAGGAACGGCGTCAGGAAACCGTCGAGCACCTGTGTGTAGTACAGGAAATGTATGGGGTTTATGGGCAGGAAGGCGAGCGCTGAGCCGACGAGCAGCGATGACATGAAGACGAAGTAGAAACCCTTTGCCGAAAGCACCTTTTTGTTGAGCCCTTCCCTCCAGCCGAATGTTTCCGAGACCGCGAATGCGGACGACGCGGCCAGCACGGGAAGTGCAAGGAATCCGGAAACTATTATGCCTATCGAGAACAGTAAAAAAGCCCAGCGCCCTGCAAGCGGTGCCAAAGCCATAGCCGCTTCCTCTGCAGTGTCGACTGTGATGCCGGCCACGAACAGTGTGGACGCAGCAGCTATTATGATGAACGCAGCTATCATGTTCGACCAAGACATGCCGACAGCAGTGTCTATCTCCACCTCTTTGGGCCTTATGATGCTTTTGTGCTCCTCAAGTTCGTCAGATGCCTGCCAGAAAAGCATGTAAGGCGAGATGGTGGTTCCTATCACGCCCACGACCGCCGCCACGAAACCCATGGAAGGCAGGAATGTCGGAACGAGTCCTTCAACTACGAGTGTCCAGTCCGGACTTGCCATGGCTGAGGAAAATATGTAAACCACGAGAAGACCCGTAAGCATCATCAGTATGTTCCTTATGAACCGGTATTTCTTGAACAGCACGAGATAGCCGATGAGCGCAGTTACGGGTATTATGTAGAATGCCCATGTTATGCCTGTAAGGAGTCCGAGTACTGCAGCAACGCCCGCTATGTCAGCGCCTATCGTGGCTATGTTCACTATGAGAAGGGATGTCATCACCACAGTTGCCGGTGTTTTCCCGTAGTGCTCCACTATTATGGATGACAGCCCCTTCTTTTTTACCAGTGCCAGCCTGCCGGCCATTTCCTGTACCACTATCATGAGAGGCGTGCAGAGGATAAGCACCCAGAGAAGGGCATAGCCGTAGAGCGCACCCACAGTAGTGTATGTCACAATGCCTGCCGGGTCGTTGTCCGCACCGCCTGTTATGACCCCCGGGCCAACCTCTCCCTTCAGCTTCCTGAATGCGGATTCCATACGATGCATTCTTTTGCCGGACATCCTGCGTTCCAGCAGGGAGAGAAAATGCGAGTGCATATAAAATAATACGGGGTTTTTTATTAATCAATTCAGTGCATCAAAGACTTTTTAAAAAGCAGAACTTCAATAGTCTTCCATGAAGTGCATACGCTGCGGCAGGCCTGGAGTGATAAAACTCCAGCAGGGCTCTCTGTGCGGGAAGTGCTTTACTGAATACTTCCAGAAGAAGGTATACAAAACCATAAGGAAATACAAGCTGTTCACGAAGCGCGACACCTTGTGCTTCGCGCTCTCAGGGGGCAAGGATTCCCTGGCAGTAGCATATGTTGTCAGCAAGATAGCGCGCGAGCGCGGGCAGAGGATGTTCGCCATAGGTGTTGACGAAGGTGTGAAGAACTACAGGGAGCTCCAGCTCGAAGACATGAAGAGGTTCTGCAAAAAGCTGGGCATAGAATACCATATATTCACTTTTGAGGAAGAGTACGGAAAGACCAACGAGCAGCTGATGGAAATCGCCCGGAAAAAGGACATTGATATAAGCCAGTGCACGCTGTGCGGCATACTGAGGCGCCGGATACTGAACCGCGAGGCGAGGAATCTTGGTGCCACCAAAATGGTGGTCGGGCACAACCTCGACGACGAGGTACAGACAAGCCTGATGAACCTCTTCAAGGGTTCCATCGAGCTCATGGCGCGGCTCGGTCCATCACCCGGGGCGGCAAAGCACAAAAATTTCATACCGAGGATAAAACCGCTTTATTTCTGCACAGATAAGGAAACTGAAGTCTTCACGAAGCTGAAAGGCATTAAGGTCCTTTACAAGCCGTGCCCACACAGAAAGGACTCCTTCCGTGAGTATGTTGACAGGAAGCTTGAAGAGATAGAGAAAGACTATCCCGGAACAAAGACCAGCATCATCCAGAACATGATAAAAATCATACCCATGCTGAAGAAGGAATTCAGCCGCAGCGCCATAGTGGAATGCGAGGTCTGCGGAGAGCCCAGCAAGAAGAGGATATGCAAGTCATGCTCCACACTCAGGAAACTGGGAATATCCTGAGCAGATGAAGCGGGGCCTGCGGTTTGGGCTATGCGGCAAGTGGGGTTTTTTAATATCAGCTCCTTTTTCTTGTTATGGAATGCATAGTCGTGCACTATTCAGAAATCGGACTCAAGGGAAGAAACAGGGGATTTTTCGAGAAGACACTGATAAACAACATAAAGACTGCGCTTAAGGAATTCGCTCCCGTCGTAGAGAGAGCCTCCGGGAGACTTGTGATAGACTACGACCCTGACGATGAAAAGAGGATTGCTGAGAGACTGAAAAGAGTCCCGGGCATATCAGGATTCTCTTTTGCTGAAAAAGCTGACAGGGACATTTCAGATATAAAGCAGTCCATAGACATCATTGCCCCAAAAAAGGCGAAGTCATTTGCCATTTCCACTGTCCGCGGCGACAAGGGATTCAGGCACACATCCCAGGAGATGAACATACTGCTTGGGGACTATGTAAACGAGAAGTATGGCTGGCCTGTGAACCTCACCTCGCCGGATGTGACATTCTTCGTTGAAATAACAAACAAATCGGCGTTCGTTTACACCTCGAAGATAAAGGGCCTTGGAGGGCTGCCCGTCGGCAGTTCCGGAAAACTCGTTTCCCTGCTCTCCGGAGGGATAGACAGCCCGGTAGCGGCCTGGAAGATGTTCAGCCGGGGATGTGAAATAGTTTTTGTGCATTTCCATAACTGGACAGCCCAGAAGGACATAGTCAGGGACAAGGTTGAGAAGCTTGTCAAAATACTTTCGGAATACCAGCCACGGACGCGGCTTTACATGGTGCCGTTCGAGGAAATCCAGAAGCAGCTCGTGATGGCCGTTCCGGCGAAATACAGGATGATTATCTACAGGCGTGTGATGTTCAGGATTGCAGGAATGATAGCGGAAAGGGAGAAAGCCATGGGGTTTGTCACAGGCGATTCAGTAGGGCAGGTGGCATCCCAGACACTTGAAAACCTGAACACCATATACAAAAAAGCCGGCCTGCCTGTTTTCACCCCAATAGCAGGCGACAACAAGGAAGAGATTGTCAGGACGGCGAAGGAGATCGGCACATACGGGACATCGATTCTGCCCTACAGCGACTGCTGCTCGTTCCTCGTTGCAAAGCATCCGGAGACCAAGTCCAGGCCTGATGTGATAGAGAAGGCCGAGAGTGCCGTTGACATGAAAGGGCTTTCAAAAAAGGCAATGGATGCCGCCGAAATCGTGGATTT
>JAGGXP010000043.1 GCA_021163005.1 Candidatus Aenigmatarchaeota archaeon | reverse complement strand
GCGCCGGCAGAGTTCATGGAAACGCATCCCTATGACGACATGCTTATGGATTTCGGCAGGTATGTCATCCAAAAAGGCGACTATTTGTCTGTAAAGCCTGTGAAAAGGCGATACCCCGAATTCGGGACATCCAGGGACAGGGTGACTTTAAGGATATCCGACGGAAAAAAGAACGGCCTTCCGCCTCTCATGAGGGCGCATGCAGGGCCTTATAATGCTGACAGGGAGGAGGCTGTAAAGGAATTCATTGAGTGGACGAAAAAACTCTCGGATGCGGGCCTTCTCGATGTTCTCTCCGTGGGTGCTTCCCAGCTCTCGCAGGAAATGTTCGGCGAGGAATGGGGCGGCAGGCCGAACGGTGGAGGCGTTCCTGTAAATTCTGCTGAGGAGTACAGGGCCATAGCGGACGCGGCCAGGCCTATGCTGGTAAGGACGTACGCCGGAACCAAAAACAGGCGCAGACTGGCAGAGATGTATGAGGAAACAATGAACATGGCATGGCACGCCCTTCCATTCTGGTGGTTTTCGGAACTTGACGGCAGAGGGCCGTATGATGTGCCTGAGAATCTCGCGGACAATTTTGATGCGCTGGACTTTGCCGTTTCATCAGGCAAGCCGGTAGAGCCGAACGTTCCCCATCATTTCTCATTCAGGGGGGCAGACGACACGACATACGTGGTTTCTGCCTATCTTACAGCAAAGGCCGCCAAGAAGCGCGGGCTTAATGAGCTGATACTGCAGACAATGCTCAATGATCCTAAATATACATGGGGTGTAAATGACATAGCAAAGGCACGGTCTTCGCTGAAACTCGTCAAAACTCTTGAAGACGAAAACTTCCGGGTGTATCTCCAGCCGCGCGCAGGGCTTGACTACCTTTCGCACGATACTGACAAAGCCATGGCGCAGCTTGCGGGTGTGACAGCGCTCATGGATGACATAGAGGCGCAGAACATTTACAGCCCGGACATAATCCATGTTGTCAGTTACTCCGAAGGCCGGCATCTGGCGACGCCCGATGTTATCAACGAAAGCGTCCAGATAACAAGGCGGGCGCTCGAAATCTACAGGGAACTGAAAAGAAAGGGCGAAATACCTGACATGTCTGCGGACGCTGACGTCAGAGAAAGAACCGGTTATCTCACTGAGAACGCCCTTGCTGTGATAAACGAAATAGAAAAATCCGTAAAAGAGCCTTACAGCCCTGAAGGGTTTTACCAGATATTCAAGGACGGCTACCTTCCGGTTCCGCATCTTATGTATTTAAGGGACGAATTTCCGGAGGCCGTCAGATGGAAGACAAAAATAAAGAACGGCAGCGTGGATGTTTACAGGAACGGCTCACTGCTCACGCCAAGGGAAAGAACGGCCCTGCTTAAATACAGGTAATTCAGTAAAAATCCTCTGCCACTTTGTCCAGCGCCATCTTTGCATTGCTGAGCACGGGCTCTCCGTGCCCGGGAAGCAGCTTGTCTATCTCCAGCGCCTTTATCTTTTCCAGTGACTGCTTCAGCTGCGCCTCGTCGCCGCCCGGCAGGTCGGTGCGCCCGACGCCGTTGGAGAATACAGTGTCGCCTGAAAAGAGGATCTTGTTCTTCCCGTCGTAAAGGCAGATGGAGCCCGGGCTGTGCCCCGGCGTGTGGATGACCTTCAGACCTGCTATCTCGTCGCCGTCCCTGAGCCGCCTTGCAACCTTGTGCGGCCTCAGGTTTCCGTTGAAGAAGTCAGCGAAGCTGAGTTCCTGGTCGCCCTTCTCCACTATGTCGGCGTCCGCCTCGTGTATGGCTATGGCGGCATTGAAGAAGAAACCGTTGCCTCCTATGTGGTCGAAATGGCCGTGCGTGTTGACAATCCATTTGATGTCGTCCGTGTTTTTCCCCATGGCCTTGAACATGTCCATCATGCGCGTGAAGTTCAGGCCGGTTCCCGTGTCAATCACAGTGTCGCCGACGACATAGATGTTCGAGTCTAAATCAGACAGGCGGATAAGCGTTACGTCCCCGATTTTCTTTATCATACTGCACCCTTTTCTGTCCGCAAAGCGAAAAAGCGCGCCCCGGAAAACATGAACGCGGGATGCTCACCAGTTCCGCAGCTCAGGCACCTTTTCTGATATTCTGTTTGTCTGCAACTAATAAAAAGCTTGGCGCAGAAAGGTATTTAAGCCTTTCGCGTGGCGAGCGCGAAAACGAGTCTTTCAGCGTCTTTTGATGACGGTTTTGGTTCTATGGCCTCCCATCCGATATTGGGCAGAAGCCGGATGGCCAGCGACATGTACCTGTCCACGAGCCTGTGAGAGTCACCGTATTCCTGGTGAAGTCTTCTGGCAGCCTTCTTCATATCCGCGTCTGCCGGGTCTTTCGCGTATGCGGAAAGCGCGCTGATTAATTCCTTCCTCAACTTTTCCCTGTTTATTGCCATGTCATTTCCTTATCTTCCATCTGACCCCTGATGGCGAGTCCTCGAGTATGACACCCATTGCTTTCAGCTTGTCCCTTATGGCATCAGCCCTGGCCCAGTCCTTTGCCTTTCTGGCCTCCTCCCTCTCGGCTATCAGCTTTTCAACATCCTTTCCTATGTCCTTCTTTTTTCTCTCAAGCACACCGAGCACCCTGTCAAAATCCAGCATGAGCTTCTTTATCTCTGCTGCCCCTTTTTTGCCCAGTTTGCCTTTTTCGGACAGTGTATTGACTTCACGTATGAGGCTGAATACAGCAGCCAGCGCCTCTGCTATGTTGAGGTCGTCATCCATGGCTTTCTCGAAGCCCTTTTTCGCCTTCTCTGCAATCTTCCTTATGCCTGCGGACTCCTCGCCTTCGGGAGTTTCAAGCATGTCCATGAAATCCAGCATCCTCCTGACTGAAGCGGCTGCCGCGTCAAGCCCCTTCAGCGTGAAGTTGAGCTTCTGCCTGTAGTGCGTCGCGAGCAGTATGTATCTTATGGCCTTTGGGCTGTATCCCTTGTCAAGAAGGTCTCTCAGTGTGTAGAAATTGCCCAGTGACTTTGACATCTTCTTGTTCTCCACGAGCAGGTGCTCATTATGCATCCAGAAGCGCACGAAATGCTTTCCGGTGGCGGCCTCATACTGGGCTATCTCGTTCTCGTGATGCGGGAATATCAGGTCAACACCTCCGGTGTGTATGTCTATGTCAGAGCCCAGATATTTTGTCGACATGGCCGAGCACTCTATGTGCCAGCCCGGCCTGCCCTTGCCCAGTTCAGTCTCCCAGAAGACATCCCCGTCTTCAGGCGTCCATGCTTTCCACAGTGCAAAGTCCTGCGCCTGGTCCTTTTCGTATTCGTCCTGGCTGACGCGCGCCCCTGCCTTGAGCCCCTTGATGTCAAGCTTCGCCAGCTTCCCATAGTCCCTGAACTTGCTTATGTCAAAGTAAACCGAGCCGTCATCGCTCCTGTAGGCATATCCCCTTTCCAGAAGGCTTTTGACAATCGTCACCATCTCCTTTATGTGCTCCGTGGCTGCCGGGTACACAGATGCAGGCTTTATGTTCAGCTTCTTTATGTCATCAAAGAAAGCCTTCTTGTACTTCTCCGTGTAGCCGCCAAGACTTACGCCCTGCTTGCGGGAATTCATTATGGTCTTGTCATCCACATCTGTGAGGTTCATGACAAGCTTCACTCTAAAGTCCTTGTATTCGAGGTAGCGCCTCAGCAGGTCTGAGAAGATATACGAGCGGAAGTTTCCTATGTGCGCATAATCGTAAACAGTCGGGCCGCAGGAGTACATTCTCACCTCTTTGCCGTGCGCGGGATGGAACGCTTCTTTCTTCCTTGTCATGGTATTAAAAAACCTGAGCATATTTTCACCTTTTTAAATCATGTTTCTTATGTTTTTAATAATCTGTGCGTAAGGTTTGCATGTCAAAGCCTAAAGACAGAGGTGAATGAATGAATGGATTTGCAGATGCTGAACACGTTGATTTCAACGACGAGAAGGCTGTCCTCAGGGCAGCACTTGAAAATGAGATAAAGGGAAGGGAGCTCTACATCCAGTATGCCAGGACTGTCAGGAGTGACATGGCGAAGATGGTTTTCGAGCACCTGGCAAGCGAGGAGCTCACGCACATATCTGACATAAAGCAGTTTCTTGAGACAACGGGAGACTTTTCCGGCGTTGATGTTGAAAAACTCACTTCAGAGGACTCAGTTGCCCATGCAAAGAAGATTTTCGGACAGATGATAGAGGAGCTGCATGTCAGGGTCGAGCCGAGCGACGATGACAACAGGTCGAGAGACGTTGCAATGGAATTCGAAAAGAATGGCTACGAATACTACAGGAAGGGGGCTGATTCCACAAACAACGAGAAGCTGAAAGCATTCCTGCTCTGGTTGATGGAGCAGGAGCAGAGCCACTACATGTTAATAAAGAACGCGTTCGACTACATGACAGACCCGGCCTCGTGGAACGCTGCCGAGGAGCACTGGCTGCTTGAAGGATAGCTACACATTCATCCACGGGAAGTATCCCTTAAGCCTTTTTTCTTGCTCACTGGCCTTTGTTGTCTGGGCTGAAGCAGTTTGCCTGAAAGCAGTTATCGGCCTTTGTGTCACCTCTTCTTTTGGCCTTTCCTGGTAAGGCCTCGCGTACAGCTCCCACAGCTTTGGATACATCCTTATTCTCTGCTTTGACCTTACTGAAAGGTTCAGCAGCGAGCCTGTCTCGAAAGACACGAGCCCCAGGAACCTGTGCAGGTAGTATTCCAGTATGTTCTGGCATTCCATGTGGGTCTTCAGGGAAATCTTCGACGCCCTTCTCACTATGGTGTTTGCAAATGCCGGCCTCTCAGGCGTGGCGTAGAAGAGTATGCTCGTCAGCATGACGGCGAGCGGCTCTGTGAGTCCTGTCCGCGAACTCTGTATTATCTTGTCGCCGTGGTTTCTGAATATGATGTTCTCGAATTCCTTTCGTTTGACATCGCGCGGCAGCTGCCTTGCGAGATCTTCGCTTATGGTCACAGAGAGCGACAGCTTCTTGTGGTTCCTGTTTATGAAACCGCCCATTGCGTAGCGCAGTATGCCCGCCTTGGAGAGCGCAGTCACCTTTTCCTCGGCTTCTTTGAACTGCTCTCCAAGCACGCTGACAGGCACAGCCCCGCCTATCTTGTAGACAGTCCACGCGAAATCCACGAACTTGGAGGCCTTGCTTGATACTGAAAGAAGTTCCTGAGCAAAGGCCTTTTCGACGAGCTCAATCATGTTCTATTAATGCTGGATGAAAAATATAAAGCCAGTCTATCTCTCTTTCAGTGGAGGCAGCTTTTTCATAAACCTGTCGAAATCCTTCTTGTCTGAGGGGTCATACCTCGGGTAGCCTCTTCTGAAGAAGTAAAGCACCTTTGCCGTGTGAGTCCCGTCAGGATTCTCCACATCCTCCAGAATCGCCTTCCTGAGCGCAGGCATGTGGCCTTTCAGGCCGCTCGCATTCTGGAAGTCTTCCATGGCTCTTGTATAAATCTCACCGTCGTCCCATGCGGAGGTGTCCCTGTATGTGATTTCGGTCACAACGCCTTCGTGTCCCATGTCGTCTCCCATCCTGTAGAACAGGGTGGTGTCTGCCTTCAGCGTGTCTGTGTACATTGTACTGATGTCATTCATGGCAGCAGCATCAGGCGTGCTGAAAAGGCTGTTGAGCGCGGCCACGGCACCATAGATAAATCCGGACATGATTAAGATATCGCGCAAAGAAATAAAAACCTAAGCAATCTCGCCCCAGCCGACCAGATGCCAGCGCCCGCCTACCTGCCTGGATATCGCCACCTTCTCTCCCTTCTCCGCACACACAGGAAGCTTGAGCCTGATGACGGCGCTGCCGTCCCTCTTGCCCGTCATGGCACCTACTGTCCTTGCCGTTCCAACTGTGAGCATCAGCGGCACACCTTCCCTGATGGGCTCTGCACTCATCCTTTCCCTGGAGCCGACGACCCTCTCGAGCATGTGTATCTTAAGCGCCAGCTCGTCCCGGACTGGCGGCATCTTGCCAGGACTGCCCACCACAGAACCCGAAAGGGCGTCTGACTTTGCGAGCGCCGGGTCGAGGCTTGTAGAGAGCCCGATCAGCCCGCCGGGCGTGACACTCTTCTGTTCGCTCTGCGCCTTATGAAGCCCTGTCACTTTTGCGCTGAGGCCCTTCATCTTGCCGTCAACGAGATGGCCGGGTTTTATCTCAATATCATCGCCCACACTGAGCTTTCCGCTCACAAGTGAGCCGCCGAGCACAGCACCCTTCAGCTTCTCGATGGGTGTTCCCGGCTTGTTTACGTCAAAGCTCCTTGCCACAAGCATCTTCGGCTCAGCGTTCGGATCCCTCTTAGGTGTTGGTATAGTCTTCTCGATTGTTTCTATCAGCGCGTCTATATTGACCCTGTACTGCGCCGATATGGGCACTATGGGAGCGTTCTCTGCCACAGTGCCCCTGAGGAATTCTTTTATCTCCTTGTAGTTATTCTTTGCTTCCTCAGGACTTACCCTGTCTATCTTGTTCTGGACGACAACTATGTTCTTTATGTCTGCTATGTCCAGCGCGAGTAGGTGCTCGCTCGTCTGGGGCTGCGGGCAGGGTTCGTCCGCAGCTATAACAAGTATCGCCCCGTCCATAAGGGCAGCGCCTGCAAGAACAGTGGCCATGAGCGTTTCGTGTCCCGGCGCGTCCACAAGCGAAACCGTTCTCTGGAGCTTTCCATTGCTGAAACATTTCATACACTTCGGGGAAGTGCTGTAGGCTTCCGTGCCCTTGCACTTAGGGCACCTGTAGAACGATATGTCGGCGTAGCCTATCCTTATGGTTATGCCCCTCTTGACCTCTTCCGAATGTGTGTCTGTCCATTTCCCGCTCAGCGCCTCAGTCAGTGTGGTCTTGCCGTGGTCAACGTGGCCGACGAGGCCTATGTTCACTTCTGGAAGGGATTTTTCACTGCTCGCTTTCTTGGAAGATTTGCTTTCAGGCATAACATCACGTCTTTTAATGTGGTGCTGTGATTTTAATAAGTTTCATGACGGCTGAAGTTCAAAGTCCCTGACAGAGAAATGTGACTCGCAGAAAACACATTTGTATTTGTCCCCTGTCCTGATGAACTTTGTCTCGCACTGCTCGAAGTTGGTTATGCATTTCTTGTTCGGGCACCTGAGTATGCCTTTTATTTCCTCAGGCGGCGACGCCCGCCCCTTGCTCATGACCCTGCCGCCCCTGATTATGTTTATCGTGGCGTTCGGCGCTATGAGCCCTATCTTGTCGCTTTCGGCTTTGGAAAGGAGCTTCCCCTCTATCTTTATCATGTCCTTTGTCCCGTACCTGCTTGACAGCACATTGACGGCAACGACTACGAGATTGTCCTCTAATTTTAAGAGGTTCATGATTGAGAGCGCGCTTCCCGCAGGCAGGTGGTCAAGCACGGTGCCCTTCTCTATTCTCCTGACCATGAGGTCTTCACCCATGCCGCCCGCCTCCCATGAGCATATTGAGAAGAGCCATGCGGACAACCACGCCGTAGAATGTCTGGTCAAAATACTTTGCATAAGGCGTGCTGTCAACCTCGGGTTTTATTTCGTCGACCCTCGGAAGAGGATGGAGTATGACCATGTCTTTCTTTGCGCCGGACAGCAGCCGGCTGTCAACCACGTACGAACCGGCCACGCGCTCATATTCATTGGGATCAGGGAACCTTTCCCTCTGTATCCTTGTCACGTAAAGCACGTCTGCCCATTTCACAGCTTCTTTGAGCGATGCCTGTTTCTCCGGTCTTGTTCCGTACCTGCCCTCAACCTCGTCCATTATGTGTTCCGGCATGCCGAGCACTTCGGGCGAAACAATGGAAATCTCAGTGCCAAACATGGGCAGCAGGTACATCAGCGAATGGACAGTCCTGCCGTATTTGAGGTCCCCGCAGAGCGCCACCCGTGTATTCCTGAGATCCTTCTCCTGCTTTATCGTGAACAGGTCGAGAAGCGCCTGTGTCGGGTGCTGGTTTGCGCCGTCCCCGCCGTTTATGACAGGTATCTTCACAGACTGCGCCGCCAGCCTCGCCGAGCCTTCAAGCGGGTGCCTCATGGCTATGCCGTCTGCATAGTTCTCAACATTCCTGACAGTGTCCTGAAGGGTTTCCCCCTTCCTTACGGATGTCCCTTCTGTTCCGGAAAATCCTATTACAGAGCCGCCAAGGCGTGTCATGGCGGATTCGAATGAAAGCCGCGTCCTCGTGCTCGGCTCGAAAAAGAGCGTGGCCAGGATTTTCCCTTTCAGCATCTTCAGCTGCCTACCTTTCCTTACGGTGCCAAGCATGTGTTCTGCTTCTTCGAGAATCGCCTTGACTTCCCGCTTTTCCAAATCCGCGGCAGATATTAAGTCCTTTGACCTGAGTTTCATGATGATGAGAAATTCGTTCGCTGATTTAAAAACTGCTCCTTTTTTAAAGGTCCGGCTCCATAAACAACCTCTGTGATAAGCTATGGAAGATGATTACAGGGGCAGCGAACGGATGGAAGACAGCGGGGAAGAGGAGCGCAGGCTGGACGAATTCTACAGGCACCAGCGCGAGCGCAAGCAGTATCTCCTAAAACGCTATGACTGGCTGATAGGCGAAGATGGTTACAAAACAGCAGGAAAATATCCGGTGCGTAACCTCATACAGGCCATGTCGGATTATTCTGAATTCTCAGGGGAGATTGAAAACTGCTTCAGGGCGCTCAAATCATTGAGAAATAGTTCGCAGTGATTACCCACATGTCGAACCATACGAACAGGTAAAGGAAAAGCCCGTTTGATGCCCACCACTTGAAGTCATGCTTGCCCACGACGAACTCGGTAAGCTTGCCAGTGCCGAGGCCCGCGACAACAGCAATTGAGACTGCAAAAAGCGCCCTGCCCAGGTAAGGCGACAATACTCCTATCAGTATTGCCACAATGCTGTGCACGGCTATGGAAATCCTTACGTCTTTCATCTCTTCCTTGGCTGTCATTTCTTTTCGCTCCATCTCGAAAAATATATGATGCCCACCACGCATATGATGGTGGTTATGAGTGCCGTCATCACAGAGAACCAGAATCCGTCACCGCCCGCGCCGAACATGTCAATGAGCTTCGTGACACCTTCCTTCACGACATCCCTCCACACCAGCGCAATCATGAAGCCGAACGCTGCCAGTATCGCAGTCGCTATGTTCTTCTTGACTTCCATTCCGACCTTCTTTGACAGGCGGATGACCGTGTCGTCAATCGTGGTGCGGTCAGCTATGCTCTTGGCCTTACTGGCAAGCGCGTCATCTACTGAAGTCTTGTCGAGAACTTTCTTCACAGCCCTTTTCATGGGATCACTTCTTCTTGTACCTCATCTTCTTCTGTCGCTTCTTGAGCTTATGCTTCTTCATCTTACCTTTCTTTCTCTTCTTTCCGCATGGCATTACAAAACCTCATAAATTGAAGATTAATATAAGATATTAAGCTATGTATTAAATATATTCATCAAAAGAGGAGGATTTTATGAAAGCGAAACTTTTAACGGCATTTGTTCTGGTTACGCTTGTCGCAGCTGCCTACGCAAGCGCGCAGGAACTTACGGCAACAAGCGCAGGCACGACAGTGGATTCAGTAATACTGACGACCAAGAGCCACTACCCGGACAGCATCGTCGCAGGCGCGGTCGGCAGCAAGATAGGAGCGCCGGTTTTTGTCACATCACAGGGCATGCTTGACAGCGAAGTCCTTGATGAGATAAACGCGCTCTCGCCTTCGACAGTCTATATCGTAGGCGGCCCGGAAGCCATAACCGAGGATGTGGAGACCCAGCTCGCTGCGGATTACGACGTTGTCAGGATATGGGGCATGACCAGATACGGAACCTCAGCAGAGCTTGCACAGTACTTCTGGGAAACATCAGACAAGGTTATTCTTGTCTGGGACGTGCTCGGTCTTGCTGACGCAGGCAACTATGAAATGCTTTCCGACGTAAGGGACCTTGCCATCCAGGAAGACCTGCCCGTTCTTCTGATAAGGAAGAACGACATACCCGACCAGGTTGTTGATACGCTCGTCAACATGAGCGTGGAGAGCGTCGTGCTCGTCGGCAATGTGGGAAGCAGGGTCACGTACACTCTCGACAGCCTCGG
>JAGGXP010000003.1 GCA_021163005.1 Candidatus Aenigmatarchaeota archaeon | reverse complement strand
GAGACCACCTGACTGTAGTCTCCTGATGCGTCGCCGGATGATGACCTGTGTATGACCTTTGGCTTCAGGCCGAGCAAATCGGCAGCTTCCATTGCCGCTGCAATGGGGCCGAAGCCGCACACAGACGCATCCTGCTCTTCCAGAGTTCTGAAGAATCCCCTGACATCCATGGACTCTATATTCTCAATGGCCTTGCTGTCCTTTTTGTCTGCCACTTCCTTGGGCAGGTAATGTGAGAAGTCGGATGATGCTATAAGAGCCACATCTGGGTCGCTCTTCATTATGGTCGATATCTTCCGTCCCAGTTCCCTGCACTGCTGAAGGAAGCCTGAAGAGTAAGTGGTGTTCATTATGCACAGCGGAACAAAGGTGAAGTCCCTGAACCTGTGCTGGATGAGAGGAAGCTGCACCTCTATGCTGTGCTCCTGCTCGTGGGCGCGCATGTCGTCATACACGAAATCAAGTGCCTCCAGCCTCTTTGCGATTTCGCTGTCTATCCTGCAGCTGCCGAGGGGTGTCATCCATTCCCCGGAAGACATCACAGAAAATTCCACCCCAAGCCCCGTGTGGTTGGGACCGAGTATGATGAACTTCTTCGCGGGCCTGAGGGAGCTTACGGCATGGGCCGCCGTCCTGCCGGAATAGACATATCCTGCATGAGGGGAGACGACAATCCTGCAGTCACCCTCAGCAGTTCCGGAAAAGAGCTTTCCGAGATGCTCCTTCAGTTCCATATGCCCGTTCTCGTAGAATGTGCCTGCCACAACAGGATACCTCGTCTCTCCCATATGCTAATTTATGGAATCGCGGTTAAAAATTAACAGATTCCCATGGCGTACTTTGCAGGCATCGATGTCGGCGGCTCGCATGTCGAGGGTGTGCTGACCGCAAGCGATATGCAGGTGTCAAAGCGTATCCGCATAGGTATTTCCAAAAGGAGCAGGAAAAGCTTCCTGAAAGCCATAAAAGAGATACTTGACGGCTTTGCAGAGAGCGGCCTGAAAGGCGTAGGGTTCGGCGTCCCGGGTCCTGTAAGAAAGGGTGTCATGTTCTGGTCCTGCAATTCCACATTCCTTGAAAACATTGACTTCATGAAGATAGGGAAGAGATACAGCAGCAGGGTCGTGGTGGACAACGATGTCAACGCCATGGCCTTCGGCGAGGCATTATCAGGAAGCATAAAAAACCTACTCGCTGTCACCCTCGGCACAGGAGTAGGCGGGGGCATAGTCATAGAAGGCAGCGTTTACAGCAGCAGGCCCTTTGCCGGAGAGGTCGGCCACATGTCCATAGACACTGAAGGCGTGAAATGCACCTGCGGCTCAAGGGGGTGCTGGCAGGAATACGCGGGCTCCCGCGGCGTAAAGCGCCTGTCAAAAAAGCATCTGGGCAGGGCATACGAGCCGGAACGGCTTTACCTGATGGCAGAAGACGGAGACAGGAAAGCCCTTAATCTATGGAAGGATTACGGCCGCCTTGTCGGTGCAGGGCTTGCCAACCTTTCCAATATCCTGGATCCGGAAGCCATTGTGCTCGGAGGCGGCATATCAGCTGCCTTTGAATTTTTCGAAAAGTCCATGAAAGACGAAATGAAAAAGAGACTGCGCATGAAACCACCCAAAGTTATCAGAGCAAGAGAAGATGCTGTCGCTTTCGGCGCCGCCTGCATGGCCATGAAGGCCTAGCCGACGTAGTCCGTCTCGTCGCTCCGTCTCTTCGCTTCCCTCGCCGAGTTAGATCTCATCCTTTCCATGAGCTTTTCGTAGTGCTTTATTATTTCCGCGTCTATGCTGGGGGTTATTTCCTCAAGCGCCCGCCTGAAGTGCTTCTTCTTGACATCCTTTGTTTCCATGTCCTCACGCATGGCGTTCAGACCGGCTTCCCTGACAAGCGCCTCGAGGTCAGCACCAGAGTAGCCTTCTGTTTCCTTTGCTATTTTCTTCAGGTCGACATCCTTGGCGAGCGGCATGTTCTTTGTGTGGACTTTGAGTATGGCAAGCCTTGCCTTCTCGTCAGGCGCCTGCACAATCACCTGACTGTCGAATCTTCCTGGTCTCATTATGGCCGGATCAAGCATGTCCGGCCTGTTCGTGGCCGCCATGACAGTGACATTCTGCATGTCCTCGAGACCGGACATCTCGGTGAGTATCTGCGACACTATGTTTTCAGTAACCTTTGTGCCGAAACTCAGTCCCCTCCTCGGCGCAAGTGAGTCTATCTCGTCAAAGAATATTATGCTCGGCGCGACCTGCTTGGCCCTCCTGAATATCTCCCTGAGCTTCCTTTCGGACTCACCGACCCACATGGTGAGCACTTCCGGGCCCTTCACTGATATGAAATTCGCACCGGCCTCTGTAGCCACAGCCTTGGCCAGCATGGTCTTGCCGCAGCCGGGCGGTCCGTAGAGCAGTATGCCGGTCGGCGGCTTTATGCCCAACCTCTCAAATGCCTTGGGATTTTTCAGCGGCCATTCCACCATCTCCCTGAGCTTATCCTTGACCTCATCAAGACCGCCGACGTCGTCCCATTTTATGTTCGGTATCTCTATCATGACCTCTCTCATAGCTGACGGCTCGACCATCTTCAGCGCGTTCTCAAAGTCCTTCTTAGTCACCCGCAGTTTTTCGAGAACCTCTGCCGGGAGCTCCTCGGACTTCTTCCAGGAAATGTTCGGAAGGTTTCTTCTGAGAGCCGACATGGCCGCCTCCTTTGCGAGCGCCTCGAGATCGGCACCCACGTAGCCGTAGGTCCGGTTCGCAAGATCGTCTATTCGCACGTCCTTGGCGAGCGGCATGTTCCTCGTATGTATCTGGAGAACCTCCTTCCTGCCCTTGGTGTCGGGGACGCCTATCTCTATCTCCCTGTCGAATCTGCCTCCCCTTCTCAGCGCCTCGTCTATGGCGTTGGGCCTGTTGGTTGCAGCTATCACTATGACCTTGCCCCTTGACTTGAGGCCGTCCATGAGAGTCAGCAGCTGGGAGACTACCCTTCTTTCGACCTCTCCTGTGACCTGTTCCCTTTTCGGAGCGAGCGAGTCTATCTCGTCTATGAATATTATGCTCGGGGCCTGCTTCTCGGCCTCCTCGAAAACCTTCCTGAGGTTCTCCTCCGAGCCGCCGTACCATTTGGACATCACCTCAGGCCCTGCTATGGAAAAGAAGCTTGCCCCTGATTCATTGGCCACGGCCTTCGCAAGCAGGGTCTTGCCTGTGCCCGGCGGTCCGTAGAGCAGCACGCCCCTCGGCGGGTCTATGCCTATCCTCCTGAAGAGCTCGGGATGCCTCAGCGGCAGCTCTACCATTTCCCTTATTTTCTCGATGGCTTCATGCAGTCCGCCTATGTCCTCGTACGTTATGGTCGGGACGGATTTCTCCTCAGCTTCCATGGCCTCCGGGTTTATCTCAAGCTCTGTCATCTCGGTGACCTTTACAGGACCTTCCGGATTCGTCGAGACGACCACAAATTTCACGTTGCTTGGCATGGGAGTGAATGAGTCTTCAAAGCTGTCTATGTCTATGCCAAGCGAGCTGAATATGTCGTCGAAGGGGCTTCTCATCCTGTTTTCCCTTCTCTTGACAACAGGGGACGGATCGAGTATGTCGCCCTTCTGAAGAGGCCTGAACAGCAGGTTCCTCTTCATCAGGTCGGGACTTATCATGACCCTTATGCCTTTTGTAGCGGGCGCAAGGACGACCTTGCGCGCTTCCCTTACCTCGGCCCTGCTTACCTTTATGTTCTCGCCGACTCCTATGCCGGCGTTCCTCCTCGTTATGCCGTCCATCCTTATCAGGCTGAGTCCGGCGTCAGCAGGATATGACCTGACAGCTATGGCCACTGTCTTTTTCTGGCCTTCAAGCATTATGATGTCCCCTTCCTTTATGCCAAGCTCTCTCATGCTCTTGGTGTCAATGCGGACGATGCCCCTTCCGGACTCTGTCCTGTCCGTGAGCTCTCCTACCCTCAGGCTCACTGTCTTTTTGCTTTCATCCTCTCCCATAACGCATCACCTTAATCTTTATCCCTCATCCTTAATATTATCGAATGTTTGGTCTTGATTATCTCCATCTGCGGTTCCCTTCTGACAGTTTCAATTATTCTCACATACTTCCTTATGGTAACGTTGTGTATGCCCGTTTCCCTTGAGAGCTCGTTGATGGAGCAGGGGCTGTTTCCCTTCTCCAGTGCCCTGAATATCTCCTCTATTATCTCAAGGGGGTCCTTTCTCATGTGCGCGTCCTCCTGCCTGTCAGTTCAGTGCGAAGGCCTGCCCCAGCAGCGATGCGCCCGGGCCGCTCCTCCCCGGCCTCCTGTCAAGCTTCTCCCTGTAGTATCTCTCTATCTGCCTTGTCGCAGGGCCTGCTTCTATCGTCTCTCTGCCTTCGCTGAACATTCAAATCACATTATATTGTATATAATGATATAATATTGCTGATAGTTCTATATATTATAATATCAAGACCTTTATAAATGTTTCGGTTTTTTTGGACTTGTTTAGAAACTCGTGTTTTTAGTTGACTTTCTACACAAGCTTGACAATTTTTACACAAAGAAAAACATTGTGAAAACTTTTTAATCAGATTTTTAATATTAAATGGGGTATTCTTCTCTTTGGAGCAATTATGAAATGGTCCTCATACAATAAAAAAGTGGATTTCGGAAAGATACTTACTACCGACCTTAACGGACGAATGAGAGGCGTTCAGGTAAACGCAGGGAACATCGAAAAGATATTATCTAAGGGTGTTGGCTTTGACGGAAGCTCCATAGCCGGCATGGGCACTGTGGACGAGAGCGACAGGGTCCTTGTGCCTGTGCCCGAGAGTCACCGCATAATAGATTTCGGTGATGAAAAAATAGGGCTTTTCGCTGGCAAAATATATGAAAAGGAAGGTGTCAGGTCAAGGTCAGATCCAAGGCTTGTGCTTGAACGCGTAATGAAGATTGCAAAAGCTAAGGGTTATGGCTTTCTCATCGGCCCTGAACATGAATTTTTTCTTCTGAAGTCTGAAGAGTTCAACGCCAATATACACACGGATGCATCCGGATACTTTGACATAGATCCTCATGACACAGGCGAAGAGGTAAGAAAGGACATAATAAAGGCTTTGTTGAAATCAGGCATAGGATTCGAGAAAGCCCATCACGAGGTTACTGCATCGCAGCACGAGATAAATGTAGCTCCAGAAGACCCGCTTTCAGCAGCTGACACGACGCTTCTTGTGAGGTTTATTATCAAGAGTGTGGCGAAGAAGCACGGACTTTATGCAACATTCATGCCTAAGCCATTTGATGGCGAGAACAGGAACGCGTTTCATATGCACCTCTCTATGGTGGATGAGAAGGGCAAAAATCTTTTTTACAAGAAGGGCAGGAAATACAACCTTAGTACACTTGGACGCCGTTTCATAGGAGGCGTGCTGAAGTACGCAAGAGACACATCCATCGTAATGGCATCAACAGTCAATTCTTACAAGGCATATGTTATGGAGAGAGAAGCACCCATAAGCATAGGGTGGGGCATAAGGAACAGGAGTTCAATGCTGAGGCTGCCTTATAGCAGCGAGCCCCATGCTATGAGGATAGAACTCAGAAGCCCCGACCCCTCAGGAAATGTCTACCTTCAGATGGCTGCTTTCATAGCGGCAGGGCTTCATGGAATAGAAGAGAAAACAGATTGCGGAGAACCCGATACAGGAAGCACATACAAAAAGAAAAGCGAGAAGGTGCTTGACAGGCATTACCTGCCGAAGACAACTTTCGAGGCTTTGGCCGAAGCCCAGGAAAGTGATTTCCTCAGAGACGTTCTCGGCGACTACATTTACAACAACTACATACGTCTGAAAGTAGAGGAATGGGAAGAGTTCCGTGTACATGTGACGCCGTTTGAACAGAAGAAATATATGAGTTTATGACTTGTAGAAGTTGTAGAAGTTCTCTACCATCATCATGTTCATTTCCTCAGCATGAAACTGGACAGTGACTATGGGCAATGATTTGTGTCTCATGACCTGGTTCTCACATATGCTGGAATGCGCAAGTTTTAGAAAATCTTCAGGAACTGTAATGGAATCCCTGTGATGCTGCATTACAGGAATTTCCTTTCCATAGCCATTGAATATGGGATCGTCCCTGTCAACGATTATATAACCCAGCCCGTCTTCCATTTCATCAGCCCTTATGAGTTCGGCACCATACAGCCTGCCTATTACCTGATGACCCGCGCATATGCCGAATATGGGTTTCCCATATGACCTGACCCATTGGTAGAATGGCAGGTGGTGTTCCACAATGTCATCTCCCATAGGGGACGCACTCAGTAACACCCTGTCATAGTTTCCCTTGTCTATTTCCGGAAGTTCTGAGAAATGCCTCACATCGTAGCGGGCATTCATTGACTCAAGTTTGTATGAAAGCGGATATACGAAATCCTTTATATTCACACCGGCATTGTTGACAATAAGAGTCTTCATGATTATAGAGAATAGGCAAATTTTATAATCTTTGCACCAGCCACACGCCCACTCTCATACTGAGATATTTAAGTAGAAACTAGCTGTCTCCGGTCTTTGGGTAATAAATCACTGAATCCTGAGCTTCCCTGTCTGTATGAGCCTGATAATCATCCTCGCCGCCCTGTCCGTGTCAGGCAGCCCGCCCTTTCTCAGAAGGCCCTTCTTCATCGCTATCTTCTCAATGGTTCCGCTGCGGCTGTCGTCCGGTGTCACGCCGAAGTGCTTCTCTATCACGCCCGGGTATCTTTCGATAAGCTTCTCAAGTATGGTCTCGGGATGCTTCACCTTGGTGAAGTCTGTGGTCCCTATCAGTACGTGCTTGACCTGGTCATTTTCACCGTACGGGATTACGCCTGGGGTGTCCATGAGCAGTATCCTGTTGTCCGCACGTATGAATTTCTCCGCTCTGGTGTGGCCTGACATGATGCTGGTGGAGGCGGAGTGCCTTCCCTTCAGCATGTTGATTACAGAAGACTTCCCGACATTGGGATAGCCGAGGATGCCGACCTTCACGGTGCACTTCCTGCCGTACCTCTTCTCCGCTATAATCAGCAGCCTTTCCCGCAGCGCCGACTTGCCCCGGCGCTCTGTGGACGAGACTATGACATAGGGCTCTGGAATTTTGCTTTTGTCTATGCTCTCCTTGAGGTCTGACTTTGTTACCACGAAAAGGTACGGCTTCTTCTGCTCGTTAATCTTCCTGACAATCTCATGGTTTATCGTTTCGGTGATGAACCGTGCGTCCAGCACTATCACGACTATATCCGACTCCTTCATGACGAGGTTGACAGAATGCCACAAATTGCCCATAATAGAGAAAAAGCAGGGTGACATAAAAGATGAACACCTCCCGCGTCATGAGATTTCATTTTTAAGGTACAGAACAAACATCAAATATGCGCATCCAGACGGCAGCCCTTAT
>JAGGXP010000032.1 GCA_021163005.1 Candidatus Aenigmatarchaeota archaeon | reverse complement strand
TCCTCCTCTATCTTGTACTAAAGAATTCAAAGAATTGCAAGTAGAGAAGGTTGCACCATCTCATTGCACAGGTGATTTAGTAAGAGATGCTTTCAGAAGGGAATATAAGGAAAATTTTATCGAGTACGGAGTAGGAAAAATAGTTGAAATTAATTAAATAAAATGGATCAATTTGCACTTCGCCTAACAGCGGATAAAAGGGAAATCAAAGATTTCCCCAAATTGCCTTCGGCAACTTCTTTTATCCGCAAAACGTTAACCAAAACCGCTCAGAAAAGACGAGCAGAGCTTTCCTATGTCCTCTGAATACCCGCCCTCGAGCACGACGAACAGCGGGATGCCAAGCGCACTTATCATCTCTCCAATCTTTCTGTATCCTTTCTCTGTGACCTTCTGGCCGGCCAGCGGGTCCTTCTCATAGGTGTCGAATCCCATTGACACAGCCAGCATATCAGGCCTGAAGGAAACGATACGCTCCATTGCCTTTTTGAGAGTCTCAATGTATACCTTCTCCGGTGTTTCCGGAAAGAGCGGGAAGTTGAGGCAGTTGCCATCGGACTTAAGGCCTGTCATGGGATAGAGCGGCGCCTGGTGCAGCGAGACGTAAAGAACATCCCTTGAGCCGAGGAATATGGACTGGGTGCCGTTTCCATGGTGTGTGTCAAGGTCCAGTATGGCTGTCCGTTTTCCCGACTTCCTGACGGCTATGGCTGTGTTGTTGAAGTAGCAGAAGCCCTCGAGCGTGTCCCGGCCTGCGTGGTGCCCCGGAGGCCTTGTGAGCGCAAAACCGGCAACATCCATTGCCTTTATTGCAGCCCCTGCAGAAAGCAGGGGATATTTTATGTCTATTGGAGGTGTCTCAATGCTTTCGTAATCTCCCTTCTCCACGCGCCTGTAATGCTCCTCTGAATGCACAAGAAGTATGTCCTTTTCAGTCGCCGGCTCCGGCTTTACGAATTCATAGCCCTCCGCTTTCAGGGCATCGTATATGCGCTTCACCCTTTCCGGGCTCTCGGGATGCCCGGGGCTGTTGTATTCCAGGCATTCCGGAGAATACACTATCTTCATAATTAATACTGTCCATAATATATTATATGGTTGTCCCGTTCAGGCCGAAATATCCCACCGGGAAGAAGCTCAGGCTGGCGGCGCAGAAGTGCATGGACAGCCTGAGGATGAAGCTGCATAAGGTGCCGAGCAGGAAATACGCAGTTGCCTATATCTCCCATAAGACGCGCAGAGCAGCCAGAAAGTTTAGGTATCTCGCAGAGGACACCGCCTTCGAACTGAGGCGCCTGTCGTCCCACACAGAGAGTGTGCTCTTTTCATTCATCATCATATTATCCCTCGCCGTGCTGTTCAATGCGCAGGAGAACCCCATCGGCACGCTGACTGTCATCCTGCTTCTTGTTCTCACAGTCGTCCTCTATGCCCAGCTGAAAATTCAGAGAAGGATGATAAGCCAGTACGTGCCTCTCATAGATGTCGTGAGGATAAGGAAGGCTCAGGCGTTTTCCAGGCGGATAAGGCTGGTAAACCTTTATGAAGCCAAACAAAAGCTTTTTGAAATAGGGCAGGTAAGCAACTTCCGTATAGCCTACGATGTCATAAATGAGAGCTTCTCGCCTGTCTCCGTTCAGGCGGCTTCGCTTGGCATAAAGCTCGCGGACGGCAGGAGGATAGAACTGCCGGAAGAGATGTCCGTTCTCGATGTCGGGCCGAAGAACGTGTCAGGGACTGAGCTGTTGTTCACGGCGAAAAAGCCCGTGAAGTTCACTGACATAGAATGGCTGGAGCTCAGGCTCAAGGGCAACGCGAAGAAGTCCGTCCGGATAAAGCCGAACCTCTATGTGAACATCATAACGAGGAGCAAGGTGCCCAAAACCGTCTTCGAGCCGTTCTCGAAATTCAAGAAAAGGCCGGAAATGTCGGACTGATTTCCGCTGCCCAAAACAGCATCAAGCAAAAATCTTTATAAGGAGCCGCGGACAACTATATAATTGATAAACATGAAGAGGAAAGCACAAGCAGCAATGGAATACCTGATGACTTACGGATGGGCTATCCTGATCGTAATCATCGTGGCAGCGGCACTGTACGCCCTTGGCGTATTCAACCCGACCACTTGGACAGGTTCCAGGGCGACCGGATTCGCAAATGTGGGTGCACCGACTGAATGGCAACTATCAGGAAACAGTTTTGATGTTATAATACCCAATCATGTCGGTGTTGGCATAACTGTATTGAACGTGACGGTTGACCTTGGTGGTTCAAACATAAACTGGACAGAAGGAAGTACCGATATAGCCACTGGTAGTACAGAACAATTCACAGTTACACTACCAAGTTCTGTAACTTCTGGATCGCCTTACTCCGCTGAAGTCAAAATATTATACCAAAAGGCTGGCGGAACACTGAACCTTACAGACACTGGATCTCTTACAGGAACAGCTTCTTAAGGGTGTTTCGGTCCGGGTTAATCAGGATTAGCTATTTCTTTATTTTTCTTTCTATTCTTCTGGTGTTTATATGCTTTGTTTTTTCACCTGAAGCGTACAGATAGGGCATGTTTTTTAAACAGGGACGGCAAGATGCTCTTATGCACAAGCAGGTGGTACTGGTCAGGCAGGACCTGAAGCTGAGCAAGGGGAAGACAGCCGCGCAGGTGGCACACGCCTCACTCGAGTCCTATAAAAAGGCTTCTCAGGAGAACAGG
>JAGGXP010000031.1 GCA_021163005.1 Candidatus Aenigmatarchaeota archaeon | reverse complement strand
CTTCCGCCACCATGTAATCAGCCAGCCGAAGATGAGGACGATGCCGAAGACGATTACGAGGATGAGGAAGTCCGGGAGAGGTTCGGGTGACGGCGGGCATGACTGCTGCAGTTCGAAGTCCTTTTCGATTATTTTGGAGCCGAGGCGGAGCTTTGCGGTGCCCCTTACGACGGCCTCCCGGCTGTCCGGCCTGATGTTCAGCGTTGCGCTGCTGTTTTCCGGCCAGCAGAGGGCTGATTTTCTGTAGTAGAATGCGGACTGCCATTCGCCGTCAGGCGTTTCGATCCGGCCGGGCAGGTCCAGCTTGACGTCCCAGCAGCCCTCTGTGAGGTTTGCCGCAGCCACAGTTACTGCGATCTCGCCGCATGTTCCGTCTGCTGTGACCGATGTTATCTCCTGGGCGTATGCATCCATTGGTACCAGCAGTGTCATGAACATTATAACTGCGAGGGTTGCGATTATCCGTTTCATCCTGCGCTCCCTAATCCCAGTTTACCTTCTTCATCTTTATCTTGAACAGGTTCTCCAGGAAGTCTGTTCCTGCGTATCCGGCCACAAGTGCGAATTTTATGTCCTCGGCTATGAAGACCCCTGCCATCAGGCCGAGTCCGCCTGAACTCAGGAGTGTCAGCACCATCCAGTCCTTTCTGACCTTCCGCTTTTTCGCAGGCGTTCCTGTTATGTATTTGGTTATGCCGACGAGGCCGCGAATCAGTCCTCCGAGAAAACCGGCAAGAAAGATGTAGAGCAGCATCTCTGCCATGAATAGTCTTTGTGGGAATGCCTAAATAAATGGATGCCTGAATGACATTGGCCGCTCAGTGTTTCTTTACTAAAATTAAACTCGAGTTTACTAATAGTCGTACTAAAGTTAAACTGCATGTTAATTTTAGTAAGATTTAAATACTGGCTGCTACAATAATTATTCATGTATGTGCCAAGGGATACAGCAGGGCGGTTTAAGAAGCTGTCGGAAGCCTATGGAATAATTGCAGTTGTGGGTGCAAGGCAGGCGGGAAAAACGACTTTCCTCAAGGAACATGCCAAAAAAATCAGGTCATCTTATATGCTCTTTGATGATCCTGATGTAAAGGAGATGTTTAATGAGGACATAAAAAAATTTGAAAAGCACTACATAGAGGGATATGATGTCGCGGTTCTCGACGAGGTCCAGTACTGCAGGGATGCCGGGACAAAGCTGAAGTATCTGGTCGACAGCGGCCACAGGTTGTGGATAACATCGTCAACTGAAGTGATACTCGCAAAGGATATACTCTCATACCTCGTCGGGAGGGTGTCGGTCCTCAGGATGTTCCCCTTCTCCCTGAGTGAATTTTTCAGGGCAAAAAGCGTGGAACCAGATGCATCTGCCAAAATAAGAAAACGAAGCATATGGGAGCATATCCTCTATGGAGGCTATCCCAAAGTAGTCACCACAGAGGATACAGAAACGAAGAAGATAATACTGAAAGACCTGTATGAGACTATGATTCTCAAGGACATCGCAAGGACATTCAGCATAGATGACATAGACTCGCTTGAGAAGTTCACAAGGTACCTGTCCGTCAGCATAGGGGGCATCATATCTTACGGTACAATCACATCCCATCTCGGCATATCCTTCCAGACAATAAAGAAATACATGGCAGCAATGGAAAAGAGCTACCTGATAAAGCTCATCCCGCCCTTTTTCAGTAACAAGAGCAAAGAGATAACAAAGCAGCCAAAGATGTATTTCATTGACACGGGTCTCCGGAATGCGGTCAGAGAAGAATTTCCCGCCAACCCGGATGGCAGGCTTTTTGAAAACTATGTGCTGTCAGAACTGCTGAAAGCCGGCTTCTCACCAAAGTACTGGAGAACCAAGTCGAAATCCGAAGTTGACTTCATCATAGAAAAGGACGGGAAGATTACGCCCATAGAGGTGAAGCTGAACAGCGCAGGAAAGATTGAGAAAGGTATGAGATCCTTCATGGATGCGTACAGGCCGAAGAAGGCATTCATAGTATCCTATGACGGGGCACTTTCAAAATCAACTGTCAACGGCTGCGAAATTGTCTTCACTGATGTCGCAGGCCTGCTGGAATCCATTTCATCTTCATGAGGCGCCGACCTGATTCCTTATTAATAGACCAAAAACAATAATTGATTGAATGAATCTCTTACATATCCTCGCCGGCGCAGTTTTCATAATATTCATAGCGTTCTCCATGTCTCTTGGGCTTCTGGGAGACTGGCTGTGGTTCATCTCAGCAGGCTACGACTCTGTGTTCCTTACCATCCTCTCGGCATCGGTCACGATAGGGCTGCTGTCATTCATAGTCTTCTTTGCGTTTTCAGCTGTCAATGTATCCACGGCAAGGAGGGCGGCTGCCGGAAAGGGAAAAAAGCAGGGAGCTGAAATCGCGAAGGCCGTGAACATCCTTGCAGCTGTTGTGTCCCTTATGGCAGCAATTGCCATGTCGAACAGCTGGGAGACCGTCCTTAAGTACACGAACTTTACGCCGTTCGGCACGGCAGATCCGGTGTTCGGAATGGACATAGGTTTCTTTGTGTTCACGCTGCCGTTCTATTCCCTTGTGATAGGCTTCCTCATGAGCCTTTTCATCACAGCGGCCATACTGGCAGGAATAACATATGTGCTGTATTCGGCCGGATTCAGGATTGAGACGAGAGAGGAAGATACCAGCATCATGGCCCAGCAGTGGGGAACCGGGATGAGCATGAAATGGCACGGCTCGTGGAAAAAGTTCATGCCACAGCTCAGCATGCTGCTGTTCCTGATATTCGCCACGGTATCAGCCAATATCTGGATCTCGAGGTACAGCCTCCTGCTTACGCAGGGAGGCGCTGTCTTCGGGGCGGGATATACGGATATAATGGTCAATATGCCCCTGCTGTCAGTGATGTCTGCAGTGGCGCTGATTATAGGGGTGCTGTTCCTCGCGAACATCAGAGTAAGGAAACCGAGGCTCATAGTATACGGCATCGCAGCTTTTATCGCCATATCGCTCGCCGGTTTTTTGATTGCAGGCGCAGTCGAGGGCTTCGTGGTCAAGCCCAATGAATTCAATCTCGAAAAGCCGTATCTGGAGAAGAATATAGAGGGGACACTGAAGGCATACGGGCTTGATAATGTGGAAAAAAACATATTCCCGGTGGATTACAATCTGACGGCTGATGACATAGCGGCGCATAATGCGACTGTGAGCAATATCAGGCTCTGGGACTGGAGGCCTCTGAAGCAGACGTACAATCAGATGCAGCTGTTCAGGACATACTATGACTTCAACGACGTCGATGTGGACAGGTATCATATAAACGGCACGTACAAGCAGGTGCTCGTCTCCGCAAGGGAGATGAACACACAGGACCTGCCTGAGCAGGCCAAGACATGGATCAACACCCATCTGGTTTATACGCACGGATACGCGGTTGTGATGAATCCCGTGGACAGGATAACCCCGCAGGGTCTTCCCGAGTTCTACCTGCAGGACATACCGCCCACTTCCCCGTTCATTCCGCTTGACGAGATGCGCATCTACTACGGTGAGAAGACGGACAATTATGTCATAACAGGTACCAGCACGAAGGAATTCGACTATCCCGCAGGCAATGACAATGTCTACACGTCCTACTCGGGCTCAGGCGGGGTGCCTCTGTCAGACCTCCTGAGGAGGCTGATATATGCATCCAAGTTCAAGTCGGTCGACCTTCTCGTCTCCGGCTCCCTGACACCGGAGAGCAGGATTCTCATGAACAGGAACATAAAGCAGAGAGCCTCGGCCATAGCGCCGTTCCTGATGTATGACAGCGACCCGTACATTGTCATCTCGGAAGGCAGGCTTTTCTGGATTATGGACGCCTACACCACGACAGACATGTATCCGTATTCCCAGCCGCTGGGCCTTGGATACGAATGGATGAACTACATCCGGAACTCAGTCAAGGTCGTCATAGACGCATACAACGGAAAAGTGTATTATTATGTCGTTGATGAAACAGATCCAATCATCCGGACATACCGGAAGATGTTCCCCGGACTTTTCCTGGACGCCGAAAAAATGCCCGCTGACCTCAGGAGCCACCTGAGATATCCGGAAGACATGTTCAGGATACAGGCCGATATATATGCGACATACCACATGGAGGATCCCATGGTTTTCTATAACAAGGAAGACGTATGGGCTGTCCCGGATGAGATATACAGAGGCTCCAGGGAGATGATGCAGCCATATTACATCATAATGAAGCTGCCGGATGAAAAAAGAGAGGAGTTCATACTGATGATTCCGTTCACCCCAAAGAGCAAGCAGAACATGATAGCATGGATGGCCGCCCGGTCCGACGCCCCGAACTACGGCGGGATGCGGGTGTTCCAGTTCTCCAAGCAGAAGCTCACATACGGTCCCATGCAGGTTGAAGCCAGGATAGACCAGGACACCATGATATCGCAGAAGATAACGCTGTGGTCCCAGTCCGGTTCGTCTGTGGTCAGGGGCAACACGCTTGTCATACCCATAGAGCATTCGATACTGTATGTAGAGCCTCTCTATATTGAAGCCACGGCAAAGGGAACACTGCCGCAGCTGCAGAGGGTGATAGTGTCATACGGGAACAGGCTTACCATGCAGCCAACGCTTTCGGAAGCGCTGGACGTCCTGTTCGGCTCAGGCACTGCTCCTTCGTCAGACGACGCCTCAGTACCTCAGCTGAGCCGCACCGATGCCGAGAAGCTCCGGAGGATAGCAGAGCTTTACGGGCTTGCGCAGGAAGCCCTCAACAGCAGCAATCTCGGCGCTTATCAGGATTACATAAACCAGATAGGCAAGCTGGTCTCAGGCTGAATCACAGAAAGGTTCTAAGCTAAACTAAATGCCTGTATACTGAAATATACTGCTGATGAGCTATTACTACTTGAACGCCTACTTCTCGGCCCTGCGCGAATCGATGCAGTATATGTCCCATCCGTGCACACGTGCGCTTTCCAGAACCTCAGTGTATGCATCCCGTAGAGGTACAGCGTGTCAGGCAGGTAAGAAAAAAAGCAAATCGTTCCCCTTTCCTCTTCCCTCGTGCAGATAATCGTTCATCTGATGCTGGAATGCACTTCCTATCTCGACTGCAAGAAAGTCGTATCCAAGGCTGTCGAGCACAGGAATGACGCTTCCGGCAATATAGCGCCTCAGGTTGTCATTGTTGTGCTCCTCGCCTATGGATATTATCTCGTTCTGCGGAGCGGCCTCTTTTATCAGTTCGACGGGATTTTCAAGGTGAGTTTTTATGTAGTCCCTTGTGTCACTCTCCCGGCCATATGCAGGAAATGCTGCAAAGAGAAGAAGCGAAAGCCCGGCGATATGCCGTGTAGTCCCATTACAATACTCTGTCAGAAAGTTTTAAGAAAGGGAGTGTACCGGTGCATCAGACAGCATTCATGTAGCCATCCGGACCTGATATATACACTTTCAGGGGAACTCCCTGCAATCTTCCCGTTATATCCGCCGCATTCTCGTGAACAGCCCTGCGATAAGGATTGACATTTATAAAGAGCTCCAATTCCATGTCATCCAGATGCCTGCTCACGACATCCCATAAGGATTTCTCATCCCCTGCCCTGAACATCTCGGAATAGAAACGGCTTATATTGTTGTCAACGAGCCATCTTCCGATCTCATGGGCCATGAAGTCCTCAAGAAGTGTATGGTCCTCCATGTCGCCGATGTCATATCCTGTCCGTATTTCGGGGTTTATGCCCGAATCACGCATCTCCTTCAGGATGCCGTAAAATGCAAGCGAGCCTATCAGCTCGCGGGCGATGCCGGAAAACTTATCGCCATACGATTCATGCCCGGTTTTATCAGGCGCATGAAGAACCATGTGCTCCCCATGCAGCATCTCCTCTGAAAGAATGAGAGGGTAAAAATATTCTGCCTTGTTTATTCCTATTATGTAATCGTATCCGGTATTCAAGTCTCCCGTGTATAGTGAAAATGCAGGTCGCTGCATCATATTCACGCTGATTCCCGCAGCAGAGAGTATGCTTTCTATGGACTCTTCGCTCTCCATGTCGCCGAGTATGGCAAGTCTGTATTCGTGTATGTCTGTCTCAAAATTCTCAGAAACGAAATCGCCGGTTTCTTTGAGGCATCTTACGGGATTGACAAGCTGACCGGTTTCATCAAGACCGAATGTCCGCATATATATTATTGGCAGTGAAGATTTTTATTTGATGCATCATCATGGCTGCTGACGAAGAAACTTTCATTTTGCAGTCATGCAAACAACTTATTCACGCTAAAGATTTCTAACCCTTGGCGTACAGCCCGGTGAGCTCCGCCTGTGCAAGTACATGGCCGCTCATGGCTTTGTGCACATCGCTTTTCACTGCGCCCGGACCCAGCTCCAGCATGGTATCAAGAGCATAGAGCTTGAACATATACCTGTGCGTTCCGCTTGGCGGACACGGCCCTCCCCAGCTGCTCTTTCCCCAGCTGTTCCTTCCCTGCACAGCCCCTGCAGGAACACTGTCCTCTTCTATTGTTGCTGTTGACGGTGGTATGTTGAAGACTATCCAGTGGTCCCATGTACCCATTGGCGCATCCGGGTCGTCCATTATGAGAACAAGGCTTTTGGTGCCTGCCGGAACCCCTGATATATCCAGCTGCGGATTTACATCGTCGCCCTGGCAGGTAAATTTAGCGGGAATATGCCCATTGTCCGAAAATGCAGGACTCGTCAGTTTCATCTGATACACCTCCTTATGCATTGTCGCGCATCCGGAAACCAAAAGGATGGCGACAACCGGAAAAGCAAACAAAAAACTCTTCATCAGTTTATGTTTGGACCGGAGTTAAAAAAATAATCTGCTATATACTTTACATAGCATAAGTTTATGGTTAATGCCGTATTATAGCTAAATATGCAGAAGGCACTCCGCTCTGCAGGCATGGCACTTGTGTACATGTACTCCGCTGGGCTGCTTCTTCTGGGCGTTTCCGCGCTCTATCGTGCCAATGCCGAAAGGCATGAATACAGGAATGTGCGCATAACTGATGTGGACACATCTTTCTGGCAGTACGGCGAGCCGCTTGTCCCGACATGGAACAGCACCTACAGGGTATTTGCAGAGGACCTGCCATACCCTGTTGATTTTTCCAAAGAGAGATGGGACAGCACCGTAAAGGAAGGTGACACTGTTTCTATTGAATGCAAAAGGGACTTTCCGCTCTGGGGCAGGGAATACGACGGCATTGAAATAAGAAAGAGACACGAATGAAAGGAAAGAATTAAAAATAATTAGCACAATACAAAAAATATGGAGTCACGGACGAAAAAACCCGACTTTGTCGGTTCTGTTATATACACGGATGCTATGTTTAAAGCAAATAAATATTTCAGCCTGTATATCGAAAGGAGAGAAAGGGTGGACGAAGACCTTGAGCAGTTCAGCGGCAGAATGTAGGACACAATCAACAATAATCGGTCCGGACATCGTGGATTTCTATGTGGTGGGAAGAGAAGGCCTGAATATAGACCCCCTTGACATACAGTACCATGGAAAAAGGAGAAAAACCGCATCACCGGAATATCAACAATAGTGGACATTACACGACTTCGGAAACCCTTATGACGTCAAATTTCATCATTGGCTCCATATGTGAACCCGCAGGTGAACTGAAATTTTCGTGCGCATGCAGTGATTTTAAATTATTTTCTGTCATTACATTATATTATGTCCGGATTAAGGAAACTCGGAAGGTATCTGGGACTGGGGATTGCAGGAGCCTCACTATATGTTTCGCCTGTGAATGCCCAGGAGCCGAATGACACGCTCACCGCAGGAGATTACAGGTTCCTCGGAAGCGGGCTGGAAATGCTTCAGGAGATGCAGGGTGTCAAGGCAGGAAAAATCACTGTGCTATCCGAAACCAGGTCAGGCAGCTTCCAGACTTACAGGGAAAAAGGCTACATACCCGTGACTGATTACAAGAAATTCAGGCCGTTCCTCAAGAAGGCTGACAGGAATCCAAAGGACTATTTTGTCACAGAGGAAGAGCTTCGCGAATACTACAGGAAGTTCATGGAGAGCAAGCTCGGAGGCTCCTGATTATACGACTAACTGAGCATTACCCAGTTGTCAGTACCCATAGACCACTTGTCATAGGCGCTTTTATCTGATATCCTTGAGCTTCCTGTGAACCTGTGAGGCTCTTCGGTGTCGCATACGAGCGGATTGCTGTCGCGCTCTTCTTTGCTTATGATAAAGTCCGACCGGTTTCCGGCGCCTCTTGCCTGATATTCCGCGAATGCATCGTCAGCGAGCACATCGAAGAACGATATCAGCTGCTCGTCCTGCCCGTGAATGACCGAAACCGCTATCTCGCCGCTGTTTCCGGGACTTATGGTCCCGAGGAAGTCGCCGGCCTTGACAATGCTTCCTTTGCGCAGCCCCGGAGCTGTTATCACATGGAAAAAACCGAACCAGATGTCTGGATGCTCCTCTGACTGCAGTATGAACTGCTTTTCCGTCTGGCCGTATTCGTTTTCCACAGGCCTCATGTCTATGATGGTCCCATTGACAGGAGCGTAGTAGTGAACGACTGGCCAGTCGTCCGCTGTCAGCAGGCCTTCGTGCTCCTTCTGCCTCAATGACTCGTCAACACCCTTTGGCTCGAAATAATGCTTCATGCTCCTGCAGGTTCCGGTTTCGCCTTCGCCCCTGCTGAAGTCATGGCCGACTCCCGACCTGAACCTGGACACCATCGCTATCTTGTCAAGCTCTATGAAATCGTGACGGACAAAGCGGGGCGGGTGTGAAGGATTCACAGGAGTGAACTGCGCCTGACCGGCCGGCTGTGATGCTGAACCGGGAGGGCCGGTTTCCGGCGCACCGTGCTGAATGCATCCAGAGACCAGAACAACGAATACAATAGACAGAACAGCGAGTCCCTTTTCCATGATAATTATTCTTGTGAACCCATAAAAAATGGCATCAGTGTTCTTGTGCTCATTCAACGAGGTCCTTCAGGACCTGTTCGTAGAGCCTCTGGGCGGAATTGTCGGCGCCGTACCTTCTGAGCTGCTCATAGACGTACATCCCCAGCTTCTTCCTGTTCTCGTCGCTGGATTCCGCGTATCTTCTGAATTCGCCATTGGTCTGGCGTCCTTTGCCGCTAACGACGAGCTGCTTATACACGCCAAGGAGTATGCCCGGCCTTTCGTACAGCTTTGACCTGTACATCTTCTTCTGGAGAAGCTCAAATGCATCCATAACAACACCGGACTGCCTGTTTAAGTCTTGGGGGGAAGTTTTAAATGTGGCTCTGTGGTACGGAAATGCCTGCATGTGCTCCCCGGGCTGTGAAAGGCGACCCAATCGCTTTATAAAGGCTTCTCATCATTATCCTTAACTTATGAAAAAGCTTGTGTTTACACTCCCGGCATCTTTGTATGAAGGCATACTCTTAAAGGGAGAGGATGAAGTGCTTGTAGACAAATACAGCATGATAGGCGATGAGCTCTACGGCACGCCTGCGAAGATATGGAGGGCTCCCGGAAAGGCATATGAACTCACATCAGAGATGCTGAAGGAGCATATAGACTACGCAGGAGACAGACTGATTCTCCCACCTGAAGATATAGTTCTGCAAATAGTACACAATCCGGAATTCTACAGGAACGAACTGGTGAGAATTGCCGAAGAAATTGAAAACGCCGGCGATTATGAAGGGATTGTACTGGTATCGCCGTCTGTAATATCAAACGCGCTTCCAAGCGTTTATGCGCGCCGTTCAGGTTTTGAAGAAAGTTTCGTTCCGTGGCTTACATCCAATGACATCCTCGTGCTGGATGCGGAGAAAGGAACAATAACCAAGAGATCGTTCGACTACGGCCCCTTGACAAAGAACCTGAAAACAAATCCCAGATTACCATAGTGAAAGCACAGCAGCATGTATATCCGACTGGCCGAATGCTTTTTTGAGATACGCACGGTCATAATCTGTTATCTTGTGAAAGGTGTAAGAATCTCCCTCGCCTGCAGTGCGCAGTTCAACCGGCGTTTCGATGAGAGCCAGATTGCCGCACTTCTGCGCAACCTTTCCGTCTCCGATGTAACGGGCGGCATGTTTGGGTATGCCTTTTCTCCTGTATATCACGACATCGCCCGGTTCCGGCTTATCGGTCTCCGGAAGCAGAGGAACGACATCGGAAAGTATGGCATTCGTGCCTATGGCATGCATCTCGCAGTCATAAGACGAATCTGACGGAGCCAGCGGCCGGCAGCCGGAAGGAAGGTTCTCTTCAAGATAGCGCATCTCGGCTTCAGGTTCCAGGTGTGCCGCCTCCCTCAACACTTCAGTCAGATACTGCCGTATGTCCGTTTTTACTGATTTAGACATTTAATCACCTGTTATTCCGCTCTCCCTCTTCCAGAACCTCAAATCCTCATCCGGGATGTTCTTGAAAGAGTAGAACGGGCCGTATTCTTCAGGTATAAGTTCTATGGGGCCCCTGACAACAGGCCCGTGAACAGAAACCTTTTGCTCTATTATCCCCTTCCCGGCAAGTCTGGCAACGTGATTGTATCTTCCGCTCCTGTCAGAAAAGAACACGTAGCTGCCTTCCTCCGGAGTTTCGGTGTCGGGATAGACAACTCCCAGCCTGTTCATCATCCTGTTGGTGCCCAGAGCGTACATTTCACAGTCTTCCCCGCCGTAAGGTCCTTCGAGTACCTCTATGGAAGGAAGATTTTCTTCGATGTATCCTTTCACGTCACGATATCCTGCAGAAGCGAGAGTGATGCTGTATTGAATTACCTCTGACATCAGCTTCCTCGTATCGCTTTTCGGCACCGCAAATCTGCCCATTTTTATCTTTTTATAATTGTTCCGGCTATTTATAAAGGTTGTTATCGCTAAGTAGTGACAATAGCTTGGGAAATCCTAAAGGTATCTCAGCTTTCCGCGGTCAATGCCGACAAAAGCGTCGGTTCCTTCCAGAACCACTGGAATCTGATCGCCAAGAATAGACCCGCCCGGCAGGTTTCCCGTGTATATGCGGCCTTTTCTGCCTGCTTCCACGACAGAACCGCTTCTGAGCCTGTAATCGTCCGCTATTTCCACAGGCTTTCCGAGCACGCTGTCAGGCATGCCTGCCTGCTTCTCTTTCACATATCTGAACGGAAATGGCATAATATCACCAAGTTTAGTTCATTGTGTGGGCACATATTTAAAGGTTTGGTTATGAAATAATTTGTTACTTTTAAGTCACAAAAATACAAAGGTTTATAAAACTTTCTGGCATATAATTCTTATATGTTCAGGGAAGTCTACAACTTCGACGGATGCCTTTCTGACGGGGATGGGAAATCTCCGGCGCTCGGAAATTTTGGCATTTATGAGGACGGCACAGTACTGGGAGGCATTTCCTATGTCGGCGAAAAACACATAGCAGGCATGCCGTTTCGGATAGAGCAGATAAAGGGAAAGCTCGTCAGCATTGATGAAAGTTCCATGGAAATAGAGACGGAAGGATGTATTATGAGGTTTGAAGGTATAGAGAAGGGTGACATTGAAGCGTACAGGAATCTCACCGCTGGAAACATGCCTAAAAATTAAGGGGGAAATTATGTTCGGAAGAAAGGAAAGAGCGGCCAGAAGGGAGGCAATGGAGTTGCCGACAAGGTCTGACGCCATATACAGTGTTTTAGAGAATGGAATCAAAAGGATGCAGAGGGAAGGCGTTGACAGGTGCGTGATGCATGTGCAGCCTCTTGACGGGGATTTTGAAGGCGGATTTTTTGAAAAGCTGTCATATTATCCTGAAGGTATCCTGACTAACCCTGAAAAGCAGATGACAAAGGACAAGAAAAGCTATGCTGCATGGTCTTTGATAACAGGCGATGTCGGTGGAATGATAAATTATAGGCAACCGTCCATCGAGCAGTCAGAAAGAAGAATCCTTAAAACGGCCTTTGTTCCATGGGATGAAAAATATGTCAACAAATATGTCATCCTCGAAGGCGAGAACGGGCTTAACGCATTTGCCAGGGGCGCAGCAGAGGACGGCGCAACAGGCGAAGAAATCGAAAATGGTATAAACAGTGGCATAAAAGACTACCACAGCAAGACCATAGAGTTAATGGACAAAGCAGGCGTCTACAAGTGGCTTGAAAGCAGGCCGAACAGGTATATAGCCCCTGATGACCCGCACCTGATATTTGAGGGGTGATGTTTGTGAAAGGGAAGATTATGCCTTATCTGCTCTCCGGAGGAATCGCGTTCGGCTCCTACGGATGCGCGACCATGGAGAATCTGAAACAGGACGTAACAGAGCATATTCAGGAATTAAATGAAGCGTACAGAAGCCGCATAAATGATGAAAAGACAGTCAGCCCCTACACAATCTCAAGGGACGAGATGAAGAAGCTGCATGTGAGCAGGATCCAGGACGTCCGGATATGGCCGGGTGGAATCAAGGCCCCGAAAAACTATGATTCTTCCATAAAAGAGATGGCAGGCATTTACAGCGGCTCGGTGAAAGTCAGAAAAACGCCCGGAGGTTACGCGATTGAGGGCACGTACACACACGACCCAGAAAGCCTTGGAAAGGTTTTCAAGGATATCGATTCCAATGGGGATAAACTGCTGACTCCTAAAGAAATAATAACGCATCTGGATAACACATTGAAGAAATACGCGAAATGACTACTGCTTCCCGAGTATGTCAAGGACTTTTATGTCAAAGTTCAGCGTCAGGCCCGCGACAAGGGGATTGAAATCCGCCATTATCCATGTGTCGTTCACGCGGACTGTCCTGATGCCGAGTATTCCAAGATTTATCAGCTGGCCTTCCACCGGATCCCTCTCAGCTGTTATTTCAGTGTCGTTGACCGCCGTAACTGTGACATTCCACCATCCGCCTTCGGAATAGACGTCCCCGACAATCACAGGCCTGGTAAGTGTTATGTTTTCCGAAGTGCTCACAACTTTAACAGGGAATATGAGTGTCGCGTCAGTGTAGGTCTTTCCGACTGTGGCATTCTCTCCGAATTTGTCACTGAATGACTCGGGTGTGACTTCAAATGTCTTTTTTACAGAGAATTCGATGGGCAGCATGGGTCTCACGAGCGATTCATTGTAGGGGTAGGCCTTTTCAGGCGGTATGGTAACATGCTTCTGCTCACCTACGCACATGCCCACCACGGCCTCATCAAATCCGTCTATGGCTTCCCCGCCGCCTACTGTAAACTCGTAGAAGCCCTGATCGAAGACAGTTCCGTCGTTGAGCGTGCCCGTGTAGCTGACATTGACTGTGTCGCCTGCACTGACTCTGTCACCTTCAGGGCACT
>JAGGXP010000040.1 GCA_021163005.1 Candidatus Aenigmatarchaeota archaeon | reverse complement strand
TAGAAGTACATCAGCGGGCCGTATCGTTCTATACCTATGCCGTCCGGCCAGTACCTCATATAGTCATACTGAGGTATCTGCAGGTTGTGGTTGAGCATGTACATGTTTATCCTGTAGGCGTAGAAGGGGTCGAGTGCCTGCAATTCGCCGTATTTTGCGGGTATCATCCTTGACCAGAAGGAGAAGACTGTTATAGCTATGAGCAGCCATAGCCACCAGTACCTTATGATGAAACCTGCCAGTGATTCTGCCTTTGTTTCCTTCTTTAATCCCATTGCCCTGGCAATGTCAAATTTCATATTATCTATCTGTTCCTTTGGTTTAAATTATAATTTTAGGTGTGGAGTCCCTGCTATTTTGCTGTGTCAGAACCCGAAGAATCTGAGGTATATGAAGAAGGTGTACAGTATGAGAAGGAGCAGACCCTCGAGCCTGCCCAGATTGCTTTCGGTTTTCATGAGGAGCACAAGTATCACAGAAAGGAGCAGCATAACAGGGACGCTGTCCATCAGGACGACGCTGTCGACTGTGATTGTGCCCACGAGTGCGGAAGCGCCCATGACCATCAGGAGGTTGAATATGTTGCTTCCTATTATGTTGCCTATGGCTATGCCTTCCAGCTTCTTGACTGCTGCTGTCACTGATGTCGCCAGCTCAGGGAGGGACGTCCCGACAGCTATAAGCGTGAGCCCTATGACAGAATCAGATATGCCGAATCCCTGTGCCATGTGTGTGGCTGAATTGACAAGCATGTCAGCCCCAAGAAGCACACCGGCACCACCTATAATACACAGTATCATGCCCTTAGGGAGGTTCTGCTTGTCGATAATCTTTTCCACTATATTTTCCTTGAGTTCCTTTTCATGGGCAATGTAATAGAGATAGAAAAGAAGCCCTGCGACCAGTATGGCTCCCTTTATGGGCGTCAGGCCGTCAATCATGAACATGACTGCGATGACACTCACAACTATCATTATATAGGCCTGCTTAAGCTCAGGGCGCTGTATGGGTATGTTTTTTGTGAGCAGCGCAGAAATGCCAAGGACAAGTCCTATGTTTGCTATGTTTGAACCCACGACGTTGCCTAAAGCTATGCCGGAAACGCCTCTGGCAGCAGAGAGCATGCTCACAGCAAGCTCCGGAAGCGATGTTGTGAATGCCACAAGCGTCAGTCCTATGACTATGTCAGAGACCCCGACGCTCTTGGCTATCCTCGAAGCGTTTTCAGTGAATATTGAGGCGCCTTTAAGCAGCAGAACCAGCCCAAGTGCAAAAAACAGAATCTCGACAGCGAACTCCATAATTATTCTTGTTCCGGTTTTTATTTTACATTTTTGCCAGCAGCTTTGATATGCCTATGGAGCTGAACCATCCGGCTGTGCCGATTGATAGCAGGACTGCCCATTCATACAATCCCAGCGGAACGAGTGACAGTAGCGAATTGACGGGTGTATACAAAACAGCAAGCTGGAGTATTATGGATATGCCCAGTGTCATTACAAGCATCCTGTTCTGGAAGAATCCCAGTTCCTCGTTGTGCCTTATGATGGCTATCCGCATGAACTCATATATGACGAATCCTGTGAACAGCGCTGTTCTGGCTGTCTCTATTCCCATGGGCAGGAGCAGGAGGAACACCGCCCCAAGAAGCACGCTCAGGTTTATGCCCATGAATATGACATTGTAGAGTGTCTTCCGGTCGAGTATGCCGTCCTTTTCGCTTCTGGGCTGCCTTTTCATTATGTCCGGAAGCGCGGGATCAAGTCCCAAGGCAAGGGCGGGCATGCCGTCTGTGAGCAGGTTTATCCAGAGTATATGGACAGGAAGCAGGATGGGCTTGTGCAGTGTGAGCAGTATGGTGCCGCCGAATATGACAAAGACCTCGGCGAGGTTGCAGCTAAGCAGGTAGTTCACGAACTTCCTTATGTTGTCGAATATGCGCCTGCCCTCCCTGACGGCGTTCTTTATGGTCGTGAAGTTGTCATCAAGAAGAATGATATCACTTGCCTCCTTTGCGACCTCTGTCCCGCGCTCGCCCATTGATATGCCGACATCTGCCTTCTTTAGTGCAAGCGAGTCATTGACACCGTCTCCTGTCATGGCAACCCTGTTGCCCTTCTGCAGGTTCTTGAGTATCCTTAGCTTGTCGAAGGGTGTTGTCCTTGCAAATATGTTTAGGCCGCCATTCAGGCGCCTTGAAAGCTCGTTATCGTCTATTTTTTCAAGCTCTTCGCCGCTGAGTGTTCCGTTGCTCTCAAGGCCTATATCATCGGCTATGGCTCTTGCCGTCTCTGCGTTGTCGCCTGTTATCATCACCACTCGTATGCCTGCTGTCTTGCATTCAGCCAGCGCGTCCCTGACCTCGTCCCTCGGCGGGTCAAGCATGCCCTCAAGCCCAAGGAAGACAAGATCCTTCTCTATTTCGTTCTCTTTAAGAGAGCTTCCAGATTCTTTCCATGCGAATGCCAAAACCCTGAGAGCACGGGATGCAAATTCGCTGTTCTGCTTCAGAATCTTTTTGCGCATTTTTGCGTCAAGTTTTGTTATCCTGCCGCCGGTGTATATTCTGTCACATTGCCTGAGAACTACCTCAGGAGCGCCCTTTGTAAAAACATGATGCTTTCCGTCATGGCGGCATAGCACACTCATCATCTTTCTTTTTGATGTGAAAGGCACTTCATTCACACGCCTGTATTTTTCATTGGCATCTTCATATGAAATGCCGTTGTCCTCTGAGAACCGGCGTATGGCGACTTCTGTCTGGTCGCCTATGATCTTTTTCTTTCCTTCCACTACAACTGTTTTTGTGTTGCTGCACAATGCCCCTGTGAGCAGCATCGTGCGCATTTTTTCTGCTATTCCTTTTTTCATGGAGCGGGAGTCGTAGACGACATCGTCAAAGAAGACCTTGGTCACAGACATGAGATTTTTTGTGAGTGTTCCCGTCTTGTCTGTGCAGATGACATTTATAGAGCCTACTGACTCCACGACCGGGAGTTTCCTTATGAGCGCATTATTGGAAACCATCGATTTGGCGCCAAGGGCAAGGGCGAGTGTGACGACAGCCGGAAGCCCCTCGGGTATGGCTGCCACTGCAAGGGACACTGATGTCAGGAAGGCTGTGTAAAGACCGTACTTGAAGTATCCGGCTGTCATCACAATTGCTGCTATGGCTATGACCAGCCAGAACATTTTCTTGCTGAATGTCTCAAGCTCTTTTTGGAACGGTGTTCTCACTTCCTCTATCTCCTGCATCTTTGCCGCGACCTTTCCGACTTCCGTTTCCATGCCCGTTGCGACTGCAAGGAATCTCCCCCTTCCTGATATCAGGGACGTGTTCATGCTCAGCATACTGCCGGCAGACTTGCGCACTGACTTGGATTCCCCTGTCAGTATGGACTCATCAAGCATCATGTTCAGCGACTCTGTTATCTTGCCGTCAGCCGGGATGACATCCCCCGCTTCAACAAGAACTATGTCACCGGGAACAATCTGCGTGCTTGGTATCTGGACTTCTTTGCCGTCTCTCATAACCGTTGCAATTGGCGTTGACATCCTGCGAAGCGCCTCTATGGCCTTCTCCGCTTTCCAGTCCTGGAAGAACCCCGAAACGCCAACAGCTATGACTATGATTATTATGAGAATGCTGTCGGCCATGTTTGATTCTTCACCGGGAAGAAGCTCTATGGCGAGCGATACGAGGGCGGCTCCTATAAGTATCAGTATAAGCGGTGATGTGAACTGTGAAAGGAATATCTTCAGCGGGGAGACTTTTCTCGTCTTCTGTATTTCATTCGGTCCGTGCTTCTTCAGCCTTTCAGCAGCTTCCTTTGAAGAAAGCCCGTTCCTTCCGGAAGACAGCTTTCTGAAGGCGCTGTCAAGCTTTGTTTCTTGCCATTCGCTGTGCATATATTAGTTTGGTTTTTGCTAATTAAAGAATCAGGACTTGAGCTTGAGTATGGCGCCTGCTATGTCTCCTGCCTCTTCAAGCGCCTTCCTTGCCTCGTCTTCACTGACGCCGGCCTTGTCCATTACCATCTTCACATCGTCATCGATGAACTTTTCACGTGCCTGCTCCTCGGCGTCCCCTGTAATCTGGTACGACTCCTGGCCCATGGCATTCATAAGCGTTACGCTCGGGTTTCTGATGACAATGTCCTTTTCAGCAGTCCTTATTATTACTTCCTCTGCCTCTATGGGAGTTGCCTTCATTCCCATCTGCTTCATGGCTCTTTCAAGCTGGCGCTGGTTTATTCGCATACCTATCATTTGGCTGCGCGCTTTAAATTTTTTATGAGGTCTAAAACATCTGTTTTGTATTATATGGAACGAACTATCCGGAAGTATTTATTTGTTTAAATCAATGTTTTATGCAGTGAATTTCATGGAATTTCAGATAATCGACGTCGACTATGTTATGGTGAATGAACGGCCCATAATACGCATCTTTGGCAAGGACGCTGACGGCAGGAGCGTGTGTGGCTTTTATGAGGGATTCCTGCCGTATTTCTATGCAATAGGCGACAACATAAACGACGCGCTCGAAGGTGTGTCAAGTGTGATTTCTGTTGAAACAGTGGAAAGGAAACTTTCAGTCGGGTACCAGAAACCCAGGAAAGTGGCAAAGATAACACTCAGAAACCCCGCCAAGACAGTGGAGGTCAGGGAGCACTTGAAAAGCATGGGCATAGAGGTGTATGAAGCTGATATACTGTTCAAATACAGATGGATGAACGACAACGACATAGGCGGCATGAGATGGATAAAGACAGAGGAGAGCAATGGTATAAATACTGACAGTGTCTCTGCCCAGAAGCTCGTGCAGATAAAGAAGTTCGAGCCTGTCGACCGGCATGAAGACGCTCCTTTAAGGTATCTTTCATTCGACATTGAGACTGTTTCAAATACACCGGGTTCTATGCCTGACCCGGAGACCGACCCAGCTGTGCTGATATCAATGGTTTTTTCAGAGGAGTACAGAGGAAGTAAAAGCGTGACTCTATCAACAAGACCGGGAAAGGGGATAGAAGCGCTTTCATCGGAGAAGGAAATGCTTGAAAAGTTCATCGAAATCATAAACGAATTTGATGCCGATGTGCTGACAGGGTACAACATAGTAGGATATGACCTGCCTTATCTCCTGAAGAGGATGGAAAAGAACAGGGTAAGACCGGTTTTCGGCAGGTGTAAATCAAAAGGTGTGCGCGACGATGTATTTGCCAACAGGCACAGGATAAGCATAACAGGAAGGATAGTCGCAGATGCGTTTACCATGATAAAGAAGGGCTGGAACCTCAAGCGATATGGTCTCGATTTTGTTGCCAAGGAGCTCATAGGAGAGGAGAAGAATGATGTAAAAAAGTCCGAAATAGGGAAGTTCTGGCACGGCACGCAGG
>JAGGXP010000024.1 GCA_021163005.1 Candidatus Aenigmatarchaeota archaeon | reverse complement strand
GACATGAGCCCCTACCTCTACAAGCCGATAGGTGATTGATGACATGAAAAGGTTTATTCTGATGCTTGCTTTTCTGGCGCTTTCCACTGTGCCTGCTGCATCGGCCCAGCAGAACGTGTACATTGCGCTGGGCGCCGGCAAAACATTATGCGATACCATAACATTCGGCGACCTCGGCAGGGGGGAATACACGCTTGACATAGATGACCCCGGCTATCCCGACAACCCGTGGGTAGACATACACAGGGCGAGCTTCATAGCGGGCCCGGCCAACCCCGTCACTGTGCCGATCTGCTTCAGCACGGAGAACAGAAAGAAAGGGGATGAGGGCATCCTGAGGCTGAGACTTGAAACACCGGAGCAGAACCTGAGCTTCGACTACGGCATATGCGTCAGCGAGTTTGAAGACGCCGAAATCATCATGAGCAGCAGCAATCCATGCGCAGCCACCGAGCAGCACACGGACATATTCACAATGGACATGCTCCAAAAGGAGCTTTATGCAAAGGCGGGTGGCACTGCAGCCACTGACCTGGTAATTTCATCTGACATGGACATAAGCGTTTCACTTGAGAAGGAGAACGGACCGTCAATGAACATAGAAATGACAACAGTCCGGCTGCCTGGGGAAGAAATGGTGCACATAGATATGGATGCACCTTCAGAGCCGGGCGACTACCCGTTTGCCATAACAGGGAGTGTGAACGGCTGCGACAGCCCTTCATGCACAAAGCGCGTGGAAGGGACTCTCCATGTCAATGAGGAGAGGACAGGGTTTGACATAAATCTTGCCCCAAAGAACAGGAACATAATCGGCATTCGCTCCGCTACATACTACCTGACAATAGAAAACTTTGAAGAGACTGGTGTGTTCTCGGTCGCGCTTGATAAGGGCGACGGGCTGGACAGCGACATGGACAGCATGGACATAACCATAGCAGGCGGCACGAAAAGGGTTATCGGTGTCGTGGTCATTCCTGCTGATACAACGAAAAGGCTGTTCACATTGAGGGTAACCGTGCAGGATGAAAGCGGGAAGTCCAAGAGCGAGACAGCCATGCTCACAGTGGACGAGGCAGTGTCCGATGCCGGCAGGGCAGCAGAGAACGGCACGCTGTCAAATCAGAGTGCCGCGGATTTTTGGGAGAAATACGAAAGCGACGCCACACTTGACGACTGGCAGGACATCAACAGCAAGATAATCGACAACACTGGGCAGTTTAATGACATGCCGGAAAGCGGCATTGCTCTCCCCACATGGCTCATAGCAATTGCGGCTGCCGGAATTATCGCAGGTGCCGGTGCTTTTTACATTTACAAAAAAAGCAAGGTAACACAAGACGTGGGCAGTGATGAATATCAGCCTTATATGTGATTTATAAGAGATAACTATGTAAAATATAATATAATGGTTATCATGCCAAGGAAGGCTCAGGCAGAAATTGCATTGATTCTCGGGTTGCTGGTCATAGCTGTGGCGATAGGTCTTTACAGCTACTCGTCTCTTTCCCCGCCTTCTGTGGAGAATGTCGCCCTGACGCAGGAACAGCAGTCCGTGGCGTCATTCGTGAAGGACGTCATGAGGCAGGGCGTTTCCGAAACAGTTTCAGAGATTTACAAGAACGGCGGCTATCTTGACGGCTCTTCGATGTATCTTGGATACACCAGCACTGACACCTTCGGTAATGTAGCGTTCTGGCAGATGTGCGACACGTTCGCCATTCCTGACATAAAAGCGAACCTTGCCGACGGCGTGAAGAAATACCTTGAGGAAAACCTTCCGGACACACAGAGCATAGGAGGCAGGACAGCCACATTCAACAAGGATGCCATGCAGGTGACGACAAAACTCTATGACAACAAGGTCGTTGTGGCGGCGAGCATCCCCACGACATTCGAGGGCTCGCAGGTTCCGCAGCCGTACAGGATTGATTTCGCCACCGGGCTGGGAAGGATAGCAGACTTCGCCGAGAATTTCGCCATAATGGAGGCGGACTGCAGGATGCTTGACAACAACCTCATAAGCTCCCTTTCACAGTCTTCGGAATCCTCGCGTCCCTGCTGGATACCCTTCGGCATGGGCAACGCCCATAGGCAGTACACATTCTCATGGACACAGTTGAGGGACTGCATGGAACTGCACGCAAGAAACTCCGTCGCAACCACGAAAGTTGGCTACCAGATACCCACGGACACTGAAGGCAGGCTTGTCAACATGCGCTACAGCGGCTGGGACGGCACCTCAATGGAATTCGGCTTCATACCGACTATAATAGACTATTCATCGCTTCCCGAGGGACAGAGGGCGTGCGGCGAAAACGCGCCTGAAAATGTCGCGAGTGACCCGTACAATGACCTCAATGTCATGTTCTACTACGGCGATGACGACGGGCTTGACAGGACCGAGTTCTCGGCACCCGAAACGCTTGAGATAAAACGTGCATCCGGTTCGGTAAACCAGTACCTTAACGGGTTTACCATAGCCCAGTACCAGGCATCATACAACGTCAAGTATCCCGTGGTCGTGAGCATATGGGACGATGACATGAAGATGCCGTTCAACTTCGCCGTAATGGTATTTATGGAAAACAACCAGGTCGGTCATGGATGTACTGCCTCTTCCGCGATTCCGCCTGCACCACAGACGCTTGAGTCTCTTCAGTACAACGACAGGTGCAGGACAGGGGCAACGGAAGATGCCAGCATAATGGTCAAATATACTGACGGGAGCATAGTAAAGGGTGCCAAGGTGTCATTCGACGGCTGCCCGCTTGGGAACACGGCCAACGACGGGTTTGTCTCAGGAAAGGTGCCGAAGACTGCACTCGGCTCGCTGACGGTTGAGGTCGATGACAATGTTTATACTGAGGCCGTTTCCTACTCAGAACTTGCCGGCCACACATTCAGCATACCGAAAAGCAAGAGCTACACGTTCCACTTCTACAAGGTTCCTGTGACAAAGACTGCTGGCGGGTATACAGCAGAGGCGCCTGTTCCCGTAAGTGGAGAAAAGGTCTCGATGTACATGGAGAGAACAGACTTCGATCCGTTTGACACAAGCGGCATTACGCAGTTTTCCGCAACAGAGCCGAGTAAGTTTATATACAGGCTTCCGATGTATGAATACAACGTGACTGCCGGCCTCAACACAGAGGAAGAGGTGCTGGGAATTATGAACGGCATCTTTACGCCTGCACCGGACACTGAGGATGTTTACGTCTACATACCATCATTGAGCGGAATTGAAGATGCTGATGTCGAAAACCTAAAGAGCCTTTATGACAACTGCAACGGTTTATCTCTTATTTCTAACGGTCAAATATCATATACCGGAGGTTGCTCATGGACAGGCTGACAGAATTTGCTCTCAAGGCTGCCACTGTGTTCAGCGTCTATCTCATACTGAGCATAAGTACCGCATCGGCTGTGGAACTTTCCATATACAGGCAGATAGCCAGCGGCAACACAGCCACGCCGACAGGTGAAAAGGTCAGTGCTTCCCTTGATTACAGCGACAAAGTATCAAAAACATTCGATATAGTGCATGATCCGGCTGACTCGCGCTGGAACAATGTGCAGGTCAAGATTGAGGTTATAGGCCGTGATCCACTTTACCCGGTGAGCAAGATATACCTTTTCAGGTGCAAAGACAGCTCGCCTCTGGACTGCGTGGACTACGAGCCTGTTGAAGCCGACAGCTTCCTTTCCGGCGACAAGGGCACATTCTACTGGTCTGATGTTTCAAGGGACACGACAGCCCATTTCCTTACGCTTGTAAAATTCAGCCACGACGGCATTGACAGCTGGGTGGGATTTTGGGATGAGGTCGAGAGGAGAGGCATAAAGGATTTCAAGCACACCAGCCACGATGTCTCCAATCTTGACATATACGCCAAGCCCGGCATAGAGCCTGCATGGATAAAGGATTTCATAGAAACGCACGACATGATACCTGCAAACTGGGTTGAAAAGACTGTTTTCGGCCCTGTGGAAGGTCCGGTAAGCCAGATATACGAACTGGTTTCCGATGCCACAGAAATAGATTCGCTTTCATTCGGAAGGTACAAGCCGCCGGGGAATATGGTAAAGACAACTGTAAAGGATTATCTCATAGCCCTGGCAAAGGGCAGTACGGCAAACCCCATAACGTTCTTCGCCAACCAGCTTCCTGTCTGCGGCGAGAACGGCTGCGAGGTGGGTGAAAATTCTGAAAACTGCTGCCTTGACTGCGGGTGCCCGTCAGATGGACAGACTTGCGATGCAACTGAGGCTTATCCTTCCGGCCAGTGCCATGTGTGCGGCGACGGGACGCCTGACGCTGTGGAGAACAGCACAAACTGCTGCATAGATGCCGGATGCCCCGAAGGTTTGTACTGCAACACCGACATGAACGTGCCGTACGGACAATGCGTCACGCCGCAGTGCGGCAACCAGATATGCGAGGCCGCGGAGGATTCGAGCACCTGTCCCGGCGACTGCTGGAACACGCCGGGAAAGACATGTGCTGACGCCTACGGCACAGGATATTATTATGACCAGACCATGCAGAGGTGCACAAAAGCCGAATGCGGCGAGAATGGATGCGAGCCGGGCGAGACGCCTGAAAACTGCTGCCTTGACTGCGGGTGCCCGTCTGGGGAATATTGCGAGACTGGCAATGTAGCGGCCGGGGTCTGCACTGCACCGACCTGCGGAAACAATGAATGCGAGCCCGGAGAGGACTACACCAACTGCTGCACTGACTGCAACGACTGCCCTGCTGACACATACACCGGACAGCTTCAGGTATGCACGGACAATGTATGCCACCTGTGCGGCAACGGCCACATAGAAAGTCCCATAGAGACGCAGGAAACGTGCTGCCAGGACACGGGATGCAACACAGGTTATTGCTCTGTCAGAGGTTCCTGCAAGGAAAGCGGCATGGGCATAACAGCCGTCATGCTTCCATCCACACTTGACTGCACGCAGACCGGTTCTGATGTTGAAGTAAAGTTCACTCTTGTCAAGGGACCCGCTTTTGTTGATGAATTCAAGAGCGTGACATACATGTTCGAGAACGGGAGGTACACGCTCTCTGACTGCCAGCAGCAGAGTGACGCCTACCTGTGCAGGTTCCCGATTTCGGGTCCGAACAGCTTTCAGGGATGCTTTGACACAGGCACGAAGAACCTCAACTTCAGTGTGGTTATATCATATTTTGATGACAGAACGGCAAAGGATGCCAACGAAGTAAAGTACGCTGAACTGACGACAGACCTCGATGTCGAGGTTACCAAGGCCAGGCTGAGGTCCTGCAACAAGGACGGGTCATGCGATGCCGGAATGGGCGAGACGCCGGATTACTGCTGCTGGGACTGCGGATGCGAGGCGAACGGCATATGCACTGCATCGGGATGTATTGATGAGTCCCAGATTTCTCTTACAATCAATCCGGAGGACCTTCCGTCAAAGAACAACATAGACTGCTCGCCGTCAAACACGCAGAAGGGCGACTTCACATTCAGATCCCACGTGCAGAACGTTCCCGAAAGCGCGATTGAGCCGTTCAGGCTGATAAACTGGAAGCTCCTTTATGACGGAAAGACGTACACAGCGCAGAACATACCAGGATTCTCGTGCACGGCTCTCACTGACGACACAGGCCACCATACAGGAGATGTGGAATGCACAATGCCTGTTTCGCTTTTCCCCGCCTGCCCTGATGAGCCTCCGGCGAACATGGACCTCGTGCTCAACGTGCTTGGAGGCGGGCTTTCTGCATATTACCCGATATATGAAGGCAAGAACATCTCGGATGACTTCAACCTTGAATACGTGAGCGGCCTTCCCATGTGCGGCAATGGCGAACCAAACCCGGAACTCGGAGAGACCCAGCAAACGTGCTGCCAGGACATGGGCTGCCCTGACGGCGAGGTATGCACTGTTGATGCAAGCTGCATCAGCAAGGATGAACTGGACCTTATTGTGAAGACAGACCCGCAGACAGTTGACTGCAGCGCAGAGTCCGCTGACAGCATTGGAAGGAAGCAGGTAAAGTTCACGGCCACGGCCAACCACATGCCGTACTCCCCGGAATCCAACGGCCTCGAGTTTGGTGATGTTTTCATAGACGACAGGCGCGTCGGCGGGGAGCTCTACGGAACATGCAGCCCGCTCGTCAACTCAACCAGCTACAGCGTCTACTCATGGGAATGCTCGATGCCTGTCTCGCAGTTCAACCCGTTCTGCTGGGAGGCAAAGGACTACAAAGTTGATTATGAAACCAGCATAGCATGGTTCGACAAGGCAGGAAACAGGCAGACAAAGGACATAACAAAGACCGTGTCATTCACAATAGACCCGGCAAGGGGCAGGCAGTGCGTCATAGACGGCGCCTGCAACGCCGACATAGGTGAGAACACCGAAAACTGCTGCGCTGACTGCGGATGCGCGGGCGAGGGCAATGTCTGCACAGCGAGCAATGAATGTGTTGACGAGAATACTATCGGAATGAAGGTGACAGTCACATCTAACGCGCTCAACTGCCAGGCGACATCAAGCAACGACGATGGAAGCGAGCTCACATTTGATGTCACCATGCAAAACCTTCCCCACAACACCCAGTTCATAAAGTGGTACATGACTTACAATGGCCAGACATTCAGCACGCCGTACTTCACGTGCGAGCAGGAGGTTGATGACATTGACGGCTCTCCGACAGGCACTTACAAGTGCACAATGCCCATAAGAAACTTCCCTGCGTGCACCATAGGGGACGGTGAGACAGCAAACTTCGGGCTTGAGGCCAAGATATATTACATGGATTACAGCGGAAGGAGGCACAAAACAGAAATAAGTCATGATTTTTCTGTGACAGTCGGTAAAAGCGGCCTGCCATTGTGCGGAAACGGGGAGTGCAACAGCAACCTCGGTGAAACATCCGACAACTGCTGCGAGGACTGCCCGTGCACGGACTCCGGCAAGATATGCGCAGCCCCCGGACAGGGGGTTGGTGACACGAGATGCATAAACCCAGAACTTGTGACCCTTAGGGTTAGTCCCGGCCACATAAATACAAAATGCACACTGTCACCCGGAAACCTTGGGGACGTGTTCGACAGCGGGGAAGATTATACTAAAAACTTCTTCATGAACAAGTGGGGACCGGTCATACTGGACTACAGCTGCACCCTTGACGAGCCGGTTAAGGTCGACGTGAAGGTCAACCACATGCCGGCAGGCGCTGTGGCAACAGACGGGACATTTGTGTGGAGCGAGGTGCCGCTCCCGCCGAGAGGGGGCTTCATTAACAATGACAAGCTGCACACATACCACATAATGAACACCGAGCAGACAGCGGACGGCTGGACGCTGTCGCTGATGCCGAACATGGACAACTCGCTTGTCGTCGAAGCACTTAGCGAGTCGTCAAAAACAATTCAGACAACCATAACCAACATAACACTGAACATTCAGTCAGTGACACCCCAGGGAGGAACAAAGAGCGTCACTGCGTCAAGCAGCCAGAGAATAGGCACAACCATAACCGCCGTGAAGAACGACGGGCTTCTTGATTACGAAAGCGGGCTGAAGAAGGTCCAGAAAAGCATGAAGAAAGCGAACACCCTGATGTGCCTGATAGCGAGTGTAATGGGGCTCTGCGTCGCCTGCAGCCTGATGTCGGGCAAGGTTAGCAACGGTTCTCCTGAAATGCCGAAAGGACTGACGACAGACCAGAAAAACAGTTTTATGCATGCCAACAGTGAATGGGACAGCCAACTTGCAGAACTGGACAAAAAGCTTAAGAGTGGTGACATCACAAAGGAAGATTATGAATTCGAGAAGTCTAAAATTAATGAATTTTGGAAAAACAGGCTTGATGAAATAACAAAGGGAACTGTACTGGAAAATACTGGCACCAGCAAAATGGATATTTTGGAACAGTTAGAAGGCTCAACTACGCAGAAGACGGCAAAAAATGAGCCAAGTGGAACATCTGACAATAAACAGCAAACTACTCAACCGGTACAGTCAAGCAGTGGAAGAAACGATGATAATAAGGTAAGTGGAACATCTGACAATAAACAGCAAAATATGAAAGTGGTTGCAAATGTCAAAGGTGATTCTATAGTATCCGACGCCTCCGGCGGCGGAAGTCCTGCGGCAAGCCCGAGTTCATTATGTGGTACTTATAAGTCATGTCCTCAGTGTGTAAATGCTGGGTGTGCATGGGACGGGCGGGTTGGTAGTTGTAAGTCGTTGTCCCAATCAGATAATTTCATTACCGATGCAAGTAAGTGTGATTGTAGTGGATATGAATCATGCCCTAGTTGTGCCGGCGCTATTAATCAGTATGGTCAAACATGTGCTTGGCAATCAGTATACGGGAACTGTGTAGAGAAGTCTTCTTGGGAAATTGGTATTACTGACAAATATGATTGCGCTGGAACTACCTGTAGTTCATGGGACAATGACTGCGAGTCATGTGTATCGCATTCACCTCATCCTCAGATTTGTATGTTCGATGCTGAACAAAGTACGTGTGTTGATTACAATCAGAATGAATACAACAATTATGTGGGTGTTGATGAAAGATACAGAAGATTCAAAATCGATGCTAATGGTTGTGATTTGGTGCCATTTTATAAAGAGTCTGTGAGCGGCGGTGTTACAGCGGCACCTGTGACCGGCATGCAGATATGGGACACCGGTGCTGGTGTGCCTTATGCCGCCCGCTACCCGAGGAATTACAACCCCGCGATGATGATGCCCGGAGGCGGCATATTCGGCGGCATCCCGATGAACATGTTCACCCAGATGTCCAATGAGATGAAGGGATTCTCCATGAAGCAGTCAAAAACGAGCGGCATAATAGCGGGAGGGCTTTTCATGCTCGGCGAGATGACTGTCATGAAATGCGACCCGTATTTCTGGGGAGCAGTTGGCGGGGGGACCCTGGTATGCGCGCTGGCTATCAAAAACCCCAAGGCCGCACAAACTATGGCAAAGACCTGCGACACCATAGCGGCAGTCGCCGGGCTGCTCCAGATTCTAATAAACATGCAGAGCGGGATGCAGAGCTACCAGGCATGCATGGCGAGCGCCCAGCTGGCGATGACCCAGCGCACGACAAGCAGCCAGAATGCATATGACCTCGGCATGAGGACGACGCGCTACTACAAGCAGATGCAGCAGTGCCAGGCCCAGTTGACGCAGACAATCGACAGACTCTCATACGACCTTTCGGTGTACAATTACCAGCGGATGGCACAGCAGGAAATGCAGGAAACGACATCTGGAGGTGGGCTGACGTCCGCTCTGAAGGTCGACCCAAAATGCGACAACAGCAATTATATGAACAGCAACGATTGCATAATAGGGCCGAATAATCCCCAGTTCAGGATAGATTACACGCTCCCCGTATACGGCATGCCCAACATGGGGATGTACCGGGTTTATGACCCGCATTACCCGCAAAGTCACTATCTTTATCGGAATTACTTTGCCGGGAGGACCACATACAACAGATTTTACACAGGGGCTTACGGCAGGAGTTACGGCTACATAAGGGTAACATATCAGTACCGTTATATTAAAGATGACGGAACTGCAGGCCCAGGAAGCACCATTTCAAGAGACTTCAAAATAAGGAATAACCACGGTTCCATAAACTGCTATTTTGACAGGGCACTCAGGGGGCTGACATGTGACAGCACCAACGGCGACATTCCGCAGCAGCTTCCGGGTACCTGCTATGTCCCTGGCTGCGATAGTAATGCCCGAGTGACCGGTACAATATCTGTAAATTCATATCTCAGCGGCGATTCATACCCCATAGCCCGCTACAGGTTTGACACAGGAGGGCAGGTAGCCGTGAATATAGGGCATCAGACGGCGACTGAGGAGGAGCAATCAGAGCAGGAGACAGAGTGCAATAGCATCGACAATGATTGTTATGCCTGCGTTGACAGTGGGTGCAAATACGTGCCCGGTCACCAGGATGACCTCAACGGGCACATCTGCGTAAAGGATATACCAGAGGGCGTTGACATAGGACCCATTGACACAATAACAACGAAAGCTGATTGCGATGATTATTATCTTTCAGGGGTGTCGTAATTCATGAAATATGTTACCATTACAGTGCTTCTGGTGCTTGCATTTTTAGGGCTGGTGCATGACACCCAGGCAGCAACCTACTACTCCATACAGCCCGCCAAGGAGGTGTGCACGAGCATACTCTTCGGGCAGGACGGAGGAGGGGAATACACGCTTCAGGCGAGCGACCCGGGCGAAGCCGAAGGAAATCCGTGGATTGACAACCACTTCACGAGCTTCGTCGCCGGGCCTGACAACATCGTTTCCGTTCCCGTGTGCTTCAGCGCAGTCAGCAGGGCTCTTGGTGATGAAGGCAACATACACATAACCGTCAGCACGCCGAGGGGTAATATAAGCTATGATTACGGCGTCTGCGTGGCGCAGTACAGCGACGTGGACATAACCGAAGGCGCTGCAACAGGAAGCCCCTGCGATGTCATGGGCGGGCATACAGACCTTTTCAGCGCTTCTTTCACCCAGCCGGAGATGTACGCAAGGCCCGGCGAATCAGCTGTCTTTAATCTTATTCTTGATTCAAGCACTGATATGACTGTCAGCATAGCAAAGGCTTCCGGCGATGTCCAGATGAGGGCGAGCGAGACCTATGCCCAGCTCGGCGGCGGACAGCAGGAGATTCAGGTGGAAGTGAATGCCCCGTCTGCTGCAGGCGACTATCCGTTCAGCGTGTCTGTGAATGCAGAAGGATGCAGCATAGATGACTGTTCCAGAACAGTGGACGGAATACTGCATGTCGCAGACGCATCGGCGACTCCTAAGGCAGGCTTCTTCATATGGCTCTCGCCGAAAACCAAGAGCATCACAGGACAGCAGAGCACGCAGTTCGTTGCAAGGGTGCAGAACTACGGAGAAGGACAGGAAGTGACTGTGATGGTCACTGCAGACGAGGGGCTCGACACAGACTTCTCGCCGTACACTGTGTTCATAGAGAAAGGGCAGAGCAAAAGCATACCGTTCAACGTCAGGCCGTCTGAAAACGCAAAGGCCAGCTACAAGATAACGGCCGTGGCGCAGGGAAAGGACGGGACCAAGAGGTCCGCGAAGTCATGGCTCACTGTCGATGAAATGGTTGCCGATGCCGACAAGCTCGGGCAGGATGATTTCATAAAGAAATACAACGAAAACGGGGGCGCATCGCTTGAGGACTGGGAAGAACTTGAAAGCCTTACTGGAAATGTCATAGACAACAGCGATATTGTTTTCGACGAGCCTCCGCCCGGTCCGGGTCTGTGGGTTTACATCATCGCGGCAGTCATAGTGGCCGCAATCGCCATAGGCGGGTTCATATTCTACAGGAAATACCAGCAGACATCATCAGAGCAGGGTCCCACGTGGGAAGACCTCGGCGTAAAGTGACTTATTCTGCGCGGAACCTCAGGAAGGCAGCTATGCCCCCAAGATGCAGGAACTGCTCTCCGGGCGTGTGGTCAGCGGATATGAAGACTATCCTGCTTCCCATCTTTTCGGCAGCGCCTATCAAATCCTCGAATTCGCTTGTCTTTTCCCTCGAAACGAGGAGCGTTTCGGCAGCGCCTGCTTCAACGGCCTTCCTTACATGCGACGGTCCGTAAGTCACCAGGCCGTCCGACTTTATGCCTGCCATGAGCCTTTCGACGAGCTCGCTTTCCTGCCCTATGCGGCTGTCCCTGATGACCCGTTCACCGGACTTTTTCATGACTTCGTTTATGCCTGTTACACCTGTATTGGAGCATGACTCGACGACTGGGGCAAGTTTGCTGTTTTCCCGCGCGAATTTGGCAAAGTTGGCTGCCTCGAAACCCGGGCCGGCGACCACGAGCGCATCGTATCCTGTCTGCTCCCTGAGGAAATCCAGAAGCTCCTTCCTGTAGGGTTCCTTGTTCTCGGGGTCGTGCGACTCGATCCTGCCTATTGCAGTTATTCCGGAGCCGCTGACGAGCGCGACGTCGGCCTCGTCCCTGTCCATGACGCACACGAGCACCTTCGGCTGGCGGGTCTCTGAGTCCCTTATGCGCTTCATGTCTGAAGAAGCCCAGTGCGGCTTTCTCACAGTGACAACAGCGCCCGGCTCTATGCGCATGGTGTGGTATGAGCTCAGCCTGGTTTCGGCAGGCCCTTCGGCTATCTTTCCGGATACCTTAAGGGTGCCGGTGGTGTCATCAAATGATGTCTTCTCGACCTCTATTGTCAGGACCATGGGCTTCTTCTCGCTCATCCTGAACTCCCCGCCTGACCTGACAGCCACCTTTCTCATGGTCCTCGTCTTGAGAAGGCTTCCTTTATGCAGGATATGCTGCAGATGCCACAAATCGTCCGCATTCTGCAGCTTCAGTGCAATTGTGCCGTGCTTAAGGTCCTTTTTGACAATCTTCATAAAAACCACCGAAGCGCCATTTTTATACCTTTGCCTGACTAATATTTAATATGGATGACTTCCTTGTTGCGCTGGTGGCCGTGTTCGTCATTCTCGGCGTCCTGATGCTGGCTTCTGTTTACTTCCCCTACTATCCCGAGGGCGTCCCGGAGAGCGAAAGGCTCATCCACAGCTTCACGTCCGCAGGCAGCGTGGGCTTCACGCAGAATTATGTGTCCCGCTCGCAGGACTTCGGGTCGTTCAGCGTCGGCGTGCCCACAGACTACGAGCTGAAAAAGGCGCCTGCAATGGAGATAACAGCAGGGCTTTTCGGAGGCGAGAGCGAGACATTCGACATAACCGTGCCCGATTTCGTTGTCGACTGGCTGAAAGGCGGGGAAATAACATTCACTGTTGCCGAGTCAAACAAGCTGAACAACCTCGTCATATTGTGGAACGGCGCGGAGATATACAGCGAAAAGGCGTACGACGGGGAACACACAGTGGAGATACCGGTGTCAAAGATAAAGAAGCAGAATACACTGGAAGTGAAAACATACGGTCCGGGTCTGATGTTCTGGGCGGCGACTGTATACAAGCTGAAGGACTTCAGGCTCGTTGCCAAATACGGACCGGCAAAGTTCCTCGACTTCGTGGTTTCGCAGGACGAGCTGGAGACACTCGACACATTCGAGCTTACATGGTACACGGCGTCAAGGAGAGGCAAGCTCGGCATAGAGGTCAACGGAGAGGAGATATTCAGGGACATTCCTGAAAGGGACGGCGTGCTGGCATTCAAGGACACCGACCTCAAGGAAGCGGAAATAGTCCCGGGAAACAACAGGCTTGTATTCAAGGCATACAACGGCTCGTTCAGGCTTGATGATGTCGTACTCAACACACATGTCTCAATGGCGCAGAAGGCGCTCAGGGAGAGGGTTGACCTCGATGATTCCCAGCTTTCAGCAGTGAAAGCCAGGGGCGCTGTCCTGAAGCTTTACATAGACAACATTGACAAGCCCGGAATCATAAACATCCGCATCAACGACAGGGACGCAGGCAGTGCGAATGCCAAGGCAGGATGGAACCAGATAACGCTGAATACGGATTACTTCGAGCCCGGAAGCAACTGGATTGAGATAGGCAGCAAAGGCGCTTTTGAGGTCACAGAGGCTAGTATTGAGATGTCGTGATTCTTGCACATTTTAAAAGGCATTCAAAAGGTGAAAGTTATATTCCGCACTTTAAAGGATTTGCTGAATGACATAACGCGAAAAGAATGGGAAGACATAAAATCTGGCATTCCTGCGCAGAGAAAATGGATTGAGGTTGATAACGGAAGGTATATAGAATTTTTAGTGATTGTCAGAAGCAGAAATGAATTCGTTTTTAGCATCATTGACCTTGAATCTAAAAAACAGCATCCTGAGGCACATTTTCATATAACTGCCCTTCTGAAAGACGGTATTATTCAGGATTTTCACATAAGAACGAGAATGATTCCTACTGACCTTCTCGGAGACCCATATGTGGCATCCGTTATAGACACGAAGCTCGCAAATAAAATAAGAAGTGGCAGTGATTTGATACCTGAAGAGCAGTCCCGTTTCGAGAGTATAAGGATACCAAAATCTAAATGGTCTGGGAAAGAACTGCTGAAGAGAATGTTGGATTTTTTTGGGGATTACGCAAAAGCGCTGGAGGAAGATTATATGACAGGCAATCACCTTATGGCTGTAAATAAATACATATTACAACACGGCCTGCCTCTGCCTGATGTGACTGTGGCAAAGGGGCCTGAATATAGTGAATCCGGCTTGACTTCCGCTTCAGATTCTCTTATGGCAGAATCAAGTATACGTGAAGCCATAAAAAACGGCATGTGGCATGGTGTAGTTCTTAGGAAATTGGGGATAGACTATCGTGTTCAGCTGGACAAATTCTATATAAAAAACCGTAAAGTTAGGCGGATTGCCTTTAAGTTAATCTTTGGCATGAAAGATGTCAATCTTGCCAAATTACATAAAGCAGGAGAAGGAAGAATTGTGAAAATGCACGAAGAGGGACAGTTTAATTCTGCGGACGAGAAGATACTCAAACGGATAGAGCAAAAGGCTGCCGGCAACGAAAGGGAAATAGAAAAGCGCATTGAAAAAAAGGCGCGTGAAGACGAGCTGAAGATACTCAGGCGCATCAGTAAAAAGATGAAAGAAAAGGCCGAGTCAGTTGCATAGCGTGGTTCTTAAAAATATATACCTTGCTGCCTAATCTATTATTGGGTGTGGTGTTTTGGTTAATTGTCCTTACTGCGGAAAACCTCTTGAAGAAACAGGGGGGTTGTATAAATGCAACAACCCGGATTGTATCATCAATTTTAATGTGATTCAGCGGCCGGCAACACTGGAAGACTTGACGCGATGGGCAGAGCTGGCAAGAAACACATATCCAAAATACGCAGTTGGCGGGGGAAAGGTTCATTATAATGAGGATGGCGGGAGTGAGGCAGTTCACAGAGACATAAAGGCCGTTCAGGCGGCAAGGGATGCCATAATTCCAAGGGACGAATGGAATGAACTGAGCAAAAAGGCAAAGCAGGGTGACAAGGAAGCACGTGAAAAGCAGCGGAAAACATACGCCCTTGTGAAGATGATGCTGGAAAATCCTGGTTTTTTTGAGAAAATGAAGGATGACAGATTTGAAAATGTAAAAGAATCTCTCGGCTCTTCCGGTTTTTCCTTTGGTGAGGCGCTTGCGGGTAGTCATCTGGCGCTGAAAGGTAACATTTACACAAAATCCCTTGGAAATCTGAGAAAAGGATGGAGGGACAGATTAAGTGTTTTCCGAAAGAAGACAGAAAAGCAGGCCCCTGACCCTGAAAAAAAGCCAATAAAAGGGAGCACACCCAAACCCAAAGACTTTGTGTGTCCCATATGCTCAAAACTGTACAAAGGCAACTTCCCTCTGGAAAAGGTACCCAACACAGATACATACCACTGCAGCAGCTGCGGCAACGCCTTTATCATAGACGCACGTGGTCATCTTGTTCCCATTCTTCCACACACTTCCGTGGATATGGTTACAGAATCGTGTCCTGTCTGTAAAAGCCCGTTAGAGGTTAAGCATTTTGATATAAACGGCATCAAGGTGCACAGAATAGAGTGCACAAATCCTAACTGCAGGGGGCATAATGCACTACAGCCATGGTACATAGATCTCAATGAAGCTGATTACAATCAATGGGTTGAACTCAGGAAAAAAAGGCTTCTTGAAAGACTGGGACAGCTGGAGAACGACAGACTGTCAGCTGCAAAGAACAAATACGAAAAAAATGGGGTCAAGCAGGAAATAGAACGCATGAAGAAAAACATTCTTTCGTTTGGTACAACCGATATAAACTATCAGGCGCTCGGTCTCATTGATCGAAAACTTGACAGTACAAATCCACTGAAAAGAAAGGAATATATGCAGAAATATCAGAATGCCGCGCAGACTGTTGAAAGCAGTTACGGATTCAGCAAGGAAGACGCAGAACGCATGGGGGTTGACGCCAAAAATTTTGAGTCAATAAAGAAGAAAGTTGCCGAAAAACATTCAGAGGATGCATACACAGAAAAATCCTACAATACATTGCACGGCAAATCAATAGGCTATGTAACGAGAATTTCGGAATACAGTTCCAAGATAGGATTCAATGCAGTCCTAGTGCTCATTGGTCTTGTCGCCGGCTTTGCGTTCGGCTGGCAGTTTCTTGTCGCTGCAACTCTTTGGGCAGTAAGAAATGTCATACCGGAGCCGAAACCTATTGAAATGCACTCTGATTTTGAATTGTTAGGAGGCGGAAGCCTTTTTGCCAATCAACAGAACAAATACTCGTCAGCATTAGCATTTACGAAAAGTATCCTTAAGCTCGGTATTCTCATTTTCATGGGATGGGGGTTCTTCAGCACTCAGCTTCCTTTCAGGGGCCTGATGCTGCTCATATTCTTCTTTGCGGCATATTTCAGTCTTCCGGGAGAGTACAGCCCGCAGGAGCCCCAGAAGTTCATGGAAGGCATGCTGAGGCCGGTCGTCGCCGTCATACTCGCATTCGTTGTTTTCCGAGGCATTTTCCAGTCGTGGGAACTTGCGTCGCTCTGCCTTGCGTTCTTTTTCGTGTTCCCTCTGCCGACAGAAAAAAAGAACCTTGCCATGGCCATAGGAAGAGGACTGAGCGGGGCGACTGCTACCTATGAAAACATAGACAAGATAATCTTCGTTGGCCTGATGATATGGGGCCTTGTCGCCGTGATGGGCGGCTCAGGGCTTAACATAGACCTTGGCACAATTGCCGGAAATATATTCTTCCCGTTCTGGGTCGTGGCGCTCATAGGCGGGCTAGTGTCGCCTGCCAGCACGCGGCCCCACACGGGTGTCATAATGCTCCTTCTGGTATTCATATTCTTCAGCGCAGGACCAGGCGAACAGATAGTCGGGCAGGGGTTCTTCGGTGCATGGTGGCCGACGGTTCATAATACTATGTCAAGCTTCATGGAGCCGATAACGCAGGGATTCTCAGCTCTCGGGGGGACATTCAGCAACACCTTCATGCTGCTCACGAATCCCGTCGGATACGCGAAGAACATAATGGAGGGGACGTATGAAGAGAACCCCACCGGACTTACTGGCGCATACGGCGTTGAGCTGGAAAACGTGGTCATACCTGCGATATATCCAGGCACAGATGCTATGGCCACACTCACTGTGAAAAATGTCGGGCCGGTGAATGCTGAAAATGTCATCGTGTCGTTGGAGCTGCCTGATGAACTCGCTCCTGTGCTTCCGCTTAGGCCGCAGTACTATTCCGGCTTTGTGGATTCCAATGATCCCGGCTTCGTGGAAGAGTTTAGGAGCATGGCACCAAGCTCTGCTGTCCCGCTCTTCTTCAGCATAAATGCCTATGACTGCAGGTCTATAAACGATTTACAATCAAAGCTGTCAAGGCTCACACTCAGAAACGAATACATCAGCATCAACGCCACTGTGGAATACGACTACAGCGTGGATTCATGGATGCCTGTGGAGCTTATAAGTGAGCAGGAATGGAAGGAACGGACAGCCAAGAACACCTTCATGACTACGAAGGTTCCCTCGCATATAAGCACGTCGCCGGTAAAATTGTCCATAGGCTCTTTCGAACAGCCCATAGTGGCAGGCGGGGGCAGGCCTTTCTATGTCGGGCTGAATGCAACATCAGAAGAAGGTCCCAATTCTGATATATTGTGGGTATGGCAGGATGAGAACGGGCAGCCCAAAGAAGGCAGCATGACACTGGAACTGCCAAAGGAAATAGCAGACAGGCTTACATGCACCCCGGTGCCCAAGGGTGTTCCGCCGGCACTCGGCCATGGAGATGTCCAGCAAAACAAGGTACTCGTATGGACAGGGGAGCAGCTCGAGGAGAATAAAGGCAGAGCAATCTACTGCACGGCGACCTCTCTTGATACACTAAGGGATGACACAGGCAGGTATGTTCCCTCAAAGACTTTCTATGTGAGGGCACACGCGGACTTCAGGTTCAGGAAATGGGACAGCAAAGACACGCTGTTCGCATTCGATGACGTGTGCACCAATGTTCCGGCACTCGAAGACAGCGACCAGAGCTCTTAAACACCAACCATTAACCGTATGAAGTTCCTTGCGGCAGGCGCGGCGCCCAGCACGAAAACGACGAGCTTCAGAAAGCGGGAAAGCTCTTTGTCATCCGTATACCTGTCTATGTAGTAAAGGACCGGCACCACCACTATGAATTTCAGCAGGAACATCACGCCCGGTCCCATGTAGGGCATCATCCACCTCGAAAGGAAATGCTGCTCCATGTATCCGTAGCCGCCGATTGTCGTGAACATTGAAATGGCGAAGAACGTTGCCGTGGCATCGAAGAGGTGCGCGGAAAGCACTGCGGAGTTTATGGGCGTCAGGAACCCTGTTATGAGCTTGCCCGCCCTTTCCGGGAATTGCCTGGTTTTTGGTATGAGTTTCGGCAGGCCGAAAAATAACACAGTCCAGCCAGCTGTAACAGCGCCTATGTAAATGGCCGGCGTCATTGTATTAACAGGCAGCAGCGAAGCGTTTATGGTGAAAAGTAACATACCCACGAGGAACATGGTTTTCCAGCACCTGAATCCTGTCTGCCTTCTGACCAGCAGAGCTATGAAAAACGACACGAGCGCCAGCCCCGCTGTTATGAAGTAGGAGCCGGGTGTCGGGAACCAGGCGATTACAAAAGAATCCACTGATGCCAGGAAGTTGTTGCCAGTTGAGGCATACACGTAGTCATAGCCTGCTTTCTGCATTGTTGACATGTAAACGCCGAAGGTTGAGAAGAATTCACTGGTCCCTGAAATGCCGAAGTATATGTAATCCCTCAGCACGCGCGTCACCCCGGCAAACGCTATGAAGGGAATGAACGATATATACAGACCGTAATCAACCGGTACCTTTGTTCTCTTCAGGAGGTTAAAAACAGCCCAGATGCCGGCTATCAGTATGAGACCGTATACAATGCTGTTGACTGGGTTGAACCATCCGTTGCGCATCAGCGGAACCAGAAAATAATCATAGACAAAATCCATATCAAATACAGCGATGGCAAATTTATATTTGTTGCAAGGACATTATTAACTATGAAGAAGTTTCTCCCCGTTGTGCTTGTTCTCGTTGCATTGAGTTCCGGCTGCACAGTCCCCATACTCAACATTGACATACCCGGACTCGGAGGGCCCAATGTTGTGCAGTATGAGCATGATATCGTCATAATAAAGAGCCTCGAGGCAGTGCCGAACGAGATAGACGCAGGCGGAACAGCCAAGATATTAGCCTACATAGAAAACAAGGGCGACAAGAAGGTCGGCCCGGTAACTGTGGACCTTTATGATTACTGCAAGGGGCTCTTTGAGCCGAAGGTTCTTACCTGCGGGAACCAGCCAGGAACGGAGCGGCAGGGCGAGACCAGCTGCAGCATAGGTGAGATGCTTCCGGGTGAAATAGTGCCTGTGATATGGTCAGTCTGCCAGAACAGGGCTGAAGCCGTAAAGGTAAGGACTGTGTGCCCGTCTGACGGGCTGAAGGTTCTCGTGAGATACCCTTACGAAACAACTTCGCTCACAACCATATCACTCATAAGCCTCGAAGAGATGCAGAGGGAGATGATAGAGAGGACCTACAAGCCTGTTGAATCGTACATAGCTCTTGGGCAGGGACCGATAAAGCCCTACCTGACAGTTGAGGACAAGCAGCCGGTACCGGTCTTTGACATAATGCCCGGCAGCAAATATACAAATACAGGTGTTCCAAATGCACGGACCGTGCTCAAGTTACAGCTGAAGAATATGGGCTCGGGCCAGCTTGCGACAGTTGCGCGTGTCAACAACAGGGAAGTCACAGGCATTCTTGGAAGGGACATTGTAGTGAGCGGTATAGGCGCTGACAGCGATCTCGTTCCTGTGGAGCCGACTCAGGATGAAAACACAACATGCGTATTCGCTGAAGATGGCAGCGGCTCGTCTGCCGGCAAGAGCGACTGGGATGAAAGATTAATACGCTTCGTCGGCAAGGAGACGTCGCCGTACTACTGCAAGATAGATCTTTCTAAGCTCAAGGGGCAGGTAGAAAGGACCACTACACGCCACATGAGGGTTGATGTCAAGTACGATTACGCCATAACAAAGAACGTGCTTCTCACTGTCAATCCAAAGATTACTGGATGAATGCTGAAAAAACCACGAGCAAGAATATTTATAAAGTTGTCTGCCCAACTAATAAAGGATTACAATGGATGCCGTAAATACAAAAAATTTAGCAATCCTGCTAATTCTGCCAATGGTTGTTCTACTGGCATCAGGATGCACAAACCTCAGTCTCGGGGGCGATTCAGGCGTCTCAGGCAACGGTGTTGTCATCAGGACATTCGATTCCAGCCTGAAGAACGTGCAGTCAGATGACGAATTCGCCCTTCACCTCGAAGTGCAGAATACCGGGGATGCAATTGCCACAGCTGCTGCGCAGCTCATAAACATATACCCGCAGGACTGGAACGTGTTCAACACCGACCAGATGATAGGTGAGCTTCTTCCTGCTGACGAGGATGCCGGGACAGAGGGGCAGATAGGAACGCTTGACTGGAGGCTCAGGGCACCTGAACTCCAGAGGGGAGAACAGAGGACATACAATCCAATGGTCAGGGTCTTCTACTCTTATGAAACACGTGTGATAAAGCCGATAACCTTCCTGACATCAGAGGAACTCAGAAGGGCTGTCCAGAACGGCGAGTCGCTTCCGTCGGAACCTGCCATAGTAAGCGCGGGTCCGCTGTCAGTCAACGTGCAGACCGGTGAATTTGTGAGGACAAAGGACGACTGGGAACAGTCTTACTTCCCTGTCGAGATAACAATAACCAACACAGGCGGCGGCCTGATAGCCGGAGAGAACTACCCGATAGGCATAGAGGTAATCAATCCCCCAGGAACGGTATTCAGGGGTGACTGCCCGAGGGCATCGCAGACCGAATGGATGGCTTTCGACACGAACATACTTCCGGCAGGTCTAACGCGTCCCGTTTCGCCGATGGCTATAAACATGTGGGACGGCAAGCAGACAAAGGTGACATGCGAGCTTAAGGTTGTAAACCCGCCTGAATACAGGGAAAGCAGGGAGCTTAAGGTTGTCCTGAAATACATCTATTACCAGGACGCAACCATACCAATTACTGTTACAGGTACCCGGGAATGGGGTTTCTGATTCCCGGTGCCATTGATTGTTAAACGTTAATAAGCATTACGGCTAAATAGATAATATGCAGCGGGGAACAATCTCTCTTCTTTTGACACTGGTGCTTATAGTGCTTGTTTCAGGGTGCACAGGAACTGATATATTCCCAAACAATTCAGCCCCTGCAGGAAACGGTGTAAGGATAATCTCATTCGAGCCTGAGCTCAGCAGCATATATTCAGGCGAAGAGACCACATTCATGCTGAAGATAAAGAACACGGGCTCATTTGCTGCGACAGGCACTGTGAAGATAGACCTCAGTGAATGGAGAGGCCAATGCAGCACAAACCAGGTGCGTGATTTCAGCAATCTCATAGCACCTGACAGCGAAGTCGGTACAGAAGGTGAGGAGGCCACATTTACATGGAAATGCACAGCACCTGACATAGAAAACGAGGGTTCTGAAGGCCTTCATATTCCATATGAGCCGCGTGCAGTGGTCACAGTAAAGGGTGCAAGGAGCCTGACATCCAAGTCAGTAACGCTCGTTCCGACAAAGGAGCTTCTTGACATACAGAATTCCGGCAGTGCCCTGCCGTCTGAGCTCGTCAGCAAGTCTGCTTCGCCTGTGGATATAGACATAAAGGTCAAGGGTCCTGTAAGGCTCATGACAGGCACCAACAGCATATCCTTCCCTGTAACCATAACGGTCACCAATGTCGGCGGAGGAATTGTTGAAGGCAGCACAGTAGAGCTGAATGTGGAGGCCGGCAGTGGGCTTAACCTGCTCCAGAGCGGTGAATGCGACCTCAATAGGCCACTTTATCTGTGGAGGGGCAGGTCGCAGTCCATTACCTGTGAAATGAGCGCGAACAATGTCGAAACCCTCACACAGGCAAGGATAGTGGCATCAGCGACCTATGACTACACTACAACCGCCAGCACACAGATAGAGGTCATAGGGAAAAGGAAGTCGCTGTGGCCTCAATAAATGAAGTTTTCAATCCGCTTTTGCGGCGTTTTCTTCATCTTTACATTTCCCTCAGAAAGCCTGCCGTACACGCCGTCGTATCCCGGCTCCACATCAATCATCCCGTTCCTTATTGAGAGGACGGTCTTGGCTGTCTCTTTGCCTGAAATGTCCTCTATTTCATTTTCGGGCGCATCAAGCAGCACATTCAGCTCGCTGCCGAAATGCGAGACCAGCCTGTTGTAAACAGACCATATTTTCTTGGACTGCAACTGCTTTATGCCTGTAACAGTTGAGAGTATCTCCGTGAGCGGGAGCAGGCTTTTGAAGGGAACAGCATCTTCCGGCCTGAACCCGTCGGGTCTGTCCGCCAGTTCTTCCACCCTGTTAAGGACACCGATTGTAAGGGGCTTCCTGCATACCGGGCATATGTTATTGTGTCTGCGCGATTCCGCCGGCGTCAGGCGCACCCCGCATTCCCTGTGGCCGTCAAGATGGTATTTGCCGTAAGATGGGTCCACTTCTATTGTATAAAGGAAGTGCTTTGAGTCTTTCTTTTTTATTGTCTCCATGATGGCGTCGTATGTGATTCTGTCCAGCTCGAACACATTCGCCTCCCTGCCTATGCGCCATGGCCAGTATGAATGGGCGTCTGAATTAGAGACAAGCGCGTATTTGTCCAGCGAGGAGAGGCGCCAGTTCATGGGAGGGTCGCTTGAAAGGCCAGTCTCCAGCGCGAATATGTGCCTGGTCTGGTCCTGAAAACATTCCTCAATGCTGTCGAAGCCTGATTTTGAGCCCAGTATGCCGAACCACGGTGTCCATATGTGCGCGGGAACTACTGCAATTCTTGGTGTTATGGACACCAGTCCCTCCACAAGCTCTGCGCATGACATGCCGCCGAATACAGGTCTTCCGTCTGAGTCCAGCTTCCCGCGCCTGCCAAGGAACTCGTTTATCTGGTCGGCTGTCTCGAAATCAGGCGCATGTATGACATTATGCACCTTCCTCAGCCTGCCGCCCTGGCTGTATATGTTCGACACTTCTGTAGTCAGCATGAAGCGGAATCCTGTATCTGTTTTCAGTATGCCGCTGCCGTCTTCTTCAAGGCTGTTCTTCAGTTGGGAAAGCCATTTCGGGTGTGTGAAATCGCCTGTTCCAAGAAGGTTAATCCCCTTGATGCGGGCGTGCTTTTCAAGGGTTTCTATAGTGGTGTTTTTGCTGGTCGCTCTTGAATAGGGACCGTGTATGTGCAGGTCAGCGAATATTTTCATAGCTTATGTTTGGCCTGAGAATTAAAATGAATGGGCCCGGAGGGATATTCACTTTTTCCGTAAACGCTTTTGCGCGAAGCGGAAAAGGGTTTGAACCCTCGACCTTCAGCTTTTACGCCCATGGCAAACCCATGGCTGCCTTATAAGACTGGCGCTCTAGCCAAGCTGAGCTACGGGCCCGTTATTGTATATGGACTGCTTTAGCCTTCTGTGCATGCAGACGGCAAACGCAATGAAGCCCGTACTCATCTTTTCCGTGAACGCTTGCAGCCTTTTAGAGGCTTCCACGTGAGTGGACGCAAGGGAATTTGTTCCTGGTGCTTCCGCCTTCTCCAAAAGGTTGCCATCCAAAACCCGGTCAAAGGTCTTGGTTGCGTCAGCGTACTTTCCGCGAACGCTTTTGTCCGTTTACTTGGGCAAAAGGGTTCTGAGCTACGGGCCCGTTTAGTGCTTAAAGACGACTTTGTGTATCCCGTGCATGTCGTCGGTGTGTGTTTCTGTCCGATTCTGCTTTAGCCATTATGTGCATGCAGACGGCTTTTGGGTGTTCCCGTGCATTACTTTGTATTGTATTTAATTGTTTGACGTTTTTAAAGATGTTGCGCGTGTTTTGGGGAAAAGCTTATAAAGCAGTTTCGGTTATTACTCTTACGAGCATTGGCTCATATGATTAAATTATAAAGTGAGGTGATTTTATGTCAAATCTTCAGAATGTGCAGCCGATATTGATTATGCCTGAAGGCACGTCACGGTCAAAGGGCAAGGACGCCCAGGCAAACAGCATAGCAGCAGCAAAGGTTGTTGCTGAAACCGTAAAGACCACACTCGGTCCGAAGGGCATGGACAAAATGCTTGTGGATTCCCTTGGTGATATAACAATAACAAACGATGGTGTCACAATTCTCGAGGAGATGCAGATAGAGCATCCATCCGCAAAGATGATGGTCGAGGTGGCGAAGGCGCAGAACGAGGCGGTTGGCGACGGCACAACGACGGCGGTTGTTCTTGCGGGAGAATTGCTGAAAAAGGCAGGAGAGCTCCTCGAGCAGGACATACACCCGATAATGATAACAAAGGGGTTCAAGCTTGCGAAGGAAAAGGCACTCAGTGTTCTTGAAAAGTATGGAATATCCGTCTCGCTGGACGATGAAAAGATTCTGGAACAGATTGCCAATACAGCCATGACAGGCAAATCTGCGGAAAGGGCATCGGAATACCTCTCAAAGATATGCGTCCAGTCTGTAAAGAAGGTTGCTGATATACAGGGAAACAAAGTGTCAATAGACACGGACAACATCAAGTTCGAGAAGAAGCACGGCGGCTCCATATCGGACACGAGGCTTATAGACGGTATATTAATAGACAAGGAGGTAGTTCACACAGCGATGCCAAGGATTGTCAAGAACGCCAAGATAGCCCTCATCGACGAGGCAATTGAGGTGAAAGAGCTCGAAGGCGATGCCAAGATAAGCATAGATTCGCCCGAGAAGATGCAGGCATTCCTTGAGGAAGAGGAAAAGATGCTGAGAAACATGGTCGGAAAGGTTGTCAGTTCAGGAGCCAACGTGCTTCTCTGCCAGAAAGGCATAGACGACGTGGCACAGCACTTCCTTGCAAAAAAAGGCATACTCGCGGCAAGAAGGGTCAAGAAGTCTGACATGGAGAAGCTTGCCATGGCCACAGGAGCCAAGATTGTAAGCAATACAGACGAGCTGGATGCATCTGACATCGGCTTTGCCGGAATCGTGGAAGAAAGGAAGGTCGGGACAGACAAGATGATATTCGTCGAGAAGTGCAAGGACCCCAAGGCTGTAACAGTGCTCATCAGAGGCGGGACAGAGCATGTTGTCGACGAAGTGGAAAGGGCTCTCGAAGACGCCATAAAGGATGTCGCTGCATCCATTGAACTCGGAAAGTGTGTTCCTGGCGGGGGCGGTTCTGAGATAGAGGTGTCGAAAGCACTCAGAAAGTATGCGGATACTTTCAGCGGCAGGGAGCAGCTGGCCGTTCAGTCATTCGCAGACGCAATAGAGGTCATTCCGAGGGTTCTCGCGGAGAATGCCGGTCTCGATCCAATAGACAAACTGGCACTTCTCAGGTCAGAGCACGACAAAGGAAAGACAAAAAGCGGCCTCAATGTATTCACAGGCAAGGTCCTTGACATGTACAGGGAAGGTGTCATCGAGCCGCTGAAAATAAAGCTTCAGGCAGTAAAATCGGCAACAGAAGCCGCCGAAATGATACTCAGAATAGACGACATAATAGCATCAGGCGGCGGCAGTTCCGATGCCGGCGGCCAGCCTGGAGGCGGAATGCCTCCGGGTGGAATGCCACCAGGCATGATGTAGATTCATGCCTTTCATTTTTGTTAAATATTTATATGGGAATTATGCCAATTAATATACATGAACGACGAAGACTATGAAGTAATTCCCACTTCTCCTATCCGGAGGCTTGAAAAGCGCCTCGAAAAGATGGAAGACACGACTTCGAGTTCCCAGGTCCAGAAGCTCATGGAGCAGGTCATAGAGTTGATAAAGAGCAACCAGAGGATAATAGATGATGTCGTGAAGGCCAATACTGAACTCAGGGACGAGCTTACAAAGATTCCTGGAAAAATCGACAAGCTCGTGGACACCATGGGAGAATTCATGGAGCTCCTCAAGGCAGCATCTGAAGAGGAAGCGGGTGCCGGTCCGGAAGCATTCAAGCCTGTTGTCGACAGGCTTTCGGAGCTTGTTGAACAGAACAAAAAATCATTCGAGGCCAACCAGACCATGCTTACATCTCTTGACACAATAGACAAGCGGCTAAAGAGGCTTTATCTTGGCTTCAGCAGCATGTACGGAGCAAGGAGACAACAGTAGGTGATGTTTATGAGGAAAGGTATAACGCCTATCATTGCGATAATAGTGCTGCTGCTTATAACAGTGGCTCTTGCAGGCGCTGCGTGGACATACCTGAACACGTACATGAGCGGACTGACAGGGCAGAGCGTTGAGGTAAGGGATTATTTCTGCGTGAACGACGACAGAGCCGTGATATTGATAGCCAACACCGGGACGCTTGATATTGACACTTCTGATATATCAATAATCAATATGAGCAGCGGTCAGCCGGTAAGCGGGACGTGGACAGCAGCTGACGGAACGGCACTTGTTGATAACACCATAGAAGCCGGAAAACTTGGCAAGTGGACATCGCCTTTGGGTGCATGCACAAGTAGTGATTCATGCATATTCAGGATTGTCGGCGGCACGGCGAGGGCCCAGATTGCCAGGGTGCTTTGCTGATTAGTCAAAAATGGAGGTAAACTATGAGAAAAGGTATAACGCCTATCATTGCGATAATAGTGCTGCTGCTTATAACAGTGGCTCTTGCAGGCGCTGCGTGGACATACCTGAACACGTACATGAGCGGACTGACAGGGCAGAGCGTTGAGCTGAGGGATTATTTCTGCACAGGCGGCTCAACTGCCAATTTATTAATAGCCAACACCGGAACGCTCGATATAGACGTCAGTGACATAAGCATAATAGACACAAGTAGCGGAGCTGACATTTCGGGGGACGGTTCGTGGACAGCAGCTGACGGATCAACCAATCCAAGTAAAATACCTGTAAACTCTTATGCCACATGGAAAAACGGCACCACTTCAGGATTTACATGCAGCCCAAGTTGCAAGCTTAGGGTTGTCGGCGGCACGGCGAGGGCGCAGGTGGCAATAATAAACTGTTAAATTATTTTTTACTTTATTCTTCCAATTGTATTTATAGATGTCAGGGACAGATATAATTATGGCCGACCGCAAAGCGCAGGTACAGGCGATATCGATGGTTCTCATAGCAGGTATAGTGCTTGCCCTTGCAGGTGCTGCATACTTCTGGGGGAAGCCCCTCATAGAGAAGCGGAGTACCATAACTGACGTAAATACAGCCAAAAGCTTCATTCTGGATCTGGACAGGCAGATAACAGAGGTTTCAAGGAACGGTGGTGAGAAGTCACTGAAAATACCGGCCATACCGGGAGCGTCATTCAAGGTCGACGAACTGAATAACGGCGTCCTCTTCCGCTTCGTGTCATCACAGCAGCTCATGGAAATGGGTGAAGGCTCTACTGCGATTCCTGTTGAGACGTACGACGACAGCCCTGTCGGCGATTACGGCGATTCACCCAGGCGTATATACCTCACAGGTGAGCCTGTTGAAAACAACCAGTTCTTGCTGGCTGTTAACATGACGTACAGGCAGCTCAATGCGGAAAACCCTCCAAGAGGGTATATCATAAGGCTCAGTGACGGCGGGAACCTTGCGGGCAACAGCGCGCCTTCAAGGGTCATTGTCAGATTTGAAGGCTACAATTACAAGACGGACGGTGAAAGACAGATAACGGAAACGCTTGTCAACGTGACGCTCGCATAAACATTATAACACATTCTGAGAATATATTCATATGAAAGGCCAGAATGCTGTTTTTGAGCAGGTTCTTCTTTTCGGCATATCAGTCGCCATATTCGTAATGGCGTTTGCGGTCTTTAATGTATACCAGACGCATTTCAGCAGCGTTGCGTCTGTCGATCACATAAAAGCCGTTAAGGACATCGTCTATGCGTCTGTCATAGAGATGATGAGGGTTGATGGCATCAACAGCAGCGCGAAGATTTCAATACCAAAAACCATAAACGGTGAAGGGTATGAAGTGTCCCTCAACAACACGGCGATAACAGTCAGGACGTATGACAGCGGTATATCAGCGTCATCAAGCACTGCCTTTATGGGTGGTGAAGGCGCAGATACTTATGGTTTTTCAGGGAGTGTATCAAGCAGCCGGGGGGAAATCATAATTTATAAAAGGGGGTCCAATATTATATTAGGTTAGTGCCAAAACCGATAGACGGCACAGTGGAGTTTTTATGAAACTTAAGCTTCCGAGGATAAAGAAAAAGGCAGTACCAGTCAAACCCAGAGCAAGGAACATAGGGAAGCGCCTTATAAAGGGTTACAAGCGTCTTCATGGTAAAAAGGCAGGAAGAACAACGGCTTCGCCTGGTTATGTGCCATCACCGGGAGAAGGGCAGGGATATCTGCCGTTTCCTGTCACCCAGAAGCTTAACATAGAGCTTACGCAGAAGGAGAAGGAGCAGCGCGGGCTTCTTGAGCAAGAAAAGGTCAAGAAAGGCATAGAGATACCTACCTCAGAGCACATATCACTGTCGAAAATACCAATGCCCGGAAATGTGGAGGAACTTCACACCATAAACATCAAATACCCTCTTATACCGTCAAAACCGAAGCCGGGAGAGCAGGTGCTGGCATATGCCCATATAAAATGGGATGAAAAGGCAGGCGCCCCTGTCTACAACGTCATAGAACCCAAACTGTCCAAAGGTGATTTGGAGCTGGCTGAAAAGATACAGAGGGACATAGAAGAGCGGCTCGATGTTGACTTTTCAAAAATCGGTGAAATAAAGGCAAAGGAGCTCCTTCAGAAAGAGATAAAATCTTCTCTTGCGACTTTTCCGGAAGCGGATCCTGCGAAATTCCCGGCTCTCCAGTATCACATAGAAAAGGAGATATTCGGGCTTGGTGTGATTGAGCCTCTTATGCAGGACCCTGAAATAGAGGACATTTCCTGTGACGGCGTCAAGATACCCATATACATCTATCACAGGGACCCGAAGTTGGGACCGCTGAAGACAAATCTTAGGTTTGAAACAACCGCTGATCTTGACAGCTTCATACTCAAGCTTGCCCAGAAATCCGGCAAATCGATATCAATAGCGGATCCTCTCCTTGATGCAGCGCTTCCTGACGGCAGCAGGGTGCAGTGTACCATGGGAACCGACATAGCCAGACGAGGCTCGAATTTCACGATAAGGAAATTCACGGCGTATCCTCTCACACCAACACACATGCTTCATTACGGAACACTTGACAGCCTCATGCTGGCATACCTGTGGATGGCCATAGAGAACGGCAAGTCCATACTGATATCAGGCGGGACTGCAACAGGAAAGACATCGCTTCTCAACGCGCTTTCGCTGTTCATACGACCAAACCTCAAGATACTTTCAATAGAGGACACACCTGAGCTCAGGCTGCCGCACATACACTGGGTGCCTGAAGTTGCCAGGTCTCCGCTTTCAGTCAAGGGCAAGATTGGTGAGGTTACCCTTTTTGACCTGCTGAAGTCAAGTCTGAGGCAGCGGCCTGATTACCTTGTAGTAGGAGAGGTGAGGGGCAAGGAGGCGTTTGTGCTGTTCCAGCAGATGGCAACAGGCCATCCATCACTGGCAACTATACACGCCGCCTCACTGACGCAACTCATAGACAGGCTCGTGACGCCGCCTATCTCACTGCCTCCCGCGCTCATAGAAAACATAGACATAATTGTTTTCCTCCAGAGGGTCAAGATAAAAGGCAGCACATCAAGGAGGGTAAGCGAGCTTCTGGAGATAACAGGCATCAAGAATGACCGTCCTGTAAGCGCAAAGATATTCGAATGGACAGCTGTCAAGGACAGGTTCGTTCCCACGGACAAGTCAAAGGTGCTTGAGGATGTCGCACGCCTGAACGGCATTACAGAAGAGACCATACAGGCGGAGATACTCAGAAGGAAGAAGGTCATAGAGTGGATGCAGAACAACAATGTTTATGATTACAGGGAAGTTGGAAGAATAGTAAGCGAATACTACATAAACCCTGAGAGGGTGCTGACGGTAATTGAAGGGTCTGAGTGATACAAATGCTCAAGGAATGGTCTGTAAGTCTATTTGGCTCTATACTGACGCCTTACCTTGATTCTTTCGATCCGCTTGATGTGAAGCTCAAAAGTTCCATGTCCAGTTATACACTCAAGGAATACCTTTCACTGGCACTTTTTTCTGTGCTTGTAGTGTTCATGGTATCAATGGTCGCAGGCTCCTTCGTGGTAACTGTAGTTACAGGCGGCGCGCTCTTCTCATATACCTTTTCAATAATAATATCGTTTCTCATGTCAGGCGCGGCCTTCATAATGTTTTACTATTACCCGTCAATAAGGTCCAAGAGCCTGCAGACGCAGATAGAAAGGGACCTGCCGTTTGCGGTCGCATCCATGTCTGCATCAGCAAGCTCGGGCAGCCATCCCGTGGAAATATTCAACATACTTTCACTAAGAAAGGGTGTGATAGGTGATGATTCCAGGAGGATTTACAGGGACGTCAAGATGTTCGGGACTGACATTTCCTCTGCAATGGTAAAGGTTGCCAACAGGACGCCGTCACTCGCGTGGTCGGAGCTTCTGTGGGGAATGGTATCCACCATAACCACAGGCGGTGACCTTTACAAATATCTTTCGGACAAGACGAGGGACAGCATGCAGCAGTACAGGCGCATGCTCGAATCGTATTCAAACCAGATAAACTTCTACACAGAGATATACATAACGCTGATAATCGTCGGCACGCTGTTCTTCATCGTGCTTTCATCTGTGATGTCGCCGCTTGTAGGCGGCAGCATACTGCTGGTGCAGACATTCCTCGTGTTTTTCTTTGTTCCGCTCACGTCTGTGGGATTCATAATACTGCTTAAGGGGCTGTCGCCGCTCAGTTGAGGTGTTTGTATGAAAATTGGTTTAAAGGAAAGGGTTCTCCTCCTGCCTGTTGTTATAGCTGTCTCCATAGTCGCGGCTGTTGCCTTTCTGGTCGGCGACGCTTCTGTTGTCGGAAACACAATAATAATAGCCATGTTCATAGCGGTTGTTCCGTATTTTGCATACAGGTATTCCAAATACGCGTGGCTCAAGGGTATAGAAAGGCAGTTCCCAAATTTCATAAGGGATTTGGCTGATTCAAAGCGCTCCGGAATGACGCTTGAGAATTCCATAAAAATGGCTTCCAAGACGAATTACGGCAAACTCACTGACGAGATAAAGAAGATGTCCAACAAGCTTTCATGGGGCGTTCCCTTCCTCCGTGTTCTAGACATATTCGGGGAAAAGGTGAAAGAATCCACAAGTATAACAGAGGTTCTAAACATCATAAAGGAGGTCTACAAGTCCGGCGGCAATGTCGTGGCAACCCTTGACTCTGCAGCGGTGAACATGAATATGCTTAGGGAAGCCGAGGAGGAAAGACGCAACGTGACCAGCCAGCATGTCATGGTAACATACGGCATATTCTTCATGTTCCTTGGTATAGTCATAGTGATAATATACATCTTCGTCCCAATGATGACAACAGTATCACTCGGTGGATCGGAAACCGATGCAATCGCATCTTTTTCATCGACATTCTCCAATCCGTGTTCAGACCTCGCGATACCCTTTCCCTGCGGGCTTTTTGATGGCACCTGCTCCATGCTTGACGTGGACCCGTACGGCGTCGGGTGTTATTACATATCGCTGTTCTTTTACGTGCTTGTCATACAGGGTCTGTGCTCGGGGCTGATAGCGGGCCAGCTTGGCGAAAACTCTGCTGTTGCCGGAGCGAAGCATTCAATGATAATGGTGTCCATTGCCATATTCATATTCATACTTCTCTCCAAGATTGGTGTATTCCCTGTATGAGATATAAAAAAGGGCAGATTGTCTTTGAATTTGTAATAGCGTCGCTCATAGTGTTTGCTGTGATATTTTACACAATAGCGTTCGTTTCAGGCGACTTCAACAGCAGGCATGTCAGGTACAGCTCCGACAGGCTGGAAGAGAATGCCGTACGCGTTACAGAGATGCTTGCGGGCAGCACGGGGAACGGCATATTCAGCGAGTGGCCGAAGCTTGACACGGTCAAAATGCAGGATTTTCAGTCCATGTGCACGACCGACTATATCGGCCTGCTCGACAATCTCAGTCTCCGGGAGGAAAGCCCATATATATCCTACATTCATATGAACCTTACTGTTTCTGACGGCACTACGACGTACATAAACTGTGGAAGGACGCCGCCTGAAGGTGAAGGCAAAGCCGTGATAAACAGGTACGGTCTCTCACCGGCCAATAAAATCGCCAGGATTAGCCTGTTTTTGTGGTGAATGTTTTTTAGTGGTCCTGTCTATTAATTAATATGTATTTTTACTGGGTCATGCTTGCTGTTGCAGCGGCACTGGCATCTGCCGTGTTTTTTGCGAGGCACGCAAAAAAACAGGGTTTCGGTTCAGATGAGATGAAGAAATTCTCTGACATGATACACACCGGGGCGCTTACATACCTGAATGCGCAGTATAAGTCGCTCATGCTCTTTGTGATGGCGCTTGCTGTGATACTGTATATATTCATACAGCCGCTTTCAGCTGGCTTTTTCATTGCCGGCGCTTTATGCTCCATGCTTGCAGGAAACATAGGCATGCGAACTGCAACGTCAACGAATGCAAAAACAACAAACGCCTGCACAGAAAGTGTTGAAAAGGGTCTGCGGACAGCATTTTCAGCAGGCTCTGTTATGGGTCTTCTTGTTGTTGCAATAGGGCTTCTCGGGGTAACGCTGCTCTATCTTGTCTTTAATGACACCGGCCTTTTGTTCAGCTTCGGGTTCGGCGCGAGCTCTGTAGCGCTCTTCAGCAGGGTCGGCGGCGGCATATACACCAAGGCAGCTGATGTCGGTGCCGACATGGTCGGAAAGGTCGAACAGCGCATACCGGAGGATGACCCAAGAAATCCCGCTGTAATAGCTGACAACGTGGGCGACAATGTGGGCGACATAGCCGGCATGGGGGCTGACCTCTTTGAAAGCTATGTCGACTCCATAATAGCTGCCATGGCTATCGCTGTTCTCATAAGCACGGTTTATGTGCAACTGCCGCTGCTGGTTGCCGCAGCCGGCATATTCGCTTCCCTGGCGGGAATACTGTTTGTGTTTGTCGGCAGGGGAAAGATAGAAGGCATACTCAACAACGGTGTGTTTGTTTCATCCGGCATGCTTGTTCTGCTGTCTTATGTAATTGTGTCTTATCTCGGTCTTAGTATGGGTATTCTCTACTGCATAGTTGCCGGCCTTGTAGGCGGGGTTGTCATAGGTCTCAGCGCAGAGTATTATACATCAAGAGAGGGGTCACCGGTAAGGTCCATAGCAGAAGCGTCAGAAACAGGCGCAGCTACAACAGTCATAACAGGGCTTTCTGTTGGCATGATATCGACTATAATTCCCGTGCTTGCTGTCTGCGCGGCCATGATAGCATCATATTCATTTCTGGGACTTTACGGCATATCCATGGCGGCTGTCGGCATGCTGTCCATATTAGGCATGATACTGGCAACTGATTCCTACGGCCCGATTGCTGACAACGCAGCGGGCATAGCGGAGATGTCAAAGGCAGGAAAAAAGGTGAGGGAGAGAGCTGAGGCACTTGATGCTGTTGGCAATACCACAGCTGCCATAAACAAGGGATTTGCGATAGGTTCGGCTGCGCTTACGACACTTGCACTGTTTTCTGTTTACAGCGCTGTCGTGGGTCTAAGCAGCATAGACATCATGAATCCGCTGGTCATATCAGGCATGTTCATCGGCGGGCTTCTTCCGTTTGTGTTTTCTGCATTCACAATGAATGCCGTCGGGAGCACGGCTGTAAAGATGGTCATGGAAGTCAGGAAGCAGTTCAAAAGGAAGGGTGTGCTCGAGGGCAGGGTTGAGCCTGATTACAACAGACCCATAGAGATATCCACAAATGCGGCACTCAGGGAAATGATTAAGCCCGGTCTTCTTGCTGTGCTTACTCCCATAGCAGTCGGTCTGCTGCTTGGCACGCAGGCGCTTGGCGGTCTTCTGGCCGGAGCCATAATAACAGGTTTTCTCCTTTCCCTCATGATGGCCAATTCCGGCGGGGCATGGGATAACGCGAAGAAGTTCATAGAAGAAGGCAACCTTGGCGGAAAGGGTTCCGCTGCACATGCGTCTGCAGTTGTGGGTGATACAGTGGGTGATCCGTTCAAAGACACATCCGGCCCGTCTCTCAACATACTGATAAAGCTCATGTCAATTGTGGCTATTGTATTCATTCCGCTCTTTTTGTGATTATCGGCGATTTATTTAAATCTGACAGTCAATTAACGAACTATGAACAAACACGGGGAAGAATTTGATCTCAGGAAAGAGCATCTCGCAAAGACCATAATAGGCGAGATAGCTATGGCTGAAGATCCCAGCAGGGCCATAAAAAAGTGGCGTTCATTATTCAGAACATCCCAGAAAGAGCTGGCGAGAATGCTTGGTGTCACATCATCTGTAATTTCAGACTATGAATCTGGCAGGAGGAAGTCGCCGGGCATAATATTTCTCAGAAAGTATGTTCAGGCGCTGATGAAGATAGACATACAGCATGGTGGCGAGGTACTTAAGGAATTCCTCACAGTGGATGACGAGAAAAGTGTGTCATCTGCCATACTTGACATAAGGGAATTCGAAGATGGTGTGGGGGTCGAGGAATTCTGCAGGAAGGTCGGTGCAAGGCTCATAACACCTGTGCTTAACAAGAATGCAAAGGTTTACGGATACACACTAATCGATTCGGTCAAAGCTATTACAGAACTGTCGTTTTCAGAGCTCAGAAAGCTTTATGGTGTGACTACGCAGCGGGCTCTTGTCTTTACAAACATAACAACAGGCAAGGGACCTATGATAGCCATAAAGGTTGCCAATCTCAGACCTGCGCTCATGGTGCTGCACAATCTTCCGGAAGCAGGCGTGAGCGATGTCGCCAAGAACATAGCAGTGGTGGAGGAAATTCCTCTTTCTGTGTGCGAAAACACGAATGTGGAAGACTTCATGGAAAGGGCGCACAGCATTTAGTTGCGTATTCTGTGTGTTTTGCATATGACCATGTTGTTCTCTATATCCACGAATCCATAATAGCCGCTGTATGCAGGCCCGGGATAAAAGATTGTTGTTTTGCCTATTTTGTCAGTACCGTTGTTTTCGTGTATATGAGCGCAGAGAGCCAAAAGGGGTTGTTTTTTCTCTATTATTTTCCGTATGGATTCTGAGCCGACGTGCTTTTTTTTGTCAACTATATCAAGCTTGGTGCCCTTTGGCGGCGCATGCGTAACAAGTATCCATTCCCCCCCAACGCCGACAAGAAGACCCTTGAGCACATCCATTGTTTCCTCTTCAGTGGGCTCAAAGTTTGTGCGGAACGGTGTGTCGGCACCACCCCAGCCTATCATGGTAAAGCCGTTCGTGTCTGTCTTTTTCTGATGAAGATTGATGCCGTAATCGTCAAATATGTCAAGCAGTTCATACGGATCGTGGTTTCCGGGAACACAGAAAAGCGGCTTATTGGGTATCATAAGCTTCTGCACTATGACATCTGCTATTTCCATTTGTGTAAAATTTGTCGTGGTCGTGAACATGTCAGTGAAGTCTCCCTGTGACACAATTATGTCATAATTCTCATCACTGACTTCATCCATTATTTTCTGCAACATGTCAAATCTGCTGTGAATGTCTGCTATTACCAATATACGCATACCATCACCGGATAGTGTTATTTGTTGTTTTAAAGATAAATATGTTATAAGCTAAGACACACACCTATGTTTCTGATGGAATTTTTCCTGTTTTGTTTTATGTTTTGTTGTTATTGTATTATACTATAACAGAGTTATAACTATTATTGTTGTCGTTTTATGATATAAACAAATTCCACAGGAAACCAGAGGGTCTGTGTTAGGATATATGAAAAACATAAGAAAACACGCGAAAATTCTCCAGTGGAAATAAACCTTTTTAAAGTATATCATGAAATAATAATTCCAGTTGATAACCATGTCACAATCATCACTTAATGACATATTCCGTTCCTACACCAACAAAGTTGGTTTGTTTAAAGACAAGAACGCTCTTTCATCTGATTTTACACCTGACAACATACCGCACAGGGAGAAGCAGATAGAGGAGCTCGCTCATGTAATAGCCCCTGTCTTGAGAAACGAAAAACCATCGAATATTTTCATATACGGTAAAACAGGAACAGGAAAAAGCCTGTGCATACGCAAGGTGACATCGTCCCTTGAGGAAGCAGCAAAGGAAAGCGGCAGGAAGGTTAAGATAATATATATCAACTGTAAGATGAAAAAAATATCAGACACCGAATACCGCATGCTCACGAATATAATATCGTTTTTCGGGGAGAACGTTCCATTTACAGGCCTGCCAACCAACACACTTTACCAAAAACTCACCAAGCATATAGAGAATTACGGCGGCAGCGTCATCTTCGTTTTTGATGAAATAGACGCACTGTTGGGAAAAGTGGGAAACGAAATACTATACACAATCACGAGGATAAACCAGGACATAAACTCAAGCGGCTCAAAAATAACAATAATAGGCATTTCTAATAAGGTGGGATTCATAGACCAGCTGGACCCGAGGATAAGATCATCGCTTTCAGAAGAGGAAATGGTGTTTCCTCCTTACAATGCACAGGAAATAAAGGACATACTTGAGGCGCGCGTGTCAATGGCGTTCAATGAAAACACAGTGGAATACGGCGCCATAAGGAAGTGCGCTGCCCTTGCTGCCCAGGAGAATGGCGACGCAAGGAAGGCGCTTGATCTTCTGAGGGTGGCAGCCGAACTCTGTGAAAGGGAGGGCAAGACAACAGTAAACGAGAGCTACATAAACAAGGCACAGGCCAAAATAGACAAGGACAGGGTGGTTGAGGTGGTCAAGTCACAGCCAAAACACTCAAAAATAGTGCTGCTGTCGATGATAAAACTTTACGGAAAGAGCCAGAAAGCAATGCAGACGGGCGATGTTTACATGCTGTACGAAAAACTTACAAACCAATACGGCCTGAAGGCTCTTACACAACGGCGTGTCTCTGACCTGATATCAGAACTGGACATGCTAGGCGTCATAAACGCCTCTATTGTTTCAAAAGGAAGATACGGAAGGACGAGAAAAATAAACCTTCAACTGAACCCCGACCTGATAAAGATAATGACGCGGACGCTGGCTTATGAATTCCCGGAATCCTTTCTGAATGTATAGTGGTTGCATGAACAAGGAAGAAATAGTGAGGGAACTTCTCAGGAAAGGCATAATAGTCACACCAGAAACTCTTGAAAAAATAGAAAAACAAGGCATGACAGCCATTGACGGCGAGACAGACGCAATAGCACAGTCAGCACCCGCGGGAGCGGCAAAGAAAAGGATAACATGCCGAATAAAGGGAGTAAAACTTTCCAGGGAGATCACAGTAGATGATGTTGTGAACATAAATGTACAGCGCTATGAAGCCGTGCGCAGGATGCTGTTAAGGAAGACGAGCGCTGTCTCTATAAACAACATAGGAAGAACAAACGCAAAAATAACTGTAATAGGAATGGTTTCCGAAACCGCGGAAGGAGGCTTTGTCATTCAGGACACCACAGGCATCCTGCACGTCAGGAGCACAACCCGCCCGGACATACATGATGTCATCGCTGTTTCCGGCTGGATGAGGAACGGCATCCTTGTGGGAGAGGAGATATCATACCCGGATATACCTCTTGACAGGGAGATAAACACAATGACAGGAAAGGTGCTGCTTACATATGAGAGAGGCAGCCACGAGCAAAACGCTGATGTAGTCATAACAGAAGACAGTCTGATAGAGCAGGGGCAGGAGCGGATGATAACAAATCCCGCGTGGTTATTCCTTGAAAACGGAACAGGAAAAGCTGTCATATTTGTGTACAAAACCGATAATCCTGTGGAAAAGGAAGACGCAGTAAAAATGCTCAAAAGAAGGCATATAGTAAGAAAGGAAACCGCGATACCAAACAGTGCAATGGTGTTTGAGACAATACCGGATATCATATGGTTCATAAGCCGGAACCCGCCATGGGTGGAGAATTACAAAGGCGTCAGCATCATCTCCATGCCAAAAGGACACAACGCGCTCATAAACCTGAAGACAAGGAAGGTGGAAATGAGCTGATGTTTCTGGAAATCCTGTTTTTTCTGTCTGCCGGCATAGCCCTCGGCGTGCTGACAGGCCTTATACCAGGCATACACCCGAATACGCTTTTTGTTATGCTGATGCCTTTCCTGATAACACTTTCAGGCACAGGCGCCTACGCGCTTATATCTTTTGTGGTTTCACTGGCAGTTACCAACAGCATAACGAGTTTCATACCAAGCATATTTCTCGGGGCACCAGAAGACGGGACATCTCTTTCCGTGCTTCCGGGCCACAGGTTTCTCCTGAAAGGCCTCGGACACGAGGCAGTTGTGCTCACAGTAGCAGGAGCAGTTACAGTCACAACACTTACAGCCATTTCGTCCCCATTTCTTATGTGGTTTCTGCCCATGCTTTACAGTTATGTGAAATCATACATACACATCCTTCTTGCAGCTGTCCTGCTGGCACTTCTGCTGCCGGACAGGAAAAGGCACTATGGGCTGTTCTTTTTTATAGTTTCAGGCATTTCAGGGATTCTCCTGCTTTCCTCATTCTCTTCGCAGCAAGCGATGTTTCCCGCATTGACCGGCCTGTTCGGCCTGCCTGTCATAATAACGAGCATGAGCACAGCAAACATATTCCCGAAGCAGAAAATCAGAGGCAACAAGGACATAAGATTCATCAAGGGAGGATTCACGGGCTGGCTGGCGGGCATGCTCGTCGGCATACTGCCGGGTGTGGGGCCCTCCCAGGCAGGCGTGCTCTCAAACACCTTGCTCAGGGGAAGGGAAAAAGACTTCATGATTTCACTTGGAGGTATCAACACAGCAGCAGTCACATTAACATTCATATCACTTCACACGCTCATGAAAACGCGATCAGGGGCAGCCCTCGCAATATATGAAAGCATGGGCATTCCGGCCGCGGCTGACGTTTACTTCATAATATTCACATCTCTTTTTTCATGCTTCATGGCATCGTTAATCACATTGAAACTCTCCAGAGGCATGGTCGGAATTTTCCCGAAAATCAGCTACAAAGCTGTAAATACAGCTGTATTGTCGGCACTCATAATCATAATTGTCATTATATCGGGACTTAACGGCATCGTGATAGCAGCTCTGTGCACAGTTCTTGGCGTCTCGTGCGGGCTTCTTGGAGTGAGAAGAATGTATCTAATGGGTTTTCTCATGCTTCCGACAATCATATACTTTTCTGGATTGACTTCTTTCACATTAAACACGCTGTTCATTTGAGCGGTTAAAGTCAATTTTGGGCTTTATGCGCAGAAGTGCAAAAACTTCATATGACGATGTTACCCCCTTATTTCCTGTGGAAATGTACAAAATTTAACAAAAACGATATCAAGGAGCTATATGAATGTAATATGAAGAAAAAACACACCACATTCAGAATGACCCCCTTATTTCATGTGGAAATTCACGTCCATGGCAGACAAATCATGAAGAAAAACAAGAACATCCTAAAACAGAAACATTGCGCTTATGTGTATTTGTGAATTATTGTGTAGCAGCAATTTCAGAGCGCTTGTCCCCTGCCGAGAACAACAACCTGCCACCACATTCACATTTTCCGGTCAGCGGAGCAACCACATAACCCCTGTTGCATACATCACACACAAAACCGGTAACATCAGCAGCATTCACTGGTGTTTTCTCCTGCACTTTCCCGTTGTTCAGCGCATCAAACAGCTTCATTTGCTTGCCCATGCCCATAAGCTCTTCCCTGCTTATGCCTATTGCACTGAATATTCTTTCAAGCGGGGGCAGCAGCTGGTTGTCTATGTAATAGCGCGAATCAACCGAAAGCCCGTTTTCCCTGACATGGGCAGGGTCTTCAGCGCGCTTTGAGAGCATACCCATGCCTTTGACTATCACATATCCTATCCTGTCTCCCACACCAGGCACATCCATTGAATTGCGCTGCTTCATCTTCTTTATTACCTCGACGTGCGGCTGGACACCAACATAAGCTTCAGGTCTCTTCGTTATAGTCTTGGTTATGACAAGCTTCTCGATGTCAATCCTGCCTTTCAGAAGACTCTCAACAACCTTTTTGAAATAATCGACTGCCTCTTTGGTATCATTCTTTTTGAGGAGTATCTCTATTATGGATTTCATGGTTTCGCCTGTAAGCTCGCACCAGTCCCTTCTCACAGTCTCTATACCCTTCATCACGATGTCGTCCTTCCACGTGCCGTCCTTGTCCCTGTACAGCAAAAGCCCCATGTAGCGCTTTTTTGTCAGCGGGAGGAAACGTTTGAATATCTTCTCGAACTCAAGCTCCATGACGCCGGGAAGACGTCTGGTCATTTCTGCGGCAACTCTCCTGCCTATTTTCTCAGCCTCGTCCGCATCTTCTGTGGGGACCTTTATCATAACGGAATCGGTGTCCCCGTAAACGACCTCATAGCCAAAATCATCTTTCATGGCCTTGGCTGTCTGATGTATGGTTTCCCTTCCGAATGCAGTTACAGAACTTGCTATAGCCACATTGTATATCTTTGCCCTTGTATAACCAAAATAGCCGTAAAAAGCATTGGCCATTATCTTTATTGCGAACTGCTTCATGTCGAGCATTTTCCTGTCTTTTGCATCCGCATCCTTCAGAAGCTTCTTCACTTTGGCCCTCTCGTTCATAAGATTCTCAAGAATCCTTGGTATTATACCATGCCTTACATCCTTTGTGACGAACCTGGCGCCGGTGGGCGTCGTTATGTGCGGGACGTCTTCATCCGAAACCATAAGCGTTGTGGGACATATATTATATGTTCGTATAAGAGACGGATACATGGACTTGAAATCAAGCACGAGAACCATGGAATGCATACCCTTCTCTGGTTCTATCACAAATCCTCCCTTGAAGTCCTTAGCGTTTTCACCATTCCCGTTCTCTGCCTGCCTGCCGTTCTTCGTGGGTATTATGTACCCCTCCTTGTTGAACTCCCTTAGGAAGTAGTTTTCTATTCTCTGACTTTCGCCGCCTTCAAGTATGTCATTGAGAAGGGAACCTGATATCTTTGAAAGAGCGCTGTACTTGTCCAGCAGGTCAAGCTTGAGAAGCAGGTCAAGCGCAAGAACACTGTCCTGCCTGCAGTACTCTGCCAGCGTTTCAAACTGCTCCTGCGTGCCGTGCCAGAACTTCCCTATTTCGGACTTTTTTACATCATTCTTCTCCTCTCCTATGAGCTCCTTGGCAACAAAATCGAGACCATATCGCTTGAGGTTCCAGCCCTTCTTTATCATGGT